>JAGCAH010000169.1 GCA_017652805.1 Thermoguttaceae bacterium | reverse complement strand
GCGGGGTCGTGATGATCCTGATCCTGGTCTTTCTGACCATGTTCGCCATCATGATTTCGGCGTTCCTGTTTATGACATCGAGCATGTCCGACTCCGCCGCCAACGCGCTGGCTCTCTATGAAAAGGGAGAATCGGCCGAAGACCGGAGCGCCGCCGACATTGACAACGCAATCCGCACCCTCGTCGTCGGAACGAACAACACGTCCTCGCCGATCGGTCCGTTCGGGATTCTCGAAAACCTCTATGGCGATCGGACGACGATGGAAGGACTCGACGACCTCACCGTTCAGACATTCTCCCTCTACCCCGGGTTTGACGAAGACGACGAGACAACCCCAACCAGGGCGATCGTTGACATTGACCTCTATAACGAAGCCGTTCGCTACGTCAGGCAGCTCGCAACGTATTACCATGAGCGGGCCGGGCTCCTGGGACGTCTGGCGGAGAATCAAAATTTCAAAGAGCTTATTGAACGATTGGAGAATGAGGGCAACAGATACGATAGAATCGTTCCTGATGGCATTCCGGCTGATTACAATCCGGGCACAGATTTTCGCGCAATCATCGACACACTAAGCAAGCGTCTTCTCGATTCCGGCTCGACAATTGGTTTCGACCCCCTCAAATGGGTTGATAACGTCGGCACCAACGACTTCGCTACGTATATCTATGTTTGCCAATCTTTCAACGATTGCGTTGGCGGTACCCGCGCGCAAATCATCAAGAAGGAACTCGTCAGAGACGAGTTAACTGGAGCTCCTCTTGTCCTCCGGGTTGAGCTCGCTCTCTCCGACAGACTGAGAACATTCTTCTCAAATCCAAATTACTTGCTCACGAGAGAGACTGGCTGGCCGTGTACTCCCGATGCGGGTATCGTCAAACTGAGCGCCAGCATTCGCCTGAACCCGCCGCCCTTTAGCGGAACCGGTGCGGGGGGATTTGCTCCCGACACATTCAAAGACGGCCAGCTTCGTGTAGATGACGCCGGCGATTTCTTCTTCCCGGAAGAGGGGAAAGAACCTTCGCCCGACCCGATCCGTCTTCCGTTCGCCTTCTGGGGAAACGCAGCTGCGCCTGACCTGACCCCCTATCTCGACCTCAACGGAAATACAAGTTTCCAGACTTTTTGGCGTCAGTTGGCCGACAGATCCTATCGCGTCTACACGCCGATCACGAAAGGAAAAATCTTCCCCTTCTTCGAGAACGGGTCTTGGAACTTCTCGCCTGACGAACAGGTCGCTTCGCACGAGCCGATTCGGATGAACCCCGCTTATACGGCTGTCGACGAGCGGAACCTCTTCCTGGCTGGGGAAAAGCCTATCGGTCCCAACCAGACAACACCAATCCCATCTTTTGTCCGTCCTAAGACGTTCGAAAAACTGCGAAGTCTGCTGGCGGCCGCCGACGGAAGTACCGGAGATCAGCTCCCTGCCCTATTGCGGAAAGTTACCCCTCGGCCGCTGAGAATCGACCATTGGAACTGGTCCGGAAGCAACGACAAATTGCTCACCAATGCCTACAGTCAGATGCCGAATGAAATTACAGGACCAGATCCCGAACTGGTTAAAACGGCGACTCTCGCCGAACTCGACACGCTGATCGCCGCCGAAAACGAAAAGGGCTGGGACGTCGATAATGACAACGATGGCGACAAAGACGGGATCTGGATTCCCTCGGGTCTGCCGGTCCGTGTCGACGAAAACGGCAAGCCGTACGCCACAATGTATTCGTTTACCGTCCTCGACCTCGACGGGCGCGTCAACGTCAACACCGCGGGAAACTGGAACCAGCTCCCCTATCCCGCCGGTGACTATTACACAAAACTCGAATATCTCGCTTCCGGTTCGACGAATTCCGACCCGAACTCTCCGTGGTACCATTTTGAAAATCTGAAAAGCGGGATCGGCTGGTACGACGATGCCGACACCGAACTTGCAAACGGCGAACACACGGAAACGCCACGTGGCACCGGACTCGGGCCAGCGGGAATTGACCTCGTCGCCGCTCTCAAAGCGATGAATTTTGAGAAGAAAGAGCCGGAGGGCAAGACGGCGCAGGATATTCTTGCCGAGCGTTACTTCTCGGCCGCGTTCGGGGTTCTCAATAGGAATTTACAAGATCCCGAAACAACAGGTTTACCCCTTTTCGACGGACTTGAACGAGACTGGGGCGCTTCTAATGACGCGGGAACGCCGGCAATTACGAGCCGCGGACAACTGAGCCAGCCTTCGGCGTATTGCCTAACGCGAACCGATCCGAGTCAGCGGATATTGGACGACTCCGACGGGCACCGCAGGTTTTATCTCCACACCGACGCGATCTATCGGGGCGATGTAAATGCTCCGCTCGCCGATCCGAATCTTTTCATCTTCCCATGGCGCGGAAAGACGCGTGTTTTCGATTACGGAGTCAATGCCTCCTCGGAACAATATCCGAAGTACCATGCCTGGTACCCGACCTTCGATTTCTGCGATACCGCCCTTCGCAGTTACGACCCGCTTGGCAACGACATCCTGACCTATATGCCGAAATACAGCGAGAACCCGTATCTGGTCAATCCGTACGGTTCGACGCAGAAAGACTCGACCTTTACCGCCGAGATGCTGGAACTTCTTCTGCG
>JAGCAH010000168.1 GCA_017652805.1 Thermoguttaceae bacterium | reverse complement strand
TTCAATGTCCGCTTTTCCGGCTTCCTTAAAAACACCGCTAATGTGCAGAGTTCGGTTGTTAAGCGGTTGATTTTCACTCAGCAGGAGATTGCGAAGGAAAATTTCAAGGTATTTCGTTGTTCTGTGGATACCGTTTTTCAGGCCGTTGTAATTTGCCCGAACGAGTGCGTTTCTGAAATACCACGCATTCTCGGCAAAAATATCGTTTGTCACATCAAAGCCGAGCATACGCAGGTACTTGATGAAAAACACCGCCGTCGCCCTGGTGTTCCCCTCGCAAAACACATGGATCCGCCACAACCTGGATATAAATTCCGAAAGATGGCGGATGATCTCATCCATAGAAAGATCTTGATAGGAGAACTTTTTCTCCTCGGAAAAATCATAGTCCAGCGTCGCCCGCAGCTCCGTCGCGCTGCCATAGAGGACCGTCGCACCATTCAACACCCACTCTTTCTTCGTGATATTATAATCCCGAATACGACCTGCGTGGGGGTAGATACCTAAAAACAACTTTCGATGAATAGACAGATATTCGTTTGGGGTAAAGCTGAAGGATCGCTCCGACAGTAACGCCGCGATTCTGACAGAGACTTTATCAGCCTCCTCTGTCCTATCTTCCGAATCACGAGACGGATTCATCTCGTAATAGGTCTGCAACAGCTTACCGGCTTCTTCAAAAGAGATCTCGCCTTCAATATTCCGAACGGCGGTACGAGCCAGGTAGTCGGAAGTTTTGAGACCGTCAACAGCCTGCAAACCGATGGCGGTATGCCAAGCATACACTTTCTCCCGTTTTGCCGGTTCCGTCTCTTTGGCGTACTCTTTAAAGGGATCGTTCTTCACAGCTCGTCACCTCACCGCCGCTATAAGGAGGCAAATCGTCCTCCGCTTCCGCTTCTATTTTAAATCGGCTCCCCCGACGAAGCAATCGTTCCAGTGGAAAGAGGTGCAATTTTTGGCGGTTATTACGATAATTCTAAAAAATAGGAAAGATGGCAAGTTTTGTTATATTCCGGCGGGGCTAAAGTTCGATAATGGAAAAGACGTTTCACGGATGAAACGACCGATTTAAGTTAAGTTTGTTAAAATCGGCAAGATAAATAAAATTCTAAGCTTAAAAGCGCTTAGATGAACGGAGTCACATCGAATAGATTCTCGGAGATTTGGTAAAGTGAGCCAGATTCAGACGCAAACTTCCATGTTTGACCATTCCAATTTAGTGAAACTTGTTCAGTTTCGGGCAAGAATTCAGCCGAACGACACGGCGTTTCTCTATCTCACTGACGGAATCGGGGGGGAAGGACACGAAATTCGGCTGACCTATCAGGATTTGGATCGGCGGTGCCGCGCGTTGGGGGGGTGGCTGCAGAAGAATCGTTACAGCGGGAAACGAATCCTTTTACTTTATCCTCCGGGGCTTGAATTCATCGTCGGGTTCTTCGGCTGCCTCTACGCCGGCGCGACGGCGGTCCCGATCTACCCGCCGCGGAAGAACCGCTCGATGCTCCGCGTTCAGGCGGTCGCCGACAGCGCCGAGGCGAGTCTGGCGCTGACGACCGAAGACGTGATGGCGCGCGTGCGCGAGATGATCAACGAGACGCCGAACCTAAAAAAGATCGCCTGGTCGACGACCGACCGCGAACTGACTGGATACGAGGAGGAGTGGAACGACCCGAACCTCGATTCCGACGCGCTGGCGTTTCTGCAATATACGTCCGGCTCGACCGGAACGCCGAAAGGGGTGATGATCTCGCACGGGAATATGCTCCATAACTCCCTGCTGATCTCGACCGGATTCGAACACACCCGCAGCCACAGCGGCGTCTTCTGGCTTCCGAGCTACCACGACATGGGACTGATCGGGGGGATCATTCAGCCGATCTACTGCGGCCGGCCGAACGTGATCATGTCGCCCCTTTCGTTCATCATGAAACCGTACCGCTGGCTGGCGGCGATCAGCAAGTACCGCGGCACGACCAGCGGCGGACCGAACTTCGCCTACGACGCGTGCGTCAAGGGGATCCGGGAAGAACTCCTCGATACGCTCGACCTTTCGTGCTGGGAAGTCGCCTTTAACGGCGCCGAGCCGGTTCAGGCCGAAACGATGGAACGGTTCGCCAGGAAATTCGAACGGTGCGGATTCCGCTACGAGGCGTTCTACCCCTGTTTCGGACTCGCCGAAGGAACGCTCATCGTCACCGGCGGTCTGAAAAGCAAAGCGCCGGTCATCAAGACGGTCGACGCCGATTCGCTCGCGGCCGGGAGCGTGATCGACGCGATCCCCGGAACCGACCGTGTCCGAAGACTGGTTTCGAGCGGACGGATTATCCTCAACCAAAAAGTGCGGATCGTCGATCCCGAAACGCTCAACATCTGCCCCGACAACAAGGTCGGCGAAATCTGGACTTCCAGCCCGAGCGTCGCCAAGGGGTACTGGAAAAACCCGAAAGCAACCGCCGACACGTTCCAGGCGTATACCGCCGACACCAAAGAAGGCCCCTTCATGCGCACCGGCGACCTGGGCTTTATGTGTGACGGCGAGCTCTTCGTGACCGGCCGTATCAAAGACCTGATCATTATCCGCGGAGTGAACCTCTATCCGCAGGATATCGAGGCGACGGCGCAGCGTTCGATGCCGAACCTCCTCAAACTCAACGCCGGGGGCGCCTTTATGATCGGCGAGGACAACGACGAGAAACTCGTGCTGGTTCAGGAAGTCGAACGCCGGTTCCATCCCGATGAGGATGCGGCCGAGACGTTCGCCGAAATCCGCAAGGCGATCGCCATTGAACATGAAGTACCGATCGACACGATCGTGCTGGTTCGAACCGGCACGGTTCCGAAGACCTCGAGCGGGAAGATCCAGCGCCATTCGTGCCGCGATATGTTCCTCAACAACGAACTGAGCGTCGTCGCCCGCTGGTCGATCGCCGACGAGTCGTCCGATCAGATCAACGTGGTCGCCCTGCCGAAGAAAAAATCGCTCGGCAGCTACACCGAAGCGGACAATCCGCTCAACTACGACCCGAACGCCGAAAAACTTCTTGACGACGACGAAAAGATCGCCAGCCAGGCGAAACAGCCCGCCTATCCGGGAAGCGAGATGCAAAACGTCTTCAAGGTCGAAAAACGGCCCGCCGTCAAACCGGCGCCGGCTCCCGCCGCATCTCCGGCGTCTAAAATTTCGCCGGCCGACCAGGACTACCAGGAGACGGCGAAAACCGTCCTTGAAGAGGTTCATCGGATCGCCAAAGACCGTGCCCGCGGGATCACGCTCGATTCGGATATCACCGAACTGGGGCTCGATTCCCTCGAACGGATGGAAATTCTCGCTTCCCTCGAAGATAAGTTCGGCGGCCAGTTCCCGGAAGTAATCCTTCCCGACCTGCTCACCGCGCGCGAGGTGGTCGACGCCGTTCGGAAATACCTGGGACACGGCGTGAAGGCCGAGGAGCGTGAAAAGAAGCTCTACGAAGTGAACGACGCCTCGAACGACTTCTCGCTCTTCCCGGAATACCTCGAGATTCACGAGAAGCTTCTCTACCTCCGCAAGATGAAGCTGAGCCACTTCTTCGACGTGCACGAGTCGATCACCGACGACGTCACCTATATCCGCGGGAAGAAGTATATCAACTTTGCCTCGTATAACTACATCGGCGCCAGCGGCCATCCCGAAGTGATCGCCGCCGCGCAGGAAGCCGCCAAGCGGTACGGCACCAGCGCCTCGGCGAGCCGTATCGTCTCGGGAACCAAACCGGTCCACGTCGAGCTGGAACGCGCGATCGCCGACTTCCTGGGAACCGACGACGCGATCACCTTTACCGCGGGCCACCAGACGAACGAGTCGGTGATCGGGCACCTGATGAACGAGTACGACCTGATTCTGTACGACTCGCTGATTCACAACAGCTCGTACGAAGGGGCGCTCCTTTCGGGCGCGCGCCGCCGTCCGTTCCCCCACAACGACTACGAGGCGGCGGAATGGATTCTCAAAAACCACCGTAACGAATACCGCCGCGTCCTGATCGTGCTGGAAGGGGTCTACAGTATGGACGGCGACTATCCCGATCTGCCGAAGTTCATCGAACTGCGGAATAAATACAAGACCCTCATGATGATCGACGAGGCGCACTCGATCGGCGTACTCGGAAAGACCGGGCGCGGGATCGGCGAATTTTTCGACGTGAACCGGCGCGACGTCGATCTGTGGATGTGCACCCTCAGTAAGACGTTCGGCGCGTGCGGCGGGTATATCGCCGCCCGGCAGGAGATCATCGACTACCTGAAATACACCACCCCGGCGTTTATGTTCAGTGCCGCCATGGCGCCGCCGGTCGCCGCCGCCGCGCTGGCCTCGATTCGTCTTCTCGAACGGGAACCGCAGCGGTGCGAACAGCTCCGCGTCAACAGCCGGTTCTTCAAAAAGACGGCCGACGAACTGGGACTGAATACGGGTCTGGCGACCGAATCGGGCGTGGTGACCGTCGTGATCGGCAACTCGGTGAAATGCCTGAAACTGTCGAAATACCTCTTTGACCACGGCGTGAACGCCAACCCGATCCTCCATCCGGCGGTGGAAGAGAAAGCCGCGCGAATCCGGTTCTTCCTGACCTGCATGCACACCGAAGATGAGATGCGCAAGACGCTCGAACTCACCAAAGAGGGGCTCGAGATTATCGACAAGGAAGACGTCAGCGAACTGAACCCGATCTTCGGAGGAGGAAAACAAAAGTAACCGCGAGGCTCTGAAAGGAGTCGCTCGGCGGAAGATCAGTCGGCGCGGGTCTTATCGGCCCGCGCCTTTTTTGCTGTCGTCTGCGGCAGAAGACAACGCCGCTCCTTTTTGCTATAATCGTTTCGTCGGTTTGATCGAACTGAATTGTCCTCCGCTCGAAAGGAACGATTGATGCGCTTTGAAAAACTCTCTCTTGTCATATTCTTCCTCGTCTCCCGCGCTCTGGCCGCGGGCGCCGATTTCGACATAACGCTCCCCGAACCGCCTGACGCCGACCAGGTCATCTGGGTGGCGCCCGACGGGGACGATTCCGCCGCCGGAACCGAGTCGGCTCCGCTGGCGACGCCCGCGGCCGCGGCGCGCGCCG
>JAGCAH010000167.1 GCA_017652805.1 Thermoguttaceae bacterium | reverse complement strand
GACTTCATCAAGAACATGATCACCGGTGCGGCCCAGATGGACGGCGCGATCCTCGTCGTTTCTGCCGCCGACGGCCCGATGCCGCAGACGCGCGAGCACGTCCTTCTCGCCCGTCAGGTCAACGTTCCGAAGCTGGTCGTCTTCCTCAACAAGTGCGACCTCATGCCCGATGAAGAACTTCTCTCTCTGGTCGAGATGGAAGTCAGCGAACTTCTGGAATCGTACGGTTTCAATGATGTCCGCATCGTCCGCGGTAGCGCTCTTCCGGCCGTCAACAACCCGACCGATCCCGAAGCGAGCGCCTGCATCACCGAGCTGATGGACGCGATCGACACCGAAATTCCCGAACCGCAGCGTGAACAGGACAAGCCGTTCCTGATGGCTGTCGAAGACGTCTTCTCGATCGAAGGCCGCGGTACCGTCGCGACCGGCCGTATCGAACGCGGCGTCATCAAGATGGGTGACGAAGTCGAAATCGTCGGTCTGGGTGAATCCCGCAAGACCGTCTGCACCGGCGTTGAAATGTTCAACAAAACCCTCGAATCCGGTATGGCCGGCGACAACGTCGGGCTTCTTCTCCGCGGTATCAAGCGTGAAGAAATCCAGCGCGGTCAGGTTCTCGCCAAGCCGGGCAGCATCACCCCGCACGTTGAATTCGAATCCGAAGTCTACGTCCTGTCGAAGGAAGAAGGCGGCCGCGCGACTCCGTTCTTCAGCGGTTACCGTCCGCAGTTCTACTTCCGGACGACCGACGTTACCGGTACCATCACCCTGATGGGCGATGTCAAGATGTGTATGCCGGGTGACAACGTTAAGCTGCACGTTGAACTGATCAACCCCATCGCCATGGAAGAAAACGTCCGTTTTGCTATCCGTGAAGGTGGCCGTACCGTCGGTTCCGGCGTTGTGACGAAGATCATCCGTTAATTCGCTTCCCAAAGACGGCGCGGCATACAATTTGCCGTGCCGGCCCAGGGGAGTAGTTTAGTGGTAGAACTGCGGTCTCCAAAACCGCTGGTGGGGGTCCGATTCCCTCCTCCCCTGTTAACTTAGTTACCTGAATTCAACCGGCTTTAAGGAGTCCAACATGGCTGGGGCCATCGCGACAGGATTGAAAACGCTTTTCAGCACGAAGCTGTACAAGCCCTCGCTGGGTAAAATTGCCAGGCGTTCGACGTTCGGGGGGCTTGCCGTTCTCTTCATGGCCGGCGCGTGGGCGACCTACCACGAAAACCTCTACAACGACCTGCGCACCAGCGCGGTCGTCGGGGGCGTTCTCTTCCTGGTCGGCTGCTGGATTTCGTTCCGCGCGGTCCATCTCCCCTCCTTTGCCGAATTTCTGATTTCGGTCGAGGCGGAGATGCGCAAGGTCTCCTGGCCGTCGGCCAAAGAGCTGAAGGTGACAACCTACGTTGTACTGGTGATGATGGCGCTCTTTATCCTCCTCATCTTCTGTTACGACGTGGCTTTCCGCATGGTCTTCAGCGGTCTTGATTTTATCCTTAAACATATCGGTCTGGGGTAATACCGATGGCTGAAACGGAAAAGAAACTCTCCGACGACATTAAAGCGCGGCAGTCCGATGCCGCCGGCAGCGAAGCCTCCGCGCAGGACGACGATTTTGTCATCGCCCCGCGCGATTGGTATATTCTGAAAGTTCAGGTTAACCGCGAAGAGTCGATCAAAAAACGGCTTCAGGAGCGTGTTAACATGCTGAAACTGGATAACTACGTTACCGACATTCTCGTTCCGAAAGAGACCATCTCGGTTGTCAAGAACGGGAAGAAGCGTGAGATCGGCCGGCTCCTCTATCCCGGTTACCTGATCGTCAATATGGAAGTGAACCGCGACACGTGGTTCCTCATCCGTGAGACGAACGGTATCGGCGATTTTACGGGAGCCGAAGATTCGAGTTCGAAAGATTCGCGCATCCGCCGTCCTGTGCCGATGCAGAAGCACGAGATCGACCGAATTCTGAAACTTCAAGAGTCGAACACCGACGGCTCGGCGAAGGTGCAGATTCCGTTCAAGGTCGGTGACCGCGTTAAAATCAAAGAAGGTTCCTTTGACGGAATCGAGGGGGAGGTAACAAAGGTCGATGATGTCACCGGCCGCGTTACCGTTATCATTACGATTTTCGGCCGCAGTACTCCGGTTGATATGGAATACTGGCAGGTCGAACAGGTCGGCTGATTTTCAGCCGGTTTACAAGTTTCAAGGTTAGGAAGAAATTATGGCAAAGCAGCTTACCGCAACAGTCAAATTTCACGCCACCGGAGGAAAGGCTACGGCAGCACCCCCTGTCGGTACCGCACTTGGTAAGTACGGTCTCAATCTTGGTCAGTTCGTTCAGCAATTCAACGAGCGGACCAAAGATAACATGGGGATGCGCATTCCGGTTGTCGTGAAAGTCTACAGTGACAGAACTTTTGATTTGGAGACCAAGAGTCCTCATTCGGTCGATCTTCTGAAAAAGGCCGCCGGAGTCGAGAAGGGTGCTTCACTCGTTCCGAAAGACAAAGTCGGTTCGGTAACGAAAAAGCAGCTTCAAGAGATTGCCGCGCTCAAGGTCAAAGACCTCAACGCGCGCGATGTCGAGCACGCTTCCAACATTTTAGCGGGAACGGCTCGCAGCATGGGGCTGGACGTCGTCGACTGACGCGCTTCTTTCCCCTTTTGTTCTCACATGAGACTCGGCGCCCGAGATGCGTGTCTTTCCGGGACGGCCCGGCTTTTGTGAGAGTCCGGCAAAATCACTCTTACACGATCGAAAAAAACTATGGCTAAAACTTCAAAGCAAATGAAAGCGATGAAAGCGCAGCTTCCTCAGGGGAAAGCCGCGGTTCCGCTTGCGCAGGCCGTTGAGATTCTCAAGAAGTTCAACACCCGCAAATTCGACCAGACGGTCGAACTGTCGATGCGTCTCGGGATCGACCCGAAACAGGCCGACCAGATCGTCCGCGGTTCGGTCGTCCTTCCCAACGGTATCGGTAAATCCCTCCGCGTCCTGGTCTTCGCCAAGGGCGCCAAAGCCGATGAGGCCAAAGAGGCCGGAGCCGATTATGTCGGTGAAGCCGATCTGGCCGCTAAAATCAAGGACGGCTGGTTCGAGTTCGATGTCTGTATCGCCTCGCCCGACATGATGGGCGTGGTCGGGCCTCTGGGCCGCGCCCTCGGTCCGCGCGGTCTGATGCCGAGCCCCCGTGCCGGCACTGTGACACCCGATATCGCCAAGACGGTCAAGGAATACAAGGCCGGTAAAGTTGAGTTCCGCAACGACAAGGGCGGAATCGTCCACGGCGTAGTCGGTAAACTGAGTTTCGAACCGGAAAAGCTCTGTGAGAACATTGAAGCTTTCATCCAGTATGTCAATTCGCTCAAACCGGCGACGATCAAAGGGATTTTTGTCAAATCGATCTCCCTTTCTGCGACGATGAGCCCCGGCATCTACATTCAGGGGTGACCCTGAGATGCGGTGCGCTTTTTGCGCGTGTTTTGGATCAGCAACAACCCTTTGTGATATACGGTTAAAGTCATGAGTAAAAAAGTTAAAAACATTATTGCCGAAGATCTGAAGAAGCGTCTCGACGGCGTTGAGAACGCCCTTCTGGTCAACATGATCGGTCTTGAAGTCAATACGAGCAATCGTCTTCGCGGTGAACTCGCGGCGAAGGGGATCAAGGTGATGGTGGTCAAGAACTCTCTGGCCCGCCGCGCTACGAGCGAAACGCCCCTTTGCAAGATGTTCGAAGGTCTCGAAGGTTCCAGCGCGATCTGCTGGGGCGCCAGCGACATCGTTTCTCTGGCCAAAGAGATCGTCCGTGTCTCGAAAGACAAAGCCTACGCGAAGTTTGAAATTCGCGGCGGCGTGATGGACGGCGAAGCTTTCAAAGCGGCGCAGGTCGTCGAAATCAGCAAGTGGCCCTCCCGTGAAGAACAGATCTCGATCCTTCTGGGTCAGATCGTCGGGGTCGGCTCCAAGCTCTCGAGCCAGCTTCTCTCGCAGGGGGCGAACCTGGCCAGTCAGATCAAACAGCTTTACGACAAGGACGGCGAAGGCGCTTCCGACGCCGAAGCCGCTTGATCGGATCTTCCGAACGGTTTCTCCCCCTCCGTCGGTTCGGGGGGGGAGGTCACGAAATATTTTAACCCGCTCTCAGACGAGAGCCCAATGAAAGGATCTTTACAATGTCCGAAGAAATTCGCGAATTCGCTGCTGAAATCAAAGAACTCGGCGACAAAATCATGGGGATGACCCTGAAAGAAGCCAAAGAACTCAGCGATTACCTCAAAGACGTCCACGGAATCGAACCGGCTTCCGGCGGTGCGGTGATGATGGCTGCCCCGGCTGCGGGCGAAGGTGCGGCTCCGGCTGAAGAGAAGACCGAATTCGACGTCGTCCTCGAAGATTTCGGCGCCAACAAGATCAACGTCATCAAGGTCGTCCGTTCCGCCACCGGCGCTTCGCTGGGCGATGCCAAATCGATGGTCGAATCCGCTCCGAAGGCGATCAAGCAGGCTGTCTCGAAGGAAGAAGCTGAAAAGCTCAAGAAGGAACTCGAAGAAGCCGGCGCCAAAGTCTCGATTAAGTGATCGGATTTTCCGTACAGCGAACAAAAAAGCCCGCCGGCGAGCGGGCTTTTTTGTTCATCACCCAACTTGCCACCCCTTGCCGGGTTTACACTTTTGTGATATGATGGTATGTTGGTTTCATTTTCCGGTTTTATAGGCTTTCCTATTTAATCCACTTCGCCCGCCGGGCCGGAATGCGCATAGAGCAGGCGGCGGCAAGAGGGTTATCGGTAAACCTCAATCCAAGGAGTATCAGGCTGTGAGCAGCGGAGACGACAGAGATTATAACGGTATCAAAATCAACGACTACAACGCGGTGAAAATCAGTCTTGCCAATCCCAAGACGATCCGTGAAAACTCGAAGGGGGAGGTTAAAAAACCTGAGACGGTCAACTACCGTACTTTTCGTCCTGAACGCGATGGTCTTTTCTGTGAACGAATCTTTGGTCCCGAACGCGACTGGGAGTGCTCCTGCGGCAAATACCGCGGAATGAAATACAAGGGGATGACGTGTGACCGCTGCGGTGTTAAAATCACACGCTGCAACGTGCGCCGTTCCCGCATGGGCCACATTGAGCTCGCCGCACCTGTAGTACACATTTGGTTCTTCAAGGCGGCTTCGAGCAAACTGGCCAACCTGCTCGACATGAAAACCTCCGATCTGGAAAAGGTGATCTATTTCCAGGATTACGTCGTCATCGATCCGGGCGAAGCTCCCGTCAAAACCGGCGACGTCATCAACGAATCGAAATACAGAGAGTTTCGCGAAGAGTTCCGCGACTCCGGATTCAAGGCCGAAATGGGTGCCGAGGCGGTCCGCAAGCTTCTCAACCGGCTCAATCTGGTCGAAGAGTCGCGCAAGCTCCGCGAAGAGATCAAAACGGTGCGCTCCAAGCAGGCCCGCAAGGACTACATCACCCGTCTGCGCCTGATCGACGCGCTGAAAAACTGCCGGAACGAAAACAATCCCGCGTGGATGGTTCTGGATGTCATTCCCGTCATTCCGCCGGATCTGCGCCCGCTGGTTCTCCTTGAAACACAGACGTTCGCCACGAGCGACCTGAACGATCTTTACCGCCGCATCATCAACCGGAACAACCGCCTTAAGAAGCTGGTCGACATGAACGCGCCGGAGGTGATCGTCCGGAACGAAAAACGGATGCTTCAGCAGGCGGTTGACGCCCTTTTCGACAATGCCCGCTGCAAGCGCGCCACACAGGGCGCCAACAACCGTCCGCTCAAGTCGCTGACCGACATGATCAAGGGGAAGCAGGGGCGGTTCCGTGAAAACCTCCTTGGCAAGCGTGTCGACTACTCGGCGCGAAGCGTGATCGTCGTCGGTCCGACGATGCGTCTGTATCAGTGCGGGCTGCCCAAAAAGATCGCTCTGGAACTCTTCCAGCCGTTCATCATCCGCTGCCTCAAAGAGCGCGGTCACGCCGACACTATCAAGAGCGCCAAAAAGATGCTCGAGCGCAAAGATGAGGAAGTCTGGGATATTCTCGAAGAGGTGATCAAGAACCACCCGGTTCTCCTCAACCGCGCGCCGACCCTTCACCGGATGGGGATCCAGGCGTTCGAACCGATGCTGGTCGAGGGGAACGCCATCAAGCTTCACCCGCTCGCCTGTAAAGGGTTCAACGCCGACTTTGACGGCGACCAGATGGCGGTTCATCTTCCGCTGTCGCTCGAAGCGCAGGTCGAAGCGCACACGCTGATGCTCTCGACGAACAACATCTTCAGTCCCGCCAACGGCAAGCCGATCATCAGCCCCTCGCAGGACATCGTCATGGGGTGCTACTACATGACGCTGATGCTCCCCAACATGAAGGGGGAAGGGATGACCTTCGCCTCGAAAGAGGAGCTCCTTCTGGCCTATGCCCACAAAAAGGTCGCTCTCCAGGCGCGGATCAGCGTCCGGATGGAAAAGAACCGCTGGCAGAAAGACGACGACAGCACCACGCGCGAGACAACGAGCGTTCCGCCGGGGAAACTCTTCGAGACGACGGTCGGCCGGGTTCTCTTCAACGAGATTATCCCGTGTGACGGCACGCGCGAGATGCCCTTCTACAACAAGATGATGCGTTCCAAGGAACTGCAGAAGGTCATCAGCGACTGCCACGAAATCTGCGGCCGGCGCGAGACGGTTGACCTCCTCGACCGAATGATGCGCCTTGGCTTTGAAGAGAGCACCCACAGCGGTCTTTCGTTTGCCACGAGCGATCTGATCATCCCGAAAGAGAAAAAGGAGATCGTCGACAAGGGCGAGCAGGAAGTCCAGAATCTCAAAGATTACGCCGATGAAGGTTCGATTTCCGAGCTGGAACGGTATAACAAAACGATCGACATCTGGACGCGTGTCAATGCCGAGGTCACCGACAAGATGATGGACGACCTCAAAAATGACACCCACGAGAATCATCCGGAAGACCGTCCGGAAGGCTACGTCAACCCGATCTACCTTATGTCCGATTCGGGCGCGCGCGGCGGCCGCGAACAGATCCGCCAGCTCTCCGGGATGCGCGGTCTGATGGCCAAGCCGAACGGCGACATCATTGAGACGCCGGTCAAGGCGAACTTCAGCGAAGGGCTCAACGTGCTCGAGTACTTCAGTTCGACGCACGGCGCCCGGAAGGGGCTTTCCGACACCGCACTCAAGACCGCGGACTCCGGGTATCTGACCCGTAAGCTGGTCGATGTCGCGCAGAACTGCGTTGTGACGATGCACGACTGCGGCACGAAGAAGTCGATCATCAAGGGCGCCGTCTACAAAGACGACAAGATTGAAGTTCCCCTCAGCGAAGCGATTCTGGGCCGTGTTGCGTGTGACAACATCACCTCGCCGATCACCGATGAGGTCATCGTTCACAAGAACGAGGTGATCACCGCCGAAATCGCCCGGAAGATCGAAGACACGCTCGGCGAAAACGCCCGTATCCGTGTTCGGAGCCCCATGACGTGCGAAGCGGAGCTTGGTGTCTGCGCCCTCTGTTACGGAATGGACCTTTCGACCAGCAAACTGGTTGAAGAGGGGCTGGCGGTCGGCACGATCGCCGCGCAGTCGATCGGCGAGCCGGGCACTCAGCTGACGATGCGGACGTTCCACCAGGGCGGCACGGCCGGGCACTCCGCCAAGGATATTGAGCTGGTGACCAAGCACGAAGGCTATGTGAAGTTCAAGCGGATGGAAGTTGAAGAAGTCCGTCCGAATGAGCCGGGGAGTAAAAAAGGCGCCAGAGGAAAAAAGGCGAAGGCCGAAGAGGATTCCGCTGCCGGTTCCCTCGTCTGTGTTGCGTGCAAGCCGGACGGCGGGATCGCCATCTGCAAAGATAAGGATCTCCATTGGGAAATTGAAGTCTACAATATTCCCGAAGGGGCCGTGATCGATGTGCGGGAAGGGGACAAAGTCCAGAAGGACGACAAGCTCTGCATGATCGACCCGCATAACAAGCTGATCCTCGCCAAACTCGACGGCCGGGTTCACTTCATCAACATTGTCGATGGCGATACCGTTCAGGTCACTACCGACGAAGCTTCCGGGAAGGTCTCGCGTACCGTGACCGAAGCGCGGGGTGAACGTCATCCGCACATCGCCGTTCAGGATAAAAAGGGAAAAATCCTCGAAGACCACTATCTTCCCGGCAAGACCCAGATCGAAGTCAACGACGGCGACCTGGTTCGGCGCGGTGAGGTCCTTGCCCGCACGCCGCACAGCGGCGCCGGGAACCAGGATATCACGAGCGGTCTTCCCCGTGTTACCGAAATTTTCGAAGCGCGCAAGCCGAAGGACCCGGCGGTTCTCGCAGAAATTGACGGCGTGGTCGATATCGGCGAAGAGAAACACCGCAAGGTGCTGGTCACCGTCCGCAACGAAAAGACCGGCAAGGAAAAAGTCCACGAAGTTCCGATCGGGAAACACAACCTGATCGTTCACACCGGTGACGACATCCAGGCCGGCCAGCCGCTGACCGACGGGCAGCGCGTCCCGAACGAAATTCTGCATATCTCCGGAGAAGAGGCGATCCAGAATTACCTGATCGAAGAGGTGCAGAAGGTCTATCGCGGACAGGGCGTTTCGATCAACGACAAGCACATCGAAGTGATCATCTCGCAGATGCTCCGCCGCGTCAAGGTCAAGGATCCCGGCGACACCAGCCTGCTGGAAGGGGACTTGGTCGACAAGTTCATCTTCCGCCGGCATAATCAGCGCCTTGAGAAATGCGTGAAAGTGACCGAACAGGGCGGAACCGATTTCCAGGTCGGCGAGATCGTTCCGAAAGAAGTCTTTGACGAAAAGAACGCCGAGGCGCAGGCCGGCGGCGCCGAACCCGCCCAGGCGGTTCCTCCGGCTCCGGCGGTTGCCGAAACTCAGCTTCTGGGAATTGCCAAGGCGGCGGTTCAGAGCGAGAGCTTCATCTCGGCCGCCTCGTTCCAGGAGACGACCAAGGTTCTTTCCGACGCGGCGGTGGCCTATCGGATCGACAACCTGGTCGGCCTGAAAGAGAACGTCATTCTCGGCCGCCTGATTCCCGCCGGAACGGGGTTCCGCAAGTATCAGGACGCGGAATGGCGCTACCGGCCCGAAGCGGTCGAAAATCAGCCGGTTCCCGATCTGGGGCAGAGTGTCGAGATGCCTCTCCTGAGCCCCGATCCCACCGAAGAGGGGGCGCCGGAAGATCTCGGTGTCGACTTCATGCCGTCGTTCGACGACGTTCAGGACGAGATCAATCCCGAAGAAGGGGACGCGTAAATCACCCGGCGGTGAAAGAGCCGCTGACGGAGAAAAAACCTCTGCTTTGCCGCGCATGGCAAAGCAGAGGTTTCTTTTTATCCGGCGTATCAGAAGAGCTATTCTTTCGGGAAACCGAGCTCTTCGAGTTTCTCTTTTATCAGGGCGTCGTATTCGGCCGGGGGGGTGAACCCTTCAGTACGCACGCGCGCGTTGTCCATCCAGCCGCGGTATTCGAACATCTTTTTGAGCGTGTAGGTGAAATACGAGAACGAATCGGCGGGCATGATGTCGAACAGTCCGCAGAGGCGGTTGACCATTTCGAGGTTCTTCTTGAACCCGTCCTCGTCGCCGTCCCGCCAGCAGTGGTCCATCCCGACGAACGGTTCCGGCGCCGGGCCGGCCAGCGCGGCGACACAGCCGTTCGTTCCGGCGCGATACGATTCTTCGAGAAACGCTTCCCGTCCCTGGAGAAGGAAGAAGTCGTCCCGTTTGCCGAGAAGTTCGAGCATCTTATAGGTCCGGTCGACCGTTGCCCCGGTCTCTTTCATCCCGA
Source organism: Thermoguttaceae bacterium (assembly GCA_017652805.1). Lineage (GTDB taxonomy): Bacteria > Planctomycetota > Planctomycetia > Pirellulales > Thermoguttaceae > RUG695. Next base: position 18,654 of record JAGCAH010000167.1, on the reverse strand, counting down.
TAATGTTCGGGTGATCGGCCAGGCGGAGAACCGTTTCCGGCTCGATCGGCGTGGTGACGCGCATGTGGTGATAGAGGACGATCGGTATCGGCGAGTTGTCGGCGATCGCCCGAAAATACTCGTAGAGTTCCGACTGATTGATCGCGAAAAAGATGATCGGCGCCATCACCACCGCCGCGTCAACCCCGGCCTCGGCGAACCGCCGGGCATTGGTGTAATGGTCTTTCAGCGCGAAATCGCCTATTCCGCCGTAGAGGACGACCGAGTCGGGGAGCCCTTTTCGGGCGGCACGGAGAAGGTCGACCCGCTCGTCGATTGAAAGGAACGGCATATCGCCGGTCGATCCGGCAACGAAAAGACCGTCGCAGTCATACCGGGCCAGGCGGTCCGAAAGTTCTTCGATCACCGGAGGATCGACATCGTGATCTTCGGTATACGGGGTGACCAGAACAGGAATGGCACCGCCGAAACGTTTCTCTTTATTGGACACAGGAATGCCTTTCGTCAGGGGAAAACCGCACGGAATGACCTTCTCGCGGAACCGAGAAGAACGGGGTATGTGAAGAATGTAGTCTCTTTTAAGCTTCTTTTCAAGGGAAGCCGGGTTTGCCCTTCCCTTTCGGTGTTTACGACTCTGTGCTTTCGGCCGTTTCCTCTTCGGACATCTTTGTCGGTTTAATCCGATGGACGGCGATTCCGATGACCGCTGTCAGGATCGCCGCAATCACAAATGATTTTTTAAGAGGAAGGCCGATTCCGTACGGTCCGCCGTGTGCCTTGCTCGTCCAGAGAATGAACGACAGCACGATAAAGGTTATAAAGAGGCCGGGAAGGAGTGTGATGACGTGGTTCTTCCCCTGCCGTTTCAGCCAGACGGTCGCTGCCATCAGTGTGGCCGATGCGATAACCTGGTTTGCCCAGGCAAAATAATTCCAGAGTTCTCCGAAGGTCTGCGGGCTCTTGTTCGACCAGAAGAGGAGGGCTGAGATGACGGCAATGAAAGGAACCACAATCAACAGACGGGCATGAAGCGACCTTTGCGAAATGCCGAGCGCTTCGGCGATGCTCAGCCGCAGGCAACGCAGGGCGGTGTCGCCGCTGGTAACAGCCAGGATTACCACCGCGACAATGGTGATTCCGCCAAGTTCCTCTCCCAGGAAGAAGCCGGTGATCTTCGAGAGGGTGTCGGTTCCGTTCCTGGTCAGGAATGAGGGGAAAAGGTTATAAATCGCCAGCGCTCCTGCCGCCCAGACCATGGCGATGATTCCCTCGGCGATCATCATACCGTAGAAGTCGAATTTCGCTTCCCGCTCCGATCCGATTGTCCGGGCGACGATTGGGGCCTGGGTGGCATGGAACCCGGAAAGGATTCCGCAGGCGATCGTCACAAAGAGACAGGGGATGAGAGGAGGCATCTTTTCGGCGGCATACTTTTGAAATGCGCTGGTTTCAACCAGCACGTCATAGTCCTGGTTGCTGTAAACCAAAAGCGCCGCCATGATGGCAGCGGTTCCGAATAGAAGGATCCCGCCGAATATCGGATAGAAACGGCCGATAATCGTATCGACCGGAAAAAGGGTCGCGATGATGTAGTAAAGGAAGATGAGGATGACGACGACCCAGAAGAAGTCGATCTTCCCCGGTTCAATGCCCGAAAAGCCGATCGACTGCAAACAGGCTGCTGTTTTTTTGACCAGCACATTATGCTCGGTAGAAGGGAGAGGAGCAGAATCCTGAGTTTCGGAAACCTCTTCTGCGGAAACGGTGGGGTGATTTGTCTTAAGCAGATTGTTTGTCAGATTTGCCGGAACGTTAATGAAGACCGTTACTACCAGGATCAGCAAAACCGCGACAAAGAGGGAGAAAACCGACGCAAACGGGCGACCCAGGTTTTCACGAACCAACACCGGCAGATTTGCGCCGCCGCTCCGCATAGACATCATACCGGAGACGTAATCATGGACCGCGCCCCCGAAGATGCATCCGAACGGGATGATCAGAAAGACGATCGAACCGAATTTGATTCCGAGAATAACGCCGATTACCGGTCCGATTCCGGCGATGTTTAGAAGCTGAATCAGCGCGTTCTTCCAACGCGGTAAAACAACAAAATCAACACCGTCACTCTTTGCAATAGCCGGGGTCGGCCGGTTATCAGGTTTCAGGATCGCTTCAACGTATTTCCCGTAAACCAAATAACCGATAACCAAAATGATCAATCCGAACAGAAACAGGTGCATCGAAATCCCTTCGGACGGCGCAAAGAGCGCCGCTTTTTCAGTTGTTGGTGGAATAGTCGAACATCGGCTCTTCCTTTTCGTGTTCCCGCCAGATCGTCAGGTTCGGCGCCTGTGTTTCAATTAGCAGGACGCTCACCCCGTTTTGGAATATCCGAACCGCGCCGTTGGTCTGACTGACCACGACGGCCAGGGAGTTGGTGACCTTGCTGATTGCCGCGCCGGCCCAATGACGGGTTCCGAACCCTTTCGAGAGAGAGACTTTCGCCGTCGGGGCGTTGATCATGCGGCAGGCGGCGCGGACGACGCCGTCCCGCGAAATGACGAACGCGCCGTCGAGCTGGGCGATCTCTTTGAGCCCTTCCCGAACCCATTTATCCCCCAGATCGCGTTCCTTGCACGTATAGCCGCGTACGGGGTCGTAGCCGATAGGACGACTGTTGGCCATCACTTTTTTGGTGTCGCCGATCACGAACATCGTGCCGACCTTCTTCCCCTCGCGCCCTTCGCGTCCGATGCTCACCGCCAGTTCGACCACCATGCGGATCGTCTTTGGAGGAATATTGGTGTCGAGTTTACGGAGCTTCTGCCAATCGAGTTTTTCCTGATGTTCGTCGAGTTTGACGATACTGATCGAATCAATGACCGTCGGGTCGAAACAGGAGTAGAGAATGACCAGGTTCGAGCCGGAAGGAACGATATGCTTGAGCGCCAGCTCGTGAACCGCGCGCTGGAGCATCTCTTTTTTGGTGATTCCCTCTTCTTCGGAATAGAGGACTTTATCTTGGATGCTGAATGCCCGATAGCCGGCGGTCTCGGCTCCCATGAGGAGGTCCTGGTGGGTGACCGCGATAATAAATTTGGCGTCGGGGATCGCCTTTTTGAGACGCCCCCAGTCGAGAGGCCCTTCGACCATTATCAGAACCTGCGACGAGGCGAGATAGGCCCGCAGATGCGGCGAGGTTTCGATCGATTTCAGGAAGCCTTCGGTAAATTTCAGGTTTTCCATCGGTGCTTCTTTTATCGTAAATATGCTTCTTCGACCCCCTGCCCCCCGCTGCGGGGGCGTGACCGGGCGCCGGTTTGTCGGTTTTGAACGGGCGCGCGCCGTTCTCGACACGGGTGGCGGCCTTCTAAATCCCTTCATTTCGCGAAAGAGAAAAGATCCCACGCCTATTTTACATTATTTCTTGAAGAAAACAAGAGAAGCGGCTCGGTCGGGCGTGGGGGATCGCCGTGTGTAAGGTCACGCGGGTTGACGACCGCTTTCCCGGGATATATACTCGGAATGAACGAATATTTCCCATCATTTCAGGAGAGTTCAACAATGGATCAGGTTTTTTTAGGAATCGATATCGGAACGTCCGGAACAAAAACGCTGGCGATACGCGCCGACGGGGTGATTTTGGGGAAAGCGAGCGCCGAATACCCCTGTTCGGCTCCCAGACCCCTCTGGAGCGAGCAGGACCCCGACGACTGGTATCGCGCGGTCGTGAAGACGGTTCGGGAAGTGGTTGCCCAAAGCGGAATTGATCCCTCGGCGGTACGCGGAATCGGTCTTTCGGGACAGATGCACGGTTCGGTTTTTCTTGATGAGGCACAGAGGGTGATCCGTCCGGCGATACTCTGGAACGACCAGCGGACCGCCGAGGAGTGCGACGATATTGAAAACGCGGTCGGCGGACGGGAGAAATTGATCAGTCTGGTCGCCAATCCGGCAATGACGGGGTTCACCGCCCCGAAGATCCTCTGGCTCCGCAAGAACGAGCCGGAGGCGTTCGCCCGCGTCAGAAAGGTCCTCCTGCCGAAAGATGAGATCCGGCGCCGCCTGACCGGCGAGTTCGCCACCGAAGTGAGCGACGCGAGCGGAACTCTCCTTCTCGATGTCGCCGCTCGTGCCTGGTCGAAACAGCTCTTAGACGCATTGGAGTTGGACGAGTCGCTTCTTCCGCGCGTTTACGAGTCGGAAGACGTGACCGGCCGCCTCACGCCGCGCGCGGCCGAAGAGCTGGGACTTTCGACCGACTGCCTGGTCGTCGGCGGGGCGGGGGACTGCGCGGCCGGTGCGGTCGGCAACGGGATTGTCAGGACCGGGCTCCTTTCGACCTCGATCGGAACTTCGGGGGTGATGTTCGTTCACAGCGACCGCGTTAAGATCGATCCGAAGGGGCGCGTTCATACCTTCTGCCATGCGGTTCGCGGAATGTGGCACATGATGGGTGTGAGTCTCTGCAGCGGCGGGTCGCTCCAATGGTTCCGCGGCGCGCTCTGCGGCGAACTGAAAGAGGCCGCCGACAAGGCGGGATGCGAGATCTACGACCTTCTGACCGCCGAGGCGGCCAAGACGCCGGTCGGCGCCGAAGGGCTCTTCTTTCTCCCCTATCTAAGCGGCGAGCGAACCCCCCACGCCGACCCGAACGCCCGCGGCGCGTTCATCGGTCTGCACCTGAACCACACGCGCGGGCATATGGTTCGCGCGCTGATGGAAGGGGTGACCTATTCTCTGCGCGACTCGCTCGAAATCTTCCGCGAACTCGGCGTGCCGGTCGACGAGATCCGCGCTTCCGGCGGGGGGTCGAAATCCCCCTTCTGGCGGCAGATGCAGGCCGATGTCTTCGATAGATGCGTGACGACGATCAACACCGACGAAGGACCGGCGTACGGTGTGGCGCTTCTGGCGGCGGTCGGCGGCGGCGCGTATCGCGGAATCGCCGAGGCGTGCGCGCAGGCGGTCTCGGTGGTCAGCCGCGTCGAGCCGGATGCGCGTGCCGCGGCAGTTTACAACCGGAGCTATCCCCTCTGGCACGACCTCTATCCCGCGCTGAAAGAGAATTTTAAGGCAATGGCGAAATGAACACCGAGCCGGACAAAAAAAACGATCTCCTTTCCGGTTGGACGGCGGTACCCGAGAAAATCCGCCGCGCCGCCCCGATCGTTCACTGTATTACAAACTACGTGACCGCCCCCTGGTGTGCCGACATCGTTCTGGCGGCGGGCGGTGCGCCGATCATGGCCGACGAGCCGGACGAGATGGAAGAGATCACGGCCCTGGCCGCCGGACTGGTGCTGAATATCGGCACGCTCCGGCATTCGCGCCTGACCGCAATGCGCATCGCGGCCGAGACCGCCGCGCGGTTGGATCGGCCGATCGTGCTCGATCCGGTCGGCGCCGGAGCATCGCGCCTTCGCACCGAGTCGGCGCTGGAAATCATCCGTGATTTTCATCCGGCGGCGGTTCGCGGAAATATTTCCGAAATTCTCGCGCTGGCCGGTCGGGAGGGAAAGAGCCGAGGCGTCGACGCTTCGCCGAGCGAACTGGTCGGCGGCGGTCGCCTTGGCGAGGGGGCGCGTCTGGCGGCGGAGCTGGCCGAAAAGTGGGGGTGCGTCGTCGCGATCTCCGGCCCGTATGACATTATTAGCGACGGCGTGCGAACCTGCGCCCTGGGGGGCGGTGACGAAATAATGACGCGGATTACCGGTAGCGGATGTATGGAGAGCGCGCTTTTCGGCGCGTATCTGGCCGCCGAGCCGGACGCGTGGAAAGCCGCCGCCGCGGCGATGGCACTGATGAGTCTCTGCGGAGAAGAAGCCGCCCTGCGGGTGCGCGCCGCGGGGGAGGGGACCGCTTCGGTGCGCGTTCGTTTCTTGGACGCGGTCAGCCTCTTCTCCGGAGGAGAGCTGGAAAAGGCCGACGTGAAGTTCTTGTAAAATGACTGAAAAGGAATTCCGCCGTCTTTTACAAGCGCGAAATGCCTTTAAAGCAGGTTCCGTTCCCCTTCCGGGATCAGTTCGCGGAACTTGTCGGAAAGGCGGATGATCGTCTCGACCGGAAGGGCGTCGGCGCGGGCGGTCGGGCCGAGTTCGAGCTCACTCATCACGCGGTCGACGGTCTCTTTGGAAAGTTTCTCTTTAAACGCGCTGCAGAGAACCGAGCGGAGGAACTTCCGCCGATGAAAAAAGATGGCGCGGACGAACTGATGGAAGAAACGCAGGTCGGCGATCCGCTTCCGTTTCCCCGCGTTGGCGACGACGCGGATGATTGCCGAGTCGACTTTCGGCCGGGGCCAGAAGACGCTCGGCGGCATGATCCGAACGATCTTGGTGTCGCAGAGCGCCTGAATCCAGACGCCGAGCGCGCCGTAAGCGCCTGTCTTCGGTCGCGCGACGATTCGGTCGGCGAGTTCTTTTTGGATGGTGACCGTCATCGAATGGGGGGGGATATCCGAAAGGAGAAGGTTCGAGATCAGCGGGGTCGCCACCGCGTAGGGGAGGTTGGCGCAAAGTTTAAACCGCCGTCCCGGCGCCGCCGCCAGCGCCCGCCGCACGGCTTCGAGAACTTCCTCTTTGAGACGGTTTTTGTTTTCGAGGATGTCGGTGAGAAAAAACTGAACGTTCTTCTTGCCGAAAAGTTCCTGCTGCGCCATCTCGTGCATGATCGGGTCGACTTCGACGGTAATCACCTGCGCGGCGCGGTCGGCCATCGCCGTGGTGAGGGAACCGGTTCCCGTACCGACTTCCAGAACGACGTCGTCCTGACTGAGGTCGGCCGATTCATACAGAAGACGCAGAAGGTTTAGGTCGATCAGGAAATTCTGCCCCAGTTTGCCGCGGGGGTGAATCCCGAGCGTTTCGAAACGCTGCATCAGATAACTGCGTGTTTGGTTTTCGGAAGACCCGGCCATAGAATGTCCCTTTTCTTTCGGAAGACGGGTGTCAGTCCCATTCCTGCGCTTCGGCAAGCCGCTGGACGTATTTGGCGAGAATGTCGGTCTCGATGTTGACCTTGTCGCCGACTTTGCGCGAACCGAGCGTGGTAACCTGAAGGGTGTAGGGAATCAGCGCCACACTGAACAGATTCGGTTCGCATTTGACCAGAGTCAGCGAGACGCCGTCGACCGCGACCGAGCCTTTCGAGGCCATTTGCTTGGCGAGTTCTTTCGGAATTTCGAAGTAGTAGTCGGCCCAGTCCCCCATGTCGTTGATCTTGACCAGGGTTGCCTGACCGTCGATATGCCCGCTGACGAAATGTCCGCCCAGACGTGAGTCGACCCGGAGCGCCAGTTCGAGGTTGACAGGACTGCCGGCTTTTAACTCACCCAGATTCGTCCTTTCGAGCGTTTCCGGTCCGGCTTGAAACGCGAACGTTTCCCCCTCTTTTTCGATCACGGTCAGACAACAGCCGTTGACCGCCACCGAGTCGGCGACGTTGACCTGGGGGGCGATCTTGGCGTCTTTTACCACGATCTTGCAGCCTGGGGGTTCAGAGATCACCGCGACAATCTCACCGAGCGCTTCAACGATTCCCGAAAACATAGGTCTTCCCCGCTTTCTGCTTAGAGGTGATGGAGCATAAAAAAACCGCCTTGTTTGAAAACAAAGCGGTTTTCGTTTCTTTTCGGAACATCCCACTTCGATTCTCGATTATAGCACCGAAGCGGGATTTTTCAAGTCAATCAAGAAATGAACGTTCCGTCTTTCAGCAAGTCTCAGCAAGCCGGGCCGCAAGCCGGAGCCGGATCACAGGCCGGAGCGCAAGCCGGGGCGCAAGGAGCGCAGAGGCGGAAGCACGGCTTGGGAAGGCAGATCTTCGGCAGGCAGATCGGGGGGAGGCAAGGAGCGGCGCAAGCCGGAGCCGGAGCGCAAGCGGGTTCACAAGGAGCGGCGCAAGCGGGTTCACAAGCCGGTTCGCAAGCCGGGGCACAAGCCGGAGCGCAGGGAGCGCAGAAGAGCTTGGGCAGGCAGAGCTTCGGCAGGCAGATCTTGGGCAGGCAAGGCGCGCAGCACGGAGCCGGAGCGCAAGCGGGTTCACAAGCCGGACCGCAAGCCGGAGCGCAGGGCTCGGTGCAAGTCGGTTCGCAAGCGGGACCGCAAGCCGGGTCACAGGCCGGACCGCAGTTCGGTTCGCAGCCCTGTCCGCAAGCGGGTTCACAAGCCGGACCACAAGCGGGGTCGCAGGCGGGACCGCAAGCCGGTTCGCAGGCCGGTTCGCAGGCCGGGGCACAAGCCGGAGCGCAAGGAGCGCAGAGCTTGGGCAGGCAGAGCTTCGGCAGGCAGATCTTGGGCAGGCAAGGCGCGCAACACGGAGCCGGAGCGCAAGCCGGAGCACAAGCGGGTTCACAGGCCGGAGCGGCACAAGCCGGTTCGCAGGCCGGAGCGCAAGCCGGCGCACACGGAGCCGGAATGCACGGAGCAGGCAGGCAAATGCGGAAGCACGGTTTCGCACAGAAAACCGGAGCCGGGCACGCCGGGGCGGCGCAAGCCGGTTCACACGCCGGAGTGGCGCAAGCCGGCGCACAAGCCTGCTGAGCCATAGCAACGCTGGCGACCAGCGCAACCACAGCCACAAGGGAAAGAAGGTTACGAAGTTTCATTTGAATCTCCTTAACTAAATCGTGGTAACAAACTTCAGGCTTTTACGCCCTTATCCATTCTCTTTGGAATCTACTTATCGACGGAAAAATCCGCTGACTTTCAGAATCGACGGTTAAATCTTTTATTTAACCTATCTTTACTACTTTATTAGCGCTCGCTGTAGGAAGCGGTCAACAGAGGAAGTCCGTTTCGGCGCTTCTTTTTCCCCTCGACCGAAGCCGGAGGCGATAAGGATTCAGCGCTAATGCAATCCTTAACAGGTCGGAATAAAGCCCGCGTTAAAGCGGAACTCTTCCGGCATTAGTATAGAACGGTTAAAAAAGACTCCTTTTTTAGTTTTTTTAAAAGGGGCATGGAAGAAAGGGATGTTTTTGTCCGAGCCTAAAACGATTATTAGATACAACCGTTAAATCTTACCTTTCTTCCTTCAATTTGCAGAAAAACGGGTGTTTAACCCCTTACTGTTTATCCGGGAGAAGGAGAATAAAGAAGGCAAATCCGATTGACCGGATGAAAAGAGTCACCCGGAACGCTCCCTTCTTCGCGGCGTCCGGCCGCGGTGAGATTCCGGGTGATGTAAGGTTGTCGAAAAAAAGCGGTTAGCGGCGCGGGCTCGCCATCATATACGGGAGAAGCTCGGCTTTATCTTCCGATACGCTGTGGAAGGTCAAAAGGCCGCTCGGTTCGAGAACGAGGAGACGTGCCGACGAACGGAGCTCGCTCCCGGCGATCTTTTCACCGCCGTCCGCGTCGAGAATGGTAATGTTCGAAAGATAATCGACTTTCTTTTTTCCGGAATCGGCGGCAGTGGTTGTGTACGTCATCGAGCCGCCCAGATTGATCGGTTTATAGTCCTGATTGGCAAAGTTGGCCACCTGCCCGAGAACGACTTTTTCTCCGTCGTTGAGCGATTCTTTGGCGTCTTCGGTATTGAAGTAGATCGACGAGACGGTGATTTTCGGTTCCTGGTCAAGCCGACCCGCCTCGATCGATTCGGCGAGAATGCGCGACTCACTTCCCAGGGAGACCGGATTGGAAGGTTTGCTCTCCGCCGAGGAGATTGCCGGGGTGAGAACCGAGTTTCCGTCTTCGACCAGGTTGACGTCGAGACCGTAGTTCGGGTTCGCCAGGTAGAGCTTCACTTTGTATTGATAGGTTCGTCCGTCTTCCACGTCGAAATCGAAGAAGCGGAAGAGGTAGTAGTTTACCTTGGTGACCTTGGCACCGATGTTCCCGCCTCGGGTCATGCCGGGCGTTGAGATGGGCGACATGTTCGGCATGCCGGGGAGGAGGCCTCCGGAACGGATGTTCGCGCCCCTGGCGTTTCCCCCCTGCCCGCCCTGACTAAAGATAGAGGTGTTCAGCACAGCGCTGAAGTTCCGGCTGCTCCCCTTCTTGGTTTCATCTTCCTGCTTTTTCATCTCGCTCATCTGGTCGGCAAGCTCTTCCTTCTGCGTCTCGCTCAGAAGGGGGATGTTCGGAAGATTGGTCACCTCGGTGCCGAACGACTTGTTGACCAAGGGAGGACATTCCATCGTCAGCGAGGGACTGTCCATGGAGAAGAGGGGAACGGAATATTCGGTTGAGACCGGGTCGAGACCGAACCCGGCCCACTGGTCGACCTCTTTGGCGTAGACCTGGGAAAGGTCGATCGGCTTTTCGTCCCAGACGGTGTTTCCGTTTTCGTCAACGACGCCGCGGAAAATATCGTAGAGGAGGTATTTCGGAACGTCGCGGTTCGGATCGGTGTACTCGGATCGGCCGAGAATGTCGTTATACTCTTTCATCTGGTCGGCGACAGGGATCAGGCCGGTGACGGTGATCCAGTGTTCGCCCCGGTCCTCATACGTCTGGGCGGCCACTCCGGTCGCGGTGGAAGTCTTTATATAGCGAACCGCGCCGATACACGCCACGGCGCGGAGGTTTTCGACCGGGAGGGGGCGGATCGCCGGACGGAGGATCTTTTCGGGAAAGAGGGACTGTTCCCAGCGGTTGTCTGTCTCGTAGGCGTCGGCGCGAAGTGAACTTTTGATAAGCGAGGCGTAGTCGAGGTAATTGTAGATATTCAGATCCTGATCGACGTCTTTCGGTTCGACCTTGCTCTGACGGATGTTATTTTCGGCTCGAGTCGCCGCATCACGGATCTGTTCAGGGGTCAGCGTGAAGGGGGTGAGTCCGCTGCCGCGCGTCATCAGCCAGATGGCGAGGAAAACAAGGATGCCGAAGAGGAATTTCTCTCCGTGAAGAAGGAGAAAATTCTGATCGGACGACTGTTTTTTCTGCTTCGGTTGTTTCTCTTTTTTAGCTTTCGCTTTGGCCATCGGAAAGACTCTTTAAAATGAATTGCTGTGTAACACGCGATCGAAAAAACGACGGAGACGCCTAGTTTGTCGGCGCGGGCGGCTCAGCCGCGGGGGCGGCCGGCTGCGGGGTTGGCTGCGTCGCCGGCGGGGCGGTCGGCGCGGCGGGCGCTCCCTCGGCCGGAGTTTCGACCGGAGCTTCGGTCGGAGTCTCGGACGACTGACCTTCGGCGGCCGGCGGATTCGCCGCCGGATTCGCCTGAGCGCCCTGCGGCTCGGCCGGAGATTCGTCCTGAGCCTGCTTTTCGAGTTCGTCCATTCCGGTTCCGAAGATTTCCGGATCGGGCTCGTTGAAAATGTTGATAACGCCGTAGATCGAAATGCGGATGGCGTCCGAACCGTAGCCGGATGTCTCACCCAGCGCCGAGCGGCCGAGCGAGACACCGCCGCTTCCGGTGGTCGGAGCGAGACCGGCGCCCGCAGCGGCGGGAAGAGCTCCCCCTGCCGACATTGCGGCGGAAGCGCCGCCGCCTGACATTTGTTTATCGGGGGCAATCCGAACATGACGTACGTCAATCGGCATCGAGCAGTTGGCGCAGTTCACCAGGATTTCGGGGATCCGGCGCTGGTCGACGATCAGTTTCATGATGATCGGCATCCGTTTGAACTCGGCAAACGGGGCAGGAGAATCGGCCGCGAGCGGTTCCTCCTGGGCGTCGAGGTAACGGTTGTCGCGCAGGGCGGTTCGTATATCGGCCTCGGAGACCTCGGTCGCGCCGGTCCCGGACATCATCCCCGGCATCATCGGCATCATTCCGGGAGCGCCGCCCCCTCCGGCTCCGGGCATCATCGGCATCATGGGCGGCGCACCGCCGCCGACCCCGGGGAGCCCCGGCATCATTCCGGGCATCATTCCCGGCATCATTCCCGGCATCATTCCTCCCTCACCGGAGGTACTGACACCGGTCAGGGTGAGGCTTTTGATTTCCGACCAACTCGCGGCGGCCTGCTGACCGATCATCAGCGATTCGATGCATTTAATGGCCGACTTGCCGATATTGTTTGCCGTCGAGTCCTGTTTGTCTTCCGATTCCTCGACTTTCTCTTCGACCTGGGCTGCTGCCCGCGCGTCAGCGGTTCCTTCGAGAACCGGATCGGTGAGAATTCCGTTCGAACGCATCACCACGCGCAGAAGCGCCTGATAGACCCAAAGATCTTCCTGAAGATACCAGACCTCGATCGATCGGGGAACCGCTTCCCGCCAGTTGAGAAGGCTGAAAATTTCGGGGTTCGGCCAATCGACATTCCCGACCTGGCGGCTCCGCTCCTCCAATGTGGGGAGTCCGGGAATGATCTCGTTGTTCGCCAGATCGCGGGAATCGAAGACGTATTCGTTCTGGTTGAAGTTCACCAGGGCCGGATCAATCCCGTCGCCGGGGATCGACGAGGATTTCGTGTTTCCCATCTGCATCACGGCGGGCATTCCGGTCGTCCCGGGCATGCCGGGCATTCCGCCCGGTGTATTGCCGGTACGGCTTCCTCCGGCGACAAAGTTTCCCGGGTTGGTAATCATCGGGTCGGTTTCAACCCAGTACTCGGCTCTTTCGGCGGCGGGAATTTCGGAAAGACGCTGGCGCAGAGCGCTCTCTTTGATCTCCTCGATGTACTGCTTCGCCTCGTGGTACTGATAGACGCGACCGTCTCGTCCGAAGAGGTACAGCAGCGGCTCAGTGTAGACGTCGGCCTGTTCGATCGAACGGTCAATGTAGACCGGCTCGAACCGCCCCGTGGGGGGAGATCCCTCTTCGCGCACAAACTGATAGCAGCGAACCTGAAACCGGCGCCGATTGACGTCGATCAAAAGCTGCGGCAGGTTGGCGCTCATCATCCCGGCGTAGTCTTCTAAGATATACGGTTTGCCGATTCCGATCGGGGACTCGAATTTAGCGTTTTCGACGATCTTCAAGAATTCGGAGGAAAGGCGGCGGGGCCATTTGTTCCGCTTCTTCTGCTCGTCGTACATCAGCTTCCAGGTGTTCTCGACGTTGTCGGTGAGGGTTTGGGTTTCGTCTTTGATGGCGTTGATCGTCGATTCGTTCGGGTGTTTCGTGTTCGATGCGATCTCGTCGACGGCTTTCTTTTCGGCGTTGATCCCCGAGACGCCCTGCTCGAAATCGGATTTGATCTTCCCCATCGCCATGTTCTTCAAGATGAACGCGACCAGGACGAGGATCGGAAGAACCATCCAGAAGTAGTACTTCTGGATGATTTTCAGAATGTCGCCGACGGAAAGGGACGATGCATTTGTTTTATTCTTTGCCATCAGTTACCGGCCTCCTCTCCCGCGGCAGCCGCGTTTTCGGGCTCGGCGCCGCCCTCTGACGATCCGTTTCCGGGCGCGGCGGCGGGTTCCGCCGACGCGCTGCCTTCGGCGGAGGACGCGTTATTCGGTGAGGCGTTCGGGGCGGGAGCCGCTCCGCCCTGAGGTTCGGGGGACGTTTTCTCTTTCTCGGCGTCGTCCCCCTCCCGGGCGGCCGCCTTTTCAGCGATTCGTTCTTCGCGGATCGTCGGCGGCGTCTCCTGCCAGACGAACTGAACCGTGAAATCGAACCGGCGCAGCTGAAGAACCTTTTCGCTGTTGTTCTGACTCATGTTCTGAGCGACGGCGCCCAGTCCGGGAAGACTCCCTCCCATCATCGGCATTCCGGGCATCCCTCCCGGCATACCAGGCATCATTCCAGGCATCATCCCCGGCATACCCCCGGGCATCATTCCTGGAAGAGCTCCCGCGGCTCCGCCGGCGCCTCGGGCGCCTGCGGTCGCTCCCGTCCGGCCGGAAAGGTTGCTCTCTTTTGTTTTATTCAGTTCCTGAATGGCCGCTTCCGGGTCGAGGACGCGGTAGTTTTCATCAACCTGTCCCGGATTGATCATGACGGGGTAGTAGATACCGAAGTCACGGAACGAGACAGTTTCGGTTTGGCTTTCCGCCCCGCCGCTATGGCGCTGCTGTTCGAGGCTGACCGGAAGCTGCACATAGCCGTGTTTCAGCCAGGGAAGGAACCGGCGTCGGACATATTCCGGGCCGCGGTTCGAGTCGGTCCGATCCGACGAGTTGTGATAGTGATACGCGGTCAACTGAACGACGTTTCCCGCCCCCGAAGGACCGGTGATCAGGTCCAGACGGGTGTCTTTACTTTCGACGAATTCGTCATCCGCCGCGGAGGAACCGCCTTTCCCTTTGGCGCCCCCTCCCTTGGCGGGACTTTTTCCTTTTCCCCCGCCGCCGGCTCCTCCGCCTCCGCCGGGCGCTTTCGCGGACGACTTGGCGGGCTTCTTCGCGGCGCCTTTCCCTTTGGAGCCTCCTCCTCCTTTACCCCCCTTGGCGTTCCCGGCGGCGTTGGCATAGGCGGCTATTCCGAATTCCGGAGCTTCGGGGAAAGCATAGTTTTCTTCCAGAAGGGAAGAATCTCCCTCGTCGGCGGCTTCAAACCATTTCGCTTCAATATCGTCGATGGTGTACCACTTGCGGACCTGTTCGAACCAGGTCGAGAGGTCTTCGACCGGAACGACCTCGATGTTGTCAATATAGATGCGATCCAGGTTCGAGATCGCCTCGGCTTTTTCGCGGGCGTTCATCGACGTGAATTCGGGCGGGAGTGTTTCGACCAGGTGGACGTCGTCGGGAAAGAACCCTTCGGGGATTTTCAAAAAGGCGTTGAGGGTCTTGATCAGCTCGATCCATGTTACACGTCCTTCGACGTTCGAAGTGAGCGTCTTGCCGATCACGTCCATCTTTTTGAACTTATCGATTTCGTCTTTGACGTCTTTGTTGATCCGATCCGACTCGGAATGGACCCGTTTGGCCGTCTCCACCGCCGAAGTGAGGGTCGAGTTGTGTACCGTGGCCAGCGCCGATGTGGAGCTGATATACTGGATGGCGAAAGCCAAAAGAAGGAGCGCCGCCGCGGCGAGCGCCCACGGTTTTTTGCTGTTGACCAGCCGGTCACGCACCACTTCTGGAGGAATCAGGTTAACGTCGAGCGTTCCCTGATGAAGCAACTGAAGGGCAAGTCCGTAAGCGACGGCAAACGACGAGAGGTTTTCCCGGAACTGGGGATTATTGAGAACCTCGGGGCCCTGAAGGCGGTCGAACGAGGTCGGGAGGATCACCTCCATGTTCAAGGTCTTCGCCAGGAAGTTACGCAATCCGGGGAGCTTCATCGCGTTGCCCATCGCGTAGATGCGGCGGATTTCAGCATTGCGGTTTAAGTTGTTGTAATACTTGATCGAGCGTTCGATCTCGGACTGCATCTCGGTGAAGACGGGACGCATGGCGACGATGACCGCGCGGACGTCGGGGCTTTGCGCGGCGTTCCGTTTGATATGCTCAGCGTTCGAGAAGGTGAGTTTGAGCGATTTGGTGAGCGCCTTGGTGAACGCGTTTCCGCCGATCGGAATGTTTCGAAGCCAGATCGTCGAGCCGTTGGTGATCACCACTTCGGACGTGTCGGTCCCGACGTTCAGGATCAGGTCGTATTTATTGGAGGAGGCTCCTTCGGCGCCGGGAGGGTTCGCTCCGTAGAAGTTATGCACATAGCTGTTGTACAGGGCGATCGGCGCCCCCTGGATCGCGTCGATATCGATGTTGTTTTCGGCGTAGCTTGCGATCGTCTTGTTGGCAAGCTCTTTTTTCATCGCGTACATAAAGATGTTCGCGTCCAGAAGAATCGATCCCTCCTGAACCCCGCCGACTTCACGATAGGTCCAGATGACATCGTCCAGATTAAAGGGCAGCCACTGACGAACTTCGTATTGAACGAGGTCTTTGATCTTTTTCGGTTCGACCGGGGGAAGGGACTGGAAACGCCAAAGCGCGCTCTGGCCGCTGACCGAGACAGCGATTCGTTCCCCCTTGACATCGTTGCGGGAAAGGAAGAGACGGAGCGACTCGGCGAGGATCTCTTTCGGGTCGGCGCCCGGCTGAGACATTACCTTGTTGTGTTCGATGTAGTCGAACGACAGAACGCGGAGCGTTCCCGGCTCGTCCCCCAGCTGACAGCGGAGAGCTTTCAGCGAGGTGTTCCCAACGTCAATTCCCCAAACGATTTCGTTCTTAGCCATGGCATCCGATAAATTTCCACGCGATTATATGATCATATGTATGGTGTCCTTGTCAGCCGCGAAGCGGCGGGAGCGGACGGAATTTCAGGCCGCATTCCCGCAAGATACCATTCTCCATCATAACATCATTTGAGTAAAAAATCAAAACTTTCGTTTTTTTTCACCCCTTTTTTATAAATACCCGAAATTTTTTTATGGGAAAAATCCCCAAAATCGGAAAGAACGGAGCTTTCGGCCGGGAGAGCTCATCTGTTCGGCAGAGGGCCGGAGGCGGGAAGGTCAGTCGTCGGATCCGTCCGTCGAATCGTCGTCGGACCCGTCAAGTTCAGCGGGAAGGGGGTCTTCCTCTTGCGGGATGATCAGGACATTGTCGCCGAAATCGGCATCGTCTTCTTCAATCGGGCGGCCGTCTTCACCGAAGCGGGTGTCGGCAACCGAGGTCTTGATTCGGGCGACAGCGACCAGGTCGTCGTAGATCGCATCGCGCGGTCGGCCGCTGATCTCCGAAAGGGCGTCGGCGACTTCTCCCAGGTAACGGAGAAAAACGCTCCGGCGTTCTCCCTCACGTTTGACCAACTGGCGGCGTTTGAGGAACATTCCGAGTTTCCGTCCGACCGCCTGAAGGGCGAGCCGGAGCTCTTTTTGGATCTCGGGATAGGCGGCGATCGCCTCTTTCGACTCGCTGGTGAACGGAACCCAGACGCTCGCCAGGTGAACGATGATGGTCAGCGGTCCGCGCGGGAGCTGCCCGCGCGTCTGCGACAGTCCGTATGTACGCCAGTTCATCTGGCTGACCGACTGAGTGATCAGGCATGCCCCCGGCTGAAACTGGAGGGGGACGCGATTGGCGAAACGGTAGACGGTCATCGTCTGCCCTTCGTTGAGGTTCATCGTCTGGAGGGATTCCAAGAGGGCGTTAAATTCTTTCGGGAGGAGTTTCCCCGGCGAGACGCGGGGACGGATCCGGGCGTTCTTGATGATCTTGTCGGCGCCGTCCGGACCGATTCCGTCGAACGCGGCGGTCAGGAACTGACGCATCGTCCGCGCGTCGCTTTCGTGAAGCATTTCGACCAGCGTCTCGCGCGTCACTTTTTGCAGAGCCGGGCCGCCGCCGTAGGCCAGTCCGACCTCGACCTGGAACGGGTTTCCCCGGTAGACCGCCGGCGGCCGGGTTGCCGCGGCGAAAAATTCCCCCGGAACCACTTTGTGCAGACCCGCCAGAAGATGGTGTTCGCCGATCGGAATGATGCAGTCGGTCGACGGGGCGGGGATTTTGGTTTCGGGAATGGCGTAAAAGAGCGCCTCGGCCTCTTCACGGTTCATTTCATGCGGGTTGGCGCGGGGCGAGATTTTTGCCGCCTGGCAGAGCGCGCGCGCCACCGTTGGCGAAACGCGGCAGAACGACTCGGTCAGGAATTTCAGGAGGGTCGGCTCTCTTGTTTCGTGGAGCATATTGATCAGGTGCCCCAGCTCGATTCCGTAGGGGTGCGGCTTGATTTCGACCGGTTCGGGGGGAAGGTCGGCCACTCCGGCGGTGTACGTAGTTTGGTTTCCCTCCGGATCGGTGTAATGGAGGGTGGCGTGCGGGTTGGCGATCGCGGTCTCTTCGAGGTATTCGTCGACGCTCCCGCGTCCCCGCTGGTATTTCGCTTCCAGCTCGATGGTGACCCGCGTGCCGTGCGGAACCTCGACCCAGTCGATCTCCTGCTCGATGATCATCTTCCGCCCCACGTCGTTCGGCGGGATTTCGACCCCGCTTCCGTCGCCGTTTAGGATGTCGGGGCGGTTCAGCTTGGTGTCCATCCGCAGGACGTAGTAATGCGCCGGCGTGCGGGGAGATATTTTCGAGACGATCTTGATCGGTTTACCGGTTGTCAGAAGACCGTACATACCGGCGGCGCTGATCCCAATCCCCTGTTGGCCGCGGCTCATCCGCAGTCGATGAAACTTCGAACCGTAGAGAAGTTTGCCGTAGATATTCGGGATCTGCTTTTTGACGATCCCCGGACCGTTGTCCTGAACGGCGACCCTGTAGCGGGAGGGACCGGTCACATCGATCTGAACCCAGATTTCAGGAAGGATTCCCCCCTCTTCGCACGCGTCGAGAGAATTGTCGACGGCTTCTTTGACCGTGGTCAGAAGCGCTTTGCGCGGATTGTCGAATCCGAGCAGGTGGCGGTTTTTCGCGAAAAACTCACTGACCGAGATCTCTTTCTGCGCAAGCGCCATGCTCTGCGCACTGGCGCGCCGTTTCACTTTCGAGGCGGTTTCATTCTCAATCGAGGCCAAGACGATTCCTTTTAACTCGCTATTTTAACTCTATTTGTCTTTTTAATGTCTCCGCCCCTTCCCGACTGTTGATTTTAACGGAAAGAGGGGAACTTTGAAAGAGAGGGATTTTCGACATCCTCTTTTGTCTATGAGAAAATGGGAAAGTTTTGATATTCCCCTCCTTCCTCTTTTATTGTAAAGTACGAAAAATAGCGTATACTGTAGGGATAATGAAAAACACTTCACGGGTCGGAGGGTTTCTGACGCGGCGGGGGGTGTTTTTAACGACTTTACTTGAGGAGATCGATGGGTAGTTTTGGATTTGATCGGCAAACGTTCTTCCGCCGAAACGG
>JAGCAH010000019.1 GCA_017652805.1 Thermoguttaceae bacterium | reverse complement strand
CTCTTTATCGACGAGCTTCATACCCTGGTCGGCGCCGGCGGGGCCGAAGGGGCGATTGACGCGGCGAATGTTCTGAAACCGTCCCTGTCGCGGGGCGAAATTCAGATTATCGGCGCGACGACGCTCGACGAGTACCGCAAGTTCATCGAAAAAGACAGCGCGCTCGAGCGGCGGTTCCAGATCGTGATGGTCAACCAGCCGACCGCCGAAGAGACGTTCCAGATCCTTCGCGGGATCCGCGAACGGTACGAAGACCACCACCATGTGAACATTCTCGATTCGGCGCTTCGCGCGGCGACCGACCTTTCCGAAAGATATATCACCGGCCGGGCGCTTCCCGACAAGGCGATCGACGTCATCGACGAGGCCGGTTCGCGGGTTCATCTCAAATCGCTGACCCGTCCGCCCGATCTGAAAAACCTCGACAACGAGCTGGCCGAGCTCGACAAGAAGAAGCAAAACGCGGTCAGTAAGCAGGACTTCGAGACGGCTGCGGCGCTCCGTGACAAATTCGAACAGCTGAAGGAGCGGAAAGAGAGCCTCCAGAAGGAATGGGAGACCCGCCAGAATCAGAAAACCGGTCTGGTCGACGACCAGGTGATTGCCGAGGTCGTCTCGAAGATGACCGGCGTTCCTCTGACGCGTCTTTCGACCGAAGATTCGAAACGCCTCATGGACATGGAGAAAGAACTCCATAAGCGGGTGATCAGCCAGAACGAGGCGATCGAGGCGATCTCGAAGGCGGTCCGCCGGAGCCGGAGCGGAATTCAGGATCCGCGCCGCCCGATCGGTTCGTTTATCTTCGCCGGGCCGACGGGGGTCGGAAAGACCCTTCTGGCCAAAGCGCTCGCCGAGTTCATGTTCGGCGACGAAGACGCGCTGGTGACGATCGACATGAGCGAGTTCATGGAAAAGCACGCGGTCAGCCGTCTGGTCGGCGCCCCTCCGGGATACGTCGGGCACGACGAAGGGGGTCAGCTGACCGAAAAGATCCGCCGGCGTCCCTATTCGGTCGTCCTTCTCGATGAAATCGAAAAGGCGCATCCGGATATCTTCAACATCCTTCTTCAGGTTCTGGAAGAGGGGCGTCTGACCGACAGTTTCGGCCGGAATGTCGATTTCCGCAACACGATCCTGATCCTGACGACGAACGCCGGGGCCGAGGCAATCAAAAACGAGTCGGCGTTCGGGTTCCAGCGTCCCGAAGACGACGCCTCGTACCAGAGCATGAAAGAGCGCGTCAATGAACATATCGAACGCGTCTTCCGGCCGGAGTTCATCAACCGGTTCAACGATATCATCGTCTTCCGCCACCTGAACGAAAAAGACCTCGAAGACGTCGTCGATCTGGAACTGAAGAAGCTTCGTCAGCGTCTGACCGAGAAGCGGCTCTGCCTCTTCCTGACCGATGCGGCAAAGAAGCTGATCGTCAAGCGGGGGAGCAACCTCGACTACGGCGCGCGTCCTCTCCGCCGCGCGATCGAGAGCAATCTCGAAGATCCGCTGGCCGAAGAGATCCTCAAAGGGGAATTCGACGGGAAGGACGTCATCTACGTCGACGTCAAAACGGTCGGCGATAAGAAACAGCTCTTCTTCGTCGGGAAGATGCTGGACGAGCTTTCCGAAGAGGAACGCGGCAGCGACGACATTCAGAAATTCCTGCCGCCCAAACCGGTCGCCGAGGCGCCGGAGGCTCCGGCCGACGAACCGGCCCCCGCCGCCGACGAGCCGAGCGACGGGGCGGCCGACTCCGAGCCGAACGACGCGGCTGAGGCGCACGAGCCGCCGGCCGAATAATCGTTTTCACGTTTTCAGCCCCGCTCACCGGAAGATGAGCGGGGCTTCGTTTTTCACACGGTACAAATTTCAATTCACTGATGGAGGAGTTATCGGCGATGGAAGCTCTCCGGAACGTCTGCGGTAATATCACGTCGAATCTGAGCGCGCTCGGCGATCTGGCCGGCTGGGACAAACTGGTTCTGGCGGTCTATTTCGCCGCGCTCTTTCTGGTCGGCTTCTGGACGATGAAAAAGTCGGGGAAGAACACCAAGGAGTATTTTCTGAGCGGGCAGTCGATGTCGTGGTGGCTCCTCGGCTTTTCGCTGGTGGCGACCACTTTCGCCGCCGATACGCCGAACTTCGTCACCGAACTGGTGCGCACCAAGGGGGTTTCGGCGAACTGGAGCTGGTGGGCGTTCCTCCTGACCGGCATGACGACCGTCTTCATCTACGCCAAACTCTGGCGACGGCTCGGCGTGATGACCGACATCGAGTTTTACGAGGTCCGCTACGGCGGGAAGTCGGCGTCGTTCCTCCGCGGGTTCCGCACCGTCTATCTGGGGCTGATCGTCAATACCGTGGTGATGGCGAACGTGATCCTGGCGATCATCAAAATCCTGAACACGATGCTCGGGATCGACCCGGCGACGGCGGTTGTCTTTTCGTGCGGCGTGACGGTTCTCTTTTCGGCGGTCGGCGGCCTTTCGGCGGTGATCTGGGCCGACTTCATCCTCTTTATTATCGCGATGGGTGGGGCGATCGGCGCGGCAATCTATCTGCTCGGACTCCCCGAAGTCGGCGGGCTGTCGGGTCTGTTGGCGCACGAAGAAGTCGTTAAGATGACCTCGGTCCTGCCGAACTTCTCCGATACCGACGCGGTGATCGCCCTTTTGGTGATCCCGCTGGTGGTACAGTGGTGGAGCGTCTGGTATCCGGGGGCGGAACCGGGAGGCGGGTCGTTCGGCGCGCAGCGGATGTTCGCCGCCAAGAACGAGTCGCACGCGATCGGCGCGACCCTCTTTTTCAACTTCTGCCATTACGCCGTTCGTCCCTGGCCCTGGATTCTGGTGGCGCTGGCTTCGATCGTCGTCTATCCCGACCTCGCCTCGCTGCGCGAAGCGTTCCCGAACCTTCCTGAACATATGATTCGCGACGACATGGCGTATCCGGCGATGCTCAAGCTCCTTCCGGCGGGGCTTTTCGGGATCGTGCTGGCGTCGCTTTTCGCGGCGTTCATGTCGACCGTGGCGACCCTGCTGAACCTCGGCTCATCGTATATGGTCAACGACTTCTATCACCGGTTCATCAACCCGAAGGCGAGCGAAAAGCAGCTCGTCTTTCAGGGACGTCTCTGGACGGTGATCCTGATGGTTCTGGCCTGCCTGCTGGCGTTCCGTCTCCAGAGCGCCAAGGACAACTTCAACATCATCCTGGAGATCGGCGCGGGAACGGGGCTCCTCTTCTTGATCCGCTGGTTCTGGTGGCGGATCAACGCCGCCAGCGAGATCGCCGCGATGTGTCTGGCGCTTCCGACGGCGGTCTATTTCCGCTTCTTCCACGTGCCGCTCTGCGCCGCCCTTTTCGGGACGGCCGGGCCAGACGGAGTGCGGGTCTGCCCCGACGCGCTGAAATTCTCGGACGGCGCGGTTCTCTTAATCACAATCGCCGTGACGACGATCGGCTGGCTTCTGGTTACCTACCTGACCCGGCCGACCGACCAGAAGATTCTGATCGAGTTCCTCCGCCGGACGAAGGCGGGGGGGCCGGGGTGGAAGCGCGTCGTCGATGCCGCCGTCGCCGACGGGGTCGACCGCGCCGAGCTGGAAGAGCCGTCCTGGTCGGTGCCGCTGGGAATCCTCTGCTCGGTGGTCGGGTGTATCTGTGTTTACGCGTCCCTCTTCGCGGTCGGCTGCTGGGTCTACGCGCAGTGGACGCTCGCCGTCGTTCTGACTGCGGTGGCGGCGGTCGCCGCGGTGGTTCTTTTGACGACCTGGAGACGGGTTACGCGCGGGAAAGAGCGCGCCGCCGCCGACGGCCGGTGATCGGGAACCCCCGCCGCGCACTTTTGTAGGGAATACTCCAAATGAAGGTTAAGGTCTTTCGATGAAAAAGCTTTGTATTCTTTTTTGCACCGCGCTTCTTTTGTGCTCCGCGTCCCTTTTCGCCGACGAGCCGGCAGCCTACGACTACGGCGATGAGCCGATGCGCTATCTAAAGAACGACCGCGTCACGCTCGGGATCGATCTTTCGATTGGCGGGGCGGTGACCTGGCTTTCCGACGGGGTCAACGGCGGCGAAAATATGATCAACAGCGTCGACTGGGGACGGCAGATTCAGCTTTCGTATTACAGCGGTCCGGTTCCGTACATCGGGCCGAACGGCGAAGAGCCGCACAAAGAATGGCGGAACCTGGGGTGGAACCCGATTCAGTCGGGGGACTGCGGGGGTTTTCGCTCGAAAGTGACCGCATTCAAACAGATCAGCAAGAACAAGATGGCGGTTCAGACGATTCCGATGCTCTGGCCGAACGAAAACATCCCGGCCGAGTGCGTCTTTGAGTGCGTCTACACGCTGATGCCCAACGGTTTTGTTCTGGACGCCACGATCAAGAACGCGCGAAGCGACACCCGTCAGTACCCGGCGATGCGGCAGGAGATTCCCGCGATCTATACGAACGGCCCGTGGTACAAACTGGTCAGTTACCTGGGGGACGAACCGTTTCAGAAAAAGCCGGTGACCGTTTTGGTCGACAAGAACGACGAAAAAGGCTGGCCGTGGATCAACTATTACGCCCCCGAGCATTGGACGGCGCTGGTCGACGACAACGGGATGGGGCTCGGCGTCTATCAGCCGGAAGCGACCCGGATCTCCGGCGGATTTTTCGGCGGCGACGCGCTGAAAGGCGTCGGCGGGCCGAAAGATCCTCAGACCGGTTACATTGCCCCCCTTTCGCAGATGATTCTCGACCACAACATCAAGCGAACCTACCGCGCCTATTTCATCGTCGGCACGATCGACGAGATCCGCTCGCGGGTCTATAAACTCGCCAAAAAAGGGACGCCCAATCTCCCCGTCTGGAAATTCGACGGCGATCGGCACAACTGGACCTACGAAGGTTCCGCCCGCGACGGCGGCTATCCGATCGACGGGTGTCTTGACATTTCGTTCGACGCCTCGCCCCAGGGGGGAATCGACGGACCGGAAACGTTCTGGGTCGCCGAAAAGACGCCGATCCTCGAAATCGACGCGGCGCTTCTTTTCGACGACGCATCTGCGGGGGAAGAGGCGGCGCTGAGCGCGAACTTCGCTCCCGTCTCGCCGCACGACATGGTCGACGACATCAAGTGGCCCCTGAATCCGCAGCAGGAAAAAGAGAAGGCCGAGAAAGCCGAGAA
Organism: Thermoguttaceae bacterium; assembly: GCA_017652805.1. Lineage (GTDB taxonomy): Bacteria > Planctomycetota > Planctomycetia > Pirellulales > Thermoguttaceae > RUG695. The sequence continues at coordinate 25,521 of JAGCAH010000019.1, read as the reverse complement.
GTATCCTGTTCTTCCCGGCTTTACGGCTCAGGTCCCGATCGCCGCCGACGGAACGCGGGGCGTCTGGAGCGTCGACCTTCGCCAATACGAACAATATACCGGGGCGATGAAGACGTTTACCGTCGGTTTTCCCGCCCGCAAGGGAAATATCAAAATCTACGGGATCCGTCTGCGCGCCGCCGAATGAGCCCGCCGCGCTTTTTTGATCGGCGGCGCCTCGGCCGGAATTCCCGCCCCGCGGCGCTCGGGTTTCATCTCGACGGCGAAATCGCGGAAAAATGCGCCGATCCTTCACCTTTTCAGGCGGGTGGTTTATAATTCAAGAGGGGGCGGAGCCGCTGAAACGGAAAAAGCCTCCGCATTTTCGCCGCGCCATTATTACCGGGGTCTGCTTAAAAGGATTGCCGCCGATCACTCCCGTTTCCCGTTTTGCCTTGTGAGAGAGGAAACCGACACCATGAAAAAACGTTCTCTGAGATTCGAATCGCTGGAAGAACGTCAGCTTCTGGCCGTGACCGCCGGATTGGCGCCTTTCGCCCTCTCCGCCCCCGTTCCCGCCCCCGTTGCGGCAGAGCCCTCCGGATACAAAGTCGGCGACGTTTATATCGCCTCGACCGCCGATTCCGACGGGGACGGTTTCATCGGGCCGGCGGAATTCTCGTATATGAGCAACGCCTGGTTTTCGACCGACGGCGCCGAAAACTGGAATCCGGCCAGCGATATCGACGGGGACGGATTTATCGGGCCGGGGGATCACGCGCTTCTTTCCTCCTACTGGTTTAAGACAAACGACGCGCTTCCCGAAAGTACCAAGTCTTACGAAATCTATCCGTCGGACGTCCGGAACTGGCGTCTTTCCGATGTCAGCACTTCGAAGATCACCGCCCAAAACGGGTCGCTCACGTTCGACGCGCGAAACGGCGCGTTGGAAGCGGTCTGCGATTTCGAAGGGTTTCCGGACGACCTGCGCGTGACCGCCGATTTCTGTTCGACCGGTTCCTCGCCGGCCTTCTGGGCGGGAATTGAACTGGCGGTTCAGGAAAGCGGCGCGGGCTATTACGCCGAAATTCAGAACGACCGCGTCTGTCTCTACTCGATCAGTGAAAGCGGAAAGAGGACTCTCCTGAACGGCGCTTTCCGCGGTTTCGACGCAGGCACGACCTACACCGTCTGGTTTCAGAAGTCCGGCAGCCAGCTCTCTTTCGGCATCGGAGACAATGCGCTGGTCACCGTGAGCGACACCGCGCTTTCCGGCGGTTTGGCCGGGTTCCGCGCCTCGGGAGGGGTCAATGTCTTCAGTAATATCTCGGTCGAACCGAACCCGGACGCGGCGCCGGGCGTCTTGAATCGGGTTGGCGACGTTTACATCACGTCGACTTTTGTCGAAGACGGCGTTCCCCTCGCCGAACCGACCGCCTCTTACAGAATTTATCCTTCCGACAGCGAGAACTGGCTCCTTTTCGGCGACGCCGCTTCGGACGTTTCAATCGCCGACGGCACTCTGACGCTCAACGCGGAAAGGGGCGCGGTGGAAGCGGTCTGTGACTACGGCGCTTTCCCCGAGGACCTTCTGGTGACCGCCGAATTCCGATCGTCGGACATTGCCGGCGAAATCTGGGGGGGGATCGAGCTGGCCGTTCAGGAATCGGGGGAGCGGTACTACGCCGCGTTCCAGGATAACGCCGTCCGCCTTTACTATGTCGGCGAAGGGGGAGTGATGAATCTTCTTGCGACGGGGTCCGCGACTTTAGAGTACTCCCGCTTCTACACGGTCTGGGCTCAGCTTTCCGACGGCCTTTTGGCGTGCGGCGTGGGCAATACCGTTTTGGTCTCGGTCTACGACTCGACGCTTTCCGGCGGTATGGTCGGCTTTTACGGCGCCGCAGGAACCAGCGTCTTCCGCAACATCACGGTCGACGCGCCCGTTTACGATGCCTTGCCCGAAGCGTATGACTACGGCGACGAGCCGGTTCGCTACATGCAGAACAGCCGCGTCAAGCTCGGAATCGACCTGTCGATCGGCGGGGCGGTGACCTGGCTTTCCGACAAGAAACACGGCAGCGTGAACATGATCAACAGCTGCGACTGGGGACGGCAGATTCAGCTCTCTTATTACAGCGGTCCGATTCCGTATATCGGGCCGAACGGCGAAATGCCGAGCGAATCGTGGTCGGGCCTGGGGTGGAACCCGATCCAGTCGGGGGACTGCGCCGGTTTCCAGTCAAAGGTCATCTCCTTTGAGCAGACCGACAACACAATGACGGTTCGAACGGTTCCAATGCTCTGGCCGCACACGAACGTTCCCGCCGAATGTGTTTTCGAAGTCGTCTATACGCTGACTTCGTACGGCTTTTATATGGACGCGACGATTATCAATTCCCGGAGCGACCACACGCAATACGCGGCGAGGAGCCAGGAAATGCCCGCGGTCTATACGAACGGCCGATGGTATAAGCTCGTCACGTATTTGGGGGACAATCCGTTTCAGAATGAGGAGACGACGGTCGTGGTCGGCAAAGGGGACGGAAAGGGGTGGCCCTGGACCAACTACTACTGTCCCGAGCATTGGTCGGCGCTGCTTGACGACAACAATACGGGTCTCGGCGTCTACCAGCCGGACTCGTCTCACTTCTCCGCCGGGTTTTTCGGCGGTGACGCTCTGAAAGGGGTCGGCGGGGCGAAAGACGGGCAGACCGGCTATATCGCCCCGACCGCGAAGATGATCCTCGACCACGATATTCAGCAAACCTACCGCGCGTATTTTATCGTCGGTTCCCTCAACACTATCCGCTCGCGGGTTTATCAGCTCGCTCAGCAAACCCTCTCGCCGCTTCCCGCGTGGACCTTTGACGGCGACCGGCATTACTGGACCTATTCGGGTTCCGCCGGAGACAAAGGCAATCCGACCGACGGGTATCTCGACATTTCGTTCAGCGCTTCGCCGCGGGGGAAACTCGTCGGACCGGAAACGTTCTGGAACGCCGAGGAGGCTCCGATTCTTGAAATTGACGCGGAGCTTCGGCTCGATGGCGCCCAGTCGGGAGAGCAGGCGTATCTGACGGTCAGTCTCACGCCGGTTTCGCCTTACGATTTGGTCGATAACACGACGCGGAACGAAGGCGGGAACCCCGCGCAGTATCCGATCCTTCCGGATCTTTCCGTTCAGCTTCCGATCCTGGCCGACGGGACGCGGGGGGTCTGGACCGTTGATCTGAGCCAGCTCAACGGATATACGGGGGCGTTTAAATCGCTCGCCATCACTCTTCCCGCCCGCAAGGGGTGGATCGACGTTTACGGGATCCGTCTGCGCGGCGACGACTGAGTTGCGTTCGAGTCCGATTCCCTTTTTGGGTATGGTGTGCCAGGGGGTGAGACTAGGTTTCGGACAGAATTTGTTTCGAAGCGTTTGATCATCTTTTCATCGGAAAATTTTCCGATCAGGGTGAACGCTCTTATCGCGGGTGGGCGCGGAAAAAGGACCTCCGAAAGACCTGTGGCGGAATCTGGTATCTTCTTCATCTCTTTCGGCAAACGGACTATGGACTATAATAGGATCGGGGCCGAAGACGCCAAAACGAAAAAGGCGTCCCCCTTTCCCCCGCATTATTGCGGGGATTTTCGTCAGAGGATAACAGCCGACCGCTCCCGTTTCAGCCCGTTAGAGAGGGAACCGACACCATGAAAAAACGCGCACTGAGATTTGAATCGCTGGAAGAACGCCAGCTCTTGGCGGTGACCGCCGGTCTGGCGTCTCTCGCCTTTCCCGCCCCCGTTTCTGCGGAGCCCTCCGGAGTCAAAGTCGGCGACGTCTACGTTACCTCGACCGTCGACGCCGACGGAGACGGGTTCATCGGCCCGGCGGAACTTTCGTATATGAGTTACGCCTGGTTTTCGACCGACGGCAGCGAAAACTGGAGTCCGGCCAGCGATCTCGACGGGGACGGATTCATCGGGCCGGGGGATCACGCTCTCCTTTCCTCCTACTGGTTTAAGACAAGCAACGAACTCCCCGAGAGTACCAGGTCTTATGAGATCTACCCGTCGAACGTCGGGAACTGGATCCTCTCCGGCGACAAGATTTCGAAGATCACCGCCCGAAGCGGTTCGCTTACCCTCGATGCGAGAAGCGGCGAGTTGGAAGCGGTCTGCGCTTACGACGGTTTTCCGGACAATCTGCGCGTGACCGCCGATTTCTGCTCGACCGATTCCTCTTCGGCCATCTGTGCGGGGATCGAAGTGGTGGTTCAGGAGGACTCGCGGAGCTATTACGCCGAGATTCAGGACGACCGCGTCTGCCTCTATTTCGTCGGTGAAAGCGGCGAGAGGACTCTCCTTAACGGCGCTTTCCATCCTTTCGCTGCCAACCAGACCTATACCGTCTGGGTGCAGAATTCCGACGGCCAGCTTTCTTTCGGCGTCGGAGGGGATACGCTTGTCACGGTGAGCGACAGCTCGCTTTCCGGCGGCAAGGTCGGGTTCCGCGCCTCGGCGGGGGTCAATGTTTTCAGCAATATTTCGGTCGAGACGAATCCGGATGTGCCGCTGGGCGTGTTGAACCGGGTCGGCGATGTCTTCATTACGTCGATCTTCGTCGAAGACGGCGTTCCCCTCGATGAACCGACCGCCACTTATCGGATCTATCCTTCCGACATTGCGAACTGGCAGCTCGTCGGCGATGATATTTCGAAGATTACGGCGGAGGACGGTCTCCTGACGATCGACGCGAACGACGGCCCTCAGGAGGCGATCTGCGATTACGACGGTTTTCCCGACGATATCCTGGTGACCGCCGATTTCCGGTCGTCCGATATTTACGGCGGAATCCGGGGGGGGATCGAGGTGGCCGTTCAGGAATCGGGCGCGCGATATTACGCCGAATTTGAATTCAACGCCACCCGCCTTTACTATGTCAGCGAAAATGGAGAGATGAACCTCCTCGCGACGGGCGCTTCGTACTTCGAGTATTCCCGGTTTTACTCGGTTTGGGTGCAGCTCTCCGAGGGCCTCCTGGCGTGCGGCGTTGACGATACCACGCTGATTTCGGTTTACGACTCGACCCTTTCCGGCGGTATGGTCGGCTTTTACGGCGCCGCAGGAACCAACGTCTTCCGCAACATCTCGATCGGTGCGCCCGTTTTCGACGCCATACCCGAGGCGTACGACTACGGCGACGAGCCGATGCGCTATCTGGAGAACAGCCGCGTGAAACTCGGAATTGACCTGTCGATCGGCGGGGCGGTGACCTGGCTTTCCGACACGAAATACGGCGGCGTGAATATGATCAACAGTTGCGACTGGGGGCGGCAGATTCAGCTCTCTTATTACAGCGGTCCGATTCCGTATATCGGGCCGAACGGCGAACAGCCGAACGAATCGTGGCGGAACCTGGGGTGGAATCCGATTCAGTCGGGGGATTGCTACGGTTTCCAGTCGAAGGTCATCTCCTTTGAGCAGACCGGCAATACAATGACGGTCCGAACGATCCCCATGCTCTGGCCGAACGCGAACCTTCCTGCCGAATGCGTTTTCGAAGTCGTCTATACGCTGACCTCCTATGGCTTTTATATGGACGCGACCATCATCAATTCGCGGAGCGACAGAACCCAGTATGCGGCGAGGTCTCAGGAAATGCCCGCCGTCTATACGAACGGCAGCTGGTATAAGCTCGTTTCGTATTTGGGGGACAAGCCATTTCAGAACGAGGCGACGACCGTTCTGGTCGACAAAAACGACGGGAACGGATGGCCTTGGCTCCGATACTACTGTCCGGAGCGCTGGTCGGCGCTTCTCGACAGCCGCAACAGGGGGCTCGGCGTCTATCAGCCGGATTCGGCGTACTTTGCCGCCGGATTTTTTGGCGGTGACTCTCTGAAAGGGTTCGGCGGGGCGAAAGACGCGCAAACCGGCTATATCGCTCCGCTCGAGACGATGATCCTCGACCACAATATCGAGCAAACCTACCGTGCCTATTTCATTGTCGGTTCCCTCAGTGAAATCCGTTCGCGTGTTTATGAGCTCGCGGGCCAAACGTTCCAGACGCTTCCCGAGTGGACGTTCGACGGCGACCGGCACTATTGGACCTATTCGGGGTCCGCCAGTGACAGCGGCCTCCCGATTGACGAAGGACTGGACGTTTACTTTAAAATCATACCGCAGCCGAAAATCGTCAGTCCTGAAACCTACTGGGTCGCCGAAGACGCTCCGATTCTTGAAATCGACGCGGGACTCCTGCTCAACAACGCCCAGGCGGGGGAAGAGTCGAGCCTGACGGTCACCCTCACGCCGGTTTCGCCCTACGATACGATCAAAGAGACGGCGGGAAGCCTTACCGATCAGCAGAGGGCGGAGATACTCGCGCAATATCCGATCCTTCCGGATATTACTGTTCAGGTTCCGCTCAGAGCCGACGGCACGCGGGGCGTCTGGTCCGTCGACCTGAGCCAGATCTACGGATATACAGGGGCGTTTAAATCGATGACTATTACTCTTCCCGGCCGTTCAGGGAAAATCAACGTTTACGCGATCCGCCTGCGCGGCGACGACTGAGGAGCGCTCGAGTCCGATTTCATTTCGGGGTCGGTGCGCCGGGGGCTCTAAAACGAAGTCTCGAACAGGAGTTCCGCCTCGTAGCGCGCAATCATTTGATCGACGGAAAACTCTTTCCGCACCCGCGCCCGGTTTGCCGCACCGAGCGCGGCGCGTTTTTCATCGGAGGAGATCAGGCTTTTAAATTTGGCGAGGAACTCTTCGCCGTCGCCGAACGCGAACGTCTGCGGCGGGGCGGTTTCGCCCAGGATCTCTTCGGCGCCGTCACACCGGCTGCTCAGAATCGGAAGACCGGCGGCCGCAGCCTCGAGAAGCACGTTCGGCATCCCCTCGTAACGGCTCGGAAAGAGAAAAAGGCCGGCACGGGGCAGGAGCGCGGCGGCGTCGGGGCGCCAGCCGAGAAAGGCGATTCGCCGCGCCGTGTCGGGAGCGAGGCGTGCGACGATCTTTTCGAGTTTCTTCTTTTGCGGTCCCTCGCCGATGATCGTAAACGACCACCCGTCTGCTTCGGGAGAGGCGAGCCAGCGGTCGGCAAGCGAAAGAAGCCAGTCGAGCCCTTTCTGCCACGCCAGCCGTCCGACGAAGAGGATCTGTTTCGTTCCGGAATCGGCAAACGGGTCGGGAAGGTCCGCCGCCCGGGGGGGGGCGTCGGGCGAGACGCCGTTGGGGATCACCGCGATCTTTTCGGCGGGGATCTTTTCGGCGCGCGCCAGGAAATCGGCGGTCGAGCGGCTGACGCAAAGGTAGCGGTCGACCAGGCGCGAGGTGAGGCGGTCGGCGAGAATATGCAGGCGGTGCTCCCGGTCGGCGACGCGGATTCCCGAAAAGACGCGCCTGACCCCGGCGCGGCGGGCGGCGAGGCGTCCGAGCAGATTGGCGTGAAACATAAACGAGAGGAAAACGTCGGCACGCTGCTCTTTCAGAAGGCGCGCCAGACGCGCCGTTCCCCGCGCGAAGGAACAGGGGCCGTCGACGTCCAAAAAGAAAACGGGAATCCCCTTTTCCCGCAATTTCGGAAGGAAAGAAGGATTCCCGCTGTGGTACTTTTCGCCGCGGAGAACATAGACAACGGGCGCGAAACGGACGGGGTCAAGACCGGTCGCCAGTTCGGCGAACGCCTTTTCGGCGCCCCCGACCGCCAGTTCCGTAATACAGAGCGCCGCGTTGATTCTTGACACGATTTAAAGCTTTTCGCAGATCGCCTCGGCCATCGCCTGGGTCCCGACCGCCGTCGGGTCGTTCCGGTCGGCCTTCATGTCGTAGGTGACTGATTTCCCCTCTTTGATGACGGCGGCGACGGCGGCTTCGAGCCGGTCGGCGGCTTCGGTCTCTTTGAGGTAACGGAGCATCAGCATTCCGGAGAGGATCATCGCCGTCGGGTTGACTTTGTCGAGCCCCTTGTATTTCGGCGCGCTGCCGTGGGTCGCCTCAAAGACGGCGGCGTCGTGCCCGATATTCGCGCCGGGGGCGACCCCCAGCCCGCCGACCAGGCCGGCGCACAGATCGCTCAGAATGTCGCCGTAGAGGTTCGGCAGGGCGACCACATCGTACAGCTCCGGTTTTTGAACCAGCTGCATGCACATGTTGTCGACGATCCGGTCTTCGAACTCGATATCGGGATACCGCTCGGCGACGGCGCGCGAGACTTCGAGGAAGAGCCCGTCGCTGAACTTCATGATGTTCGCCTTGTGAACCGCGGTCACCTTTTTGCGGCCGTTGGCGCGGGCGTATTCAAACGCCGCTTTCACCAGACGTTCGGTGCCGGAGACGCTGATCGGCTTGATCGAAATCCCGGTTTCGTCCGGACCGGTGGCGATCTTCCGTCCGTCGGTCAGGGTATTGATCTTTTCCATCAGTTCGGCCGTCTTCGGCGTCCCCTTGGCGAACTCGATCCCCGCGTAGAGGTCTTCGGTATTTTCGCGGAAGATGACCAGGTCGACCGGAACCTTATCGAAGAAGGTCCGCACTCCCGGATAGTACTTGCAGGGACGGACGCAGGCGAACAGGTCGAGCTCCTGACGCAGATGGACGTTGATGCTTCGGAAACCTTTCCCGACCGGGGTGGTGATCGGCGCCTTGAGTGCGCAGCGGGTGCGGCGTACGCTTTCCATGACCGCGTCGGGGAGGGGGTTCCCCGTCTTTTCCATGACGTCGATTCCCGCTTCCTGAACGTCCCAATCGATTTTGACGCCGGTCGCGTCAATGCATTTGCGTGCCGCGGCGGCCAGTTCCGGCCCGGTTCCGTCGCCGGTGATGAGTGTAACTTCGTAGGCCATCTGTTATCCTCTGCGTTTCTAATGGAGTGAGCCGCGCCTCCGACGGAGGCGCGCGGAAATGCCTGAAAATCTGTAATTCAAACGGGGCGGAAAGGGAACGGCGGCAGATTGTTTTGCGCCTCTTTCGGTTCCCTTCGCATCGGAATCCATTCTACCCGAATCACGCCTTTTGGCAATAACCGCGCAGGACGCGGCCGACCTCGTCGAGCGAGGCGGTGCCGGTGACGCCGATCTGCCGAATGGTGATCGACGAGACAACCGCAGCGACGAGCGCCGATTCGGGAAGGGGGATCCCCAGCGCGCGGGCGAAGACAAGACCGGCGTTGGTGGCGTCCCCCGCGCCGCAGATGTCGATCGGGCCGGAGACCGGGATCGCCGGGATGAAGACCGGATCCTTTTTGCCGTCAAAGAGGATCGCTCCCAGACTCCCCCGCGTCGCGAGGATCGGCCTGGCGCTCCGCCCGGCGAGGAAACGCCCCGCTTCGAGGAGCGCGCTTTCGTTCCGGTCGGCCGAAAGGTCGGCGGCGACCCGCGCCGGGGCGCTCGGGTTTTTGATCCGATGAACCAGGTCGAGGAGTTCGCTGGCGTTGCACTTGACAAGGAGGTTCCGATAACGGGCGGCGTTCGAACGAGAATCGACCATAAAGAACTTTTCCGGATACGCGTCGGCCAGTTCGGCGAGGAGGTCGGGGAGATCCCCCCCCAAGACCGACCCGGACTGGAAGGTAAACTGGTCGGCGACCGCCACCGCGTCGACCCGGGGGAGGATCTCGCGCAGGAGGCGTTTGACCTTGTCGAGGACGTCTTCGGGGGCGGGAGAGGCGTTGCGGATATCGAGCCGGTTCAGTTCCCGCGCCGTGCCGTCCTTTTCGAAGATCGGCTTGATATAGGTCGAGGTGAAGATTTCGCCGCTTTTGACCATCCCGCGGGTGTCGATTCGGCGCTCTTCAAGTCCGCGGAGGAGCTCGTACCCTTCGCCGTCGTCGCCGCAGAGACCGATCGCCCGAACCTCGGCGCCGAGCGCCGCCAGATTTCCGGCGACCGTCCCCGCCGCTCCGGGAAAGAGCCCTTTGCGGCGGATCTGATGCGCCGGAAGCCCCGTTTCGACCGAGGGTTCTTCGAGTCGGGCGTCGATAAAGAGGTATTTGTCGAGACAGTAGTCCCCGACGACGGCGATGACCGGCTTTCTTCCCGATTCCAGGACGGCGAGGGCGCCGGGGATGTCGAAACGGGAAAAAGGACTGTTCGGAACCTGTTTTTGGTCGGCGTTCATCTGGACTTTGTCAAGGTTGGCAATATGTAAAATATGAAAAATATGCGCAATATAGGCCACCTGGATATTGATAAATTCAAAATATGGTATATTATGGTATTATAATAGACTCCCTTCATTTTTACAATTCCCCGTGCTCCCGTGCGGGGTTGGAGAAGACGTGGGTAAGAGCTTTAGCTACGACGAATATCAGTTGAAAGACCTGCGGGAAGCGGCCAAAGGGCTCGGGGTATCGGGTTGGAGGAAAATGTCGAAGTCCGACCTGATCGCAAAACTCGGCGAGACGGATCCGACCGGGAAACTTGTCCGATCGAAACGATCAGCACCCCCGGCGGAGACCCCCCCCGCGTCCAAAAAGGGAACTGTCGCGAAACCTCGCGCCGCCGCGTCTCCGAAAAAAGAAACTTCCTCCAAAAAGGGGGTGATAGGCGCTTCGTCGGCCGCCAAACCGGCTCCGGTCAAGAAGTCGGAGCCGGCGAAAAAGCCGGTTCCGGCCAAGAAGCCCGAGAAACCGGCGGCCAAACCGACCAAGCCGGTAAAATCGGCTCCCGCCAAGGCCGAGAAGACTTCCGCGTCGCAAGAGAAGGTTTCGGCAAAGAAGAACGCTCCGGCCAAAAAAGAGCCCTCGGCTGCCAAAACCGAAGCGGCCAAAAAAACCGCGTCCCGGTCGAAGGGTTCCTCCTCGCGCGTCAACGTGGTTCGTTCCAAACTCCGGATGACCCCCGCCGATCCGATCAAGTTCACGTCGCCGGAACCCGCCGAAAAGAAATCGAAACGCCGCCGTCTTCCCCCTCCGAAGAAGGAAGACGTGACGAAGATCCCAATGTCCGACACTCGCGACAGGGAACTTCACGACGCGCCGGTCAAAGAGCCGAATCGGACCGAGCCGGTTCAAACGGGGACGATTTACCGCAAGACTCTTGAGACCCCCTCGTCGGGTCGGAGCGGGAAAGATCGGATCGTTCTGCAGGTCTGCGGACCGTTCTGGCTCCATGCGTGGTGGGAGATCAGCGCCAATATCATCACCCGAATCCGCGCGGCGATGGGGTATCTCTGGCACACCGCCGATCCGGTTCTCCGCCTCTATCGGCTCCGTCAGGACGCCGCCGGCGGCCGGAGCACCGAGTTCGTCAACGATTTTCTGATTCACGGGGGAATCTACAACTGGTTCCTCAACGTCGACGACCCGCCCGGAACCTTCTTCGTCGAGATCGGCTACCGTTCCCGCGACAAGCAGTTCTTCTCGCTCGTTTCGAGCAACACGGTCGAGACCCCGCAGAATTACATCCAGGAGTCGATGGGGTGGAGCGAGTCGGGCTGGAACATGCTGACCGCCTCGACGCAGGTCTCGCCCTTTGAAAGCGGATCGATTGACGCCGAGGCGGCTTCGTCGGCGAAGAACGCCGCCGCGTCGGCCTCGCGACGCCGCTCCGGATTCGACCTGCAGGTCGACGCCGAGGTCGTGATCAAGGGACGGACTTCTCCCGACGTTCAGCTGACGGTTCGCGGCGAGCGGATCTGGGTGCGCGAAGACGGCTCTTTTTTGATCCGCTATCATCTTCCCGAACGGCGGCACGTCTTCCCGGTTGCCGCGGTCAGCCGGGACGGGATCGATACCAAGACGATTGTCCTGACGGTCGAACGGAACACGAAAAACCTCGAGACGGTGGTTCGTTCTCAGTTGGAAGAGGACTGACCCCCCCTTCGGGCGGAACATTCCCCCCCCGCGCGCGGGGGCGCGGACGAAAGGATTCATTCTGTCGTGAAAATCATTACCCAGGTCGATCGGTTCCCCCGCTTCGAGCGGGGGTGCGCCCTTTCGATCGGCAAGTTCGACGGTCTTCACCGCGGACATATCGCTCTTTTGGAGACCCTTCTGAAAACGGCGCGCCGGACCGACGCCCCGTCGGTCGTCTTTACGTTTGACCGTTCTCCCGCCGAGATTCTCGCCCCCGAAAACGCTCCGCTTCCCATTTGCGACCTGGAACAGAAGATCGACCTGATTTCGGCGTTTTCCCCCGATGTCCTTCTGATTTATCCCGTCACCCGCGCGTTTCTGGAGCTCTCAGCCGAAGAGTTCCTTCAAAAGATCGTCGTCGAAACACTCGGCGCGCAGTCAATCGTCGAGGGGGAGAATTTCACCTTCGGCGCCGGGCGGCGCGGAAATCACCAGTTTTTAAAAGAGTGGTGCGGGGCGCACGACATCGATCTGACCGTCCTTCCCCCGGTTTCGATGTTCAACGCGCACGTTTCGAGCAGCCGGGTCCGCGCCCTTCTGGCCGCCGGGGAGGTCGGCGTGGTTCATGCCATGCTGATGCGTCCGTATCGCGTCTCGGGCGTGGTCGCCGACGGCGAGCACCGGGGGCGGACGCTCGGATTTCCGACGGCGAACCTGACCGATATCAAAACGCTCCTGCCGAAAGCGGGGCTTTACGCCGCGCGGGCGCTGGTCGGCGGTCAGTTTTACCCCGCGGCGGTCAACCTGGGGGGGAATCCGACCTTCGGCGTCGAGAAGGTCAAGGTCGAGGTTCATATTCTCGACTGGTCGGGGAATCTTTACGGCGAGCACCTGGCGATCGACTTCATCACCCGCCTTCGCGATATCGTTTCGTTCCGCACCCGCGAAGAGCTGGTCGCCGCGATGAACGCCGATATTAAAAAGATCAGGTCCCACTGGTCAAAGTGGATCGGTTCCGATACAATCTACCGCGGAGAGACAGACGGTCGCGCCGCGCGATAGAGCGCGTCGAGGAAAGTCCGGGCTTCGCGGAAGAAGGATGACGGATAACATCCGCCGGCCGCCTTGCGGTCAGGGAAAGCGCCACAGAAAAGACACCGCCGGGTTTTTCCGGTAAGGGTGAAAAGGCGAGGTAAGAGCTCACCGGCGGGCGGGTAACCGCCCGGCCTGGCAAGCCCCATCCGAAGCAAGGTCAAGCAGGGAACAGCTCTTCGGAGCGGGGGATCTTCCGCCCCCTTTGTTCCCGGGTCGACCGCTGGACCGGGCGGGTAACCGTCCGGCGAGATAAATGACCGTCACGCCCCTCGGGGCGACAGAACCCGGCTTACGTCTCTTCTGCTTTTATCGGCCCTGCGGCGCGTTGTGCCGCGGGGCCGTCGTTTTTTATGCGCCCCGGGAATCTTCTTTTCCTGCGGCAAAGATGGTATCATATCGATAGGCGGTCGGCCGGCCGCGGCAAACCACCGTTTCAGGAAAACGAAATGAAAAAGATCTCCGCGCCGCGCGCGCTTTTCCCCCTCTTCGGCGTCCTCTTCTGCGCGTTTTTCGCCTTCCCGTTTTCGCTTGCGGCGAAGGGGAACAAGGTGCCGTTTATCCGGCCCGACGGGACGCGTCAGGAGGCCGGGCCGGACCGCGGCTCCGCGCCGCAGCGGCGGATGTGGGAACAGGCCGAGTCCGAAAAGTCGAAATCGGCCGAGGAGGAGAACCCTGCCGTGCCGAAGCCCGCCGGGGAGAAGGGGGACGGGATCGAGATTGACCGGAACGCGCCCGCCGACGAACTTCGGTTTACCGTGACCCTTCCCAAGCGTTATTACGCCGAAGGGGAGTACCGCCCGAACCGTCCCGCGCAGACCGGCGGAAGGGCGGGGAAGACCGAACTGAAATTGAACCGCGCCGAACGGGGAGGCGACGAGATTGTTACGGTCAGCGTGAAATCGCCGGTTCCCGACTGGAAACGGCTCTGGACCCCGCTTCACAGCGCGGCGGCGTCGGGAGACACATACACGATCAAAAAGACGCTGACCGAGAAGACGGTCAGCGTCGACGCTTCGCGCGAATTCCTGACCCCCCTGCACGTGGCGGCGGCGCTGGGGGAGGAAGACGCCGCGCGGCTCCTCCTCCAAAACGGGGCGAACATCACCGTGAAAACGCCGGAGGGGAAATCCGCCGCCGATCTGGCGGCCCTCTCGCGGCACCCGCAGCTTGCGCGTCTTCTGACCGTCTTTACCGTGGCGCGGGAACTGACCGACGACGGGAAAACCGTTTCGGTGAGCCTTGATCGGGGGGAGCGGGTCGATCTGACGGCCGAACTGCGCCGGATCGCCGCGGGGTATCAGGACGAGCATCGGCACGACGCTTCGGTCTTCGGGAATTATGAGGGAAAACTCCCGCGTCAGGACCGTTATTACTACACAGAATTTGTGTATCGGACGAACTCCCGTTCGGTCGGTCCGCGCCGTGTGGTGATCGGGATGAAAGGGGACGTCTGGTACACACCGGATCACTACAACACTTTCGTGCGAGTAAATAAATAAAAAAAGTATAATAAATATATAATAAACAAACAAAAAGGTTTTGCATTAATGGCGATCAAAAAAATCACCGATTTTCCCGAGTTTTCCTCGCGCAGCGGTTTGACCGTGATCATGGGGCTGGAACCCCTTTCGAAGAGGGATTTTCTGGCGCTCTTGGCGCGGAAACTTCGGTTCCCTTCCTATTTCGGCGGAAACTGGGACGCGCTGGCCGATTGCCTCGGCGAACTCGCCGGACGGAAAGAGAAAAGAATCCGACTGATCTTCCCGACCAAGCCGCTTAAATCGCCCAAAGAGATGAAAACGTTCGAGGCGGTAATGGCTGCCGCGCAGGAAGAATTGGCGCGGTTCGGGGTGATTCTGGAAGCCGAGATGATCGACCCGACGACCTCGAAAGAGTGACCCGGTTCGGGGAGAAATCGAAACGAGCGTTCCAGTTCGATCACCGAGTCGGACACAGGAGTTTTTCAATAAAAGGCAAAATTGACCTTGAAAAACAAAAACTGACTATAAAATAGGTCGCTGAAAAGAAGGTTTCCTTTCCGAAAGAGCGAAATTTTCCCGCGAGATGGCCAAACGGGTGAAAGACGCCACTTTTTAAAACTGTTCGATATTTTATTATTCTCCGCGAAATACTCGGAAAAATCGCTCTCTTCGGACGCTCTTTAGAGCTCGTTTGACGGAAGTGATATTAGCAAATCTAAATTCCGATAATCCGATTTTGGCGGAAAGAGGGAGAAAACCACCTTAATTCTATAATTCTACAGGAAAATCCCCTAAAATACCCATTGTGTCCCTTGAAAATTTGGGTTTTCAGATATAATAGAAGTGTCAGGTTCTAATGAACCGAAATTCTCGCCAGCTAGTGTCGGTCGGATAATTTTGTAAACAACCCCCGATTCCGGCACGGCGTGTAAACTAGAAGCAAAGAAAGTTATTAATTATATTTCCTCGGACCCCTAAGGAGTTTTGCCGTGAATTTCCTGAAAAATCGTCGTTTCCAACTTGAAAGTCTCGAAGAACGTACCCTTCTGACCGCCGCGCCGTGGAGCACCGCCGACGAGACCGACTACTCGGGCCTTGTCGTGACGACCCTCGAAGACGTCGTCGACGCGTCGGACCAACTGACCTCGATCCGCGAGGCGATCGCCAACGCCGAGGCACTTGACAGCGCCGCGACGATCACCTTCGCCAAGGGGCTTGCCGGTAAGATCACGCTTTCCGGCGGCGCGCTGAGCGTCGATTCGGTCTACGGGATCGCCATCGACGGCGGAGAGAACATCGCCATCGACGCGGCGAGCGACAGCCGCGTTTTTGAGATCGGTTCCGGCTCGGTCACCCTCTCGAACCTGACGCTCGAAAACGGCTATGACGTCCGCAAAGGGGGCGCCGTTTACAGCGCGGGCGATCTGACCCTTGAGAACGTTCTTATCACCGACTCCTTTTCCGGCAAATTCGGCAGCGCGGTTCACGCGGCGGAACAGAGCAGCCTGACCGTGATCGACTCGTCCTTTGTCAACAACACGGCCAAAACTCACGGCGGCGGTGTCTTTGTCGACAAGGGCGCGCAGGCGCAGATCAGCGGTTCGACCTTTACCGGAAACGCGGCCGGCACTTACGGTGGTGCGGTCTATGTTTGGGACGGCGCGGTTGTCGATATCACCAACTCCTTCTTTACGAACAACACGGCTCCGAACGGCACGATCCGCAACCACGGCGGTCAGCTCACGCTGACCAACGTGGTGATTTCCGGAAACGAGCAGGGGCTTTCGGCTTCGGGCGGGACGACCACGGCGACGAACGTCACGATCTCGAACAACACGCGCAGCGCGGTCCGCGGCGCCGACAACGCCTCTTTCCTCTTCTACAACAGCATCGTGATCGACGGCTACAAGACGGTGAATTTCGGTTACGACACGGTCGTCGGCGGCGACAACAACCTTTCGGACGTCCCGTTCGGGATCAACTTCATCAAATACAACGGCGGTGATCTTTTTGCCGCCGACGGCTACACGCTGTGGGGGAACAATCAGGCGGCCGACGCCGGGAATCCCGCCTATAACACCACCTCGACCGACGCGGCGGGGAACGACCGCTACTACGGCGGCGCGCTCGATCTGGGCGCGCTGGAGCAGGTCGCCTACGCTTACGGCACGACGGTCGTCTTTAACGGCGAAGATCAGACTCCGGTCGCCTTCGACGGTCCGGTCGCTTCGGTTCAGTATTCCGCAGACGGCGAAACCTGGACCGACACCCTGGGATTCCGCAACGCCGGCAGTTACACATTCTGGGTTGCCGTCGGCGCCGAGGCGGGCGAAGAGGAAATCTATGAAGTGACCGGCACGATCGCGCCGCTTCAGCTGACGGTTTCCGGCTCGGCGGTCGTCAGCCGCGACTACAACGGCGGCACCGACGCGGAGATCATCGTCGGCGAGGTTTCGACCCTCTACGACGAGGTGATCGTTACGGGGACGGGTGAATTTTCCTCGGCTGAACCGGGCGTGCACAACGTCGCGGTTACCTACGCCGTTTCGGGCGATCTGGCGGGGAACTACATCGCGCCGGCCGACGAAATCCTCCGGGGCGAAATCATCAAGACCGAAGATCCTTCGCTGGTGGTGACCACCCTCGACGATGTGGTCGACACCCACGACAATCTGACCTCGCTGCGCGAGGCGGCGGCGTATGCCGAAACGTTTGAGACGGCGGTGACGGTCACCTTCGCCGACGATCTGGAAGGTACGATCGCCCTGGCCGACAGTTCGATTTCGATCGGCGCGGCGGAATCGATCACGATCGACGCCGGCGGCCGGATCACGATCGACGCCGGCGGCGACAAGCGCGCGTTTGTGATCACCTCGGGCGCGGTCACGCTGGCGAACCTGACGATCACGGGCGGTTTCGACGAAAAGATGGGGGGCGCGGTTTACAGCGAGGGAGATCTGACGCTGAATTCCGTTCTGATTTCGGATTCGTATTCCGGCAAGTTCGGCAGCGCGGTTCACGCCGCCGCCGGAACCAATCTGACGGTGGTTGATTCGGCGTTTATCAACAATACCACGAGCTCGCACGGCGGCGGCATCTTCGTCGACCAGGGCGCGACGGCGTCGATTTCCGGTTCGTATTTCAGCGGGAACGTTTCCGAGGCTTACGGCGCGGCGGTCTATCTTTGGGACGGCTCGGTCGTCGATATCGCCGACTCGATTTTCGTGAACAACACGGCGCCGAACGGCACGATCCGCAACCATGCCGGTACGCTCAGCCTGATCAACACGGTCGTTTCGGGGAACCAGCAGGGTATCTCGACGCTGGGCGGCGTCACCACAGCGGTGAACGTCACGGTTTCGGGGAACGAATACAGCGCCATCCGCGGCGAAGATCGCGCGTCGTATTTCATCTACAACAGCATTCTGACCGGCGGTCACGACGTCATGAATCTCGACTCGAAGTCGACCGCCGACGGCGACAACAACCTGGGGACTTCGGCGTTCGGGACGAACTTCACCGTGTATGACGGCGGCGATCTTTTTGCTGCCGACGGTTATACGCTTTGGGGAAATAACCAGGCGTTTAACGCCGGGAATCCCGAATACAACAACACCGAGTTCGACGCGGTCGGGAACAACCGCTACTACGCCGGCGCGCTCGACCTGGGCGCGGTCGAACAGGTCGCCTACGCCTACGGCGACAGCGTCGTCTTTAACGGCAGCAGCCAGTCTCTCGTCAAGTTCGACGGCCCGGTGGCGTGGGCGCAGTATTCCGAAGACGGCGAGACATGGACCGACGAACTGACCTACCGCGACGCGGGCGTCTACACATTCTTCGTGAAGGTCGGCACCGAAACCGGCGAGGAAGAAACCTACGAAGTCACTGCCGAAATCACGCCCCTTCAGCTGACCGCCGAGGGAACCTTTGTCCGCGCCAAGTTCTATGACGGCACCGACTACGCCGACGTCGTTATCGGCAATATCTACACGCTTTACGATGACGTGACTGTTTCGGCTTCCGGCGAGTACGCTTCGGCCGAAATCGGCGTCTGGGACGTCGAGGTTACGTACGCCGTCTCGGGCGAACTGGCGGAAAACTATATCGCGCCGGTGGGCGAAACGGTTCAGGGCGAGATTTACCGTCCCGATTCCCGTTCGCTGGTCGTGACTACGCTCGACGACGTCGTCGATCCGGACGACGATTTCAACTCGCTGCGTGAGGCGGTCGCCTATGCCGAAACGCTCGGTAAAGACGCGGAAATCACCTTCAACGCGGGGCTGGAAGGCGTGATCACGCTGACCGGCGGCGCGATTTCGATAGACGCCTCGGACGGGGCGATCTCGATCGACGGCGACGGTCGGATTACCGTTGATGCCGGAGGGGCCGACCGCGCGTTTGAAGTCGCCGCGGGCGAGACTCTGCTCAAAAATATCTCGATTGAAAACGGTTTTGCAACACGTCAGGGCGGCGCGATTTCGAACGCCGGCAATCTGACACTCGACAATGTCAAAATCTCGAACTCTTATTCCGGAAAATATGGCGGGGCGGTTTACACGGCCCCGGAAGCTCACCTCACGGTGATCGATTCGTCCTTTGTTGACAACACGTCGAAGTCACACGGTGGCGCCATTTTCGTGGAAAAAGGCGCGAGCGCCGATATTTCCGGTTCGTATTTCACCGGGAACTCGAACGCTTCGTACGGCGCGGCGGTCTACCTCTGGAACGACTCGACCGTGAATATCGCCAACACGATGTTTGTCGGCAACATCGCCCCGAACGGGACGATCCGCAACTACGGCGGCACCCTCTACATGATCAACGTGGTCATCGCGGGGAACGACCAGGGATTCTCGTCTTCGGCGGCGGGGACCAACACCGCGGTCAACGTGACGATCACGGGGAACCTGCGCAGCTCGGTCCGCGGCGAAGAAGGCTCGACGTTCGTCTTCTACAACAGCATTCTGATGAACGACAGCGACCCCGAAATCGAAGGTCAGGTCGGTCCGATCGACATGCGCACCGGCGCGACCATCGACGGCGACAACAACCTTTCGACGATCGCGTTCGGGTCGAATTTCGTCATGTATGACGGCGGCGATCTGTTCGCCGAAGACGGCTATACGCTTGTGGGCCACAACCAGGCGATGAATGCCGGGAGCGCGCAGTACAACGACAGCGAGTTCGACGCCGCGGGGCGCAACCGCTACTACGCCGGCGCGATCGACCTGGGCGGGATGGAGCAGATCTGCGTCGCCTCCGGCACGACGATTGCCTTCGACGGCGAAACCCATTCTCCGGTCGAGTTCGACGGTCCGGTCTCCTGGGCGCAGTATTCGTTCGACGGCGAGACCTGGAGCGACGAGCTGGCGCTGCGCAACGCCGGCACGTACGACCTCTGGGTGAAGTGCGGCACCGATACCGGCGACGAAGAGCTCTATCAGGTGACCGTCGAGATCACCCCGCTTCAGCTCACCGTGATCGGTTCGGCGGTGGTCGATAAGGATTACGACGGCACGACCGACGCCGAGATCATCGTCGGCGAAGTCGCCACGCTTTACGACGACGTGACCGTCGTCGGCGCGGGACAGTTCGCCTCGGCCGAAGAGGGAACCTGGGACGTCGACGTGACCTACACGGTCGTCGGCGATCTGGCGGGGAACTACGTCGCTCCGGCGGGGGAAACCCTCCGGGGATCGATTTACATGCCGGAAGCTTCTTCGCTGGTGGTGACGACGCTCGACGACGTCGTCGACCGCTACGACGGCGAGACTTCGATCCGGGAAGCGATCGCCTACGCCGAGACGTTTGACGAGGCCGTCACCGTGACGTTCGCCGAAGGTCTGGAAGGGACGATCACCCTGGCCGACGGCGCGGTCGGCGTCGACGCGGCGGCTCAAATCACAGTTGACGGGGGCGCCCGGATCACAATCGACGCCGCCGGCGAAAGCCGCGCGTTTGAAATCAATTCCGGCGCGGTGACCCTCGCCGATCTGACGATCGAAAACGGCAGCGCCGAAGAAAACGGCGGCGCGATCGCCAACAGCGGCGAACTGACGCTCGTCGGAGTGACGATCAGCGATTCCCGTTCGGGGAAAATCGGCGGCGCGGTCTACAGCGCGCCCGACACCGTTCTGACGGTGATTGATTCGACCTTTACCGGCAACGCGGCGCAGAACCGCGGCGGGGCGATCTACGTCGACCAGTGGGCGGTCGCGGAGATTTCCGGCTCGTATTTCAGCGGAAACTCCACCGCCGCCTACGGCGCGGCGGTTTACGCCTGGAACGACTCGACGGTCGATATCGCCAATTCGATCTTTGTCGAGAACGTCGCGCCGAACGGCACGATCCGCAACCACGCCGCCGACGTCAGTCTGATCAACGTCGTCGTTTCGGGGAACGAGCAGGGTATTTCGGGGATTGACGGCGGTGTGACCACCGCGACGAACGTCACGATTTCGAACAACGCGCGCAGCGCGGTCCGCGGCGATGACGGCGCGTCGTTCATCTTCTACAACAGCATTCTGGTCGGCGACACGGTGCTTGCGCTCAGCGACAACTCGTCAATCGGCGGAAGCACGAACCTTTCGACCAAGTCGTTCGGGAACAACTTCATCGCCTACAACGGCGGTGATCTTTTCGCCGAAGACGGCTATACGCTTACGGGCGACAACCAGGCGATGAACGCCGGGAACGCCGCCTACAACGACACCGAATTCGACGCGGCGGGGAACGACCGTTACTACGGCGGCGCGCTTGACCTGGGCGCGGTCGAACAGCTCGCCTACGCCTACGGAACAAGTGTCGTCTATAACGGCCAGACGCAGGCTCCGGTCGGGTTCTACGGCCCGGTCGCCTGGGCGCAGTACTCCGAAGACGGCCAGACCTGGAGCGATACTCCGTCCGTGCGGAACGCCGGAACGTACACCCTCTGGGTGAAAGTCGGCACCGGTATCGAAGGTGAAGAGGAAGTCTATCAGGTGACCGGCGAGATCACCCCGCTTCAGCTTACGGTCAGCGGCTCGAGCGTCACGCCTCACGAATACGACGGCACGACCGACGCCGAGATCGTCGTCGGCGAAGTCGCCACGCTTTACGACGACGTGACGGTTGCGGCGGCGGGCGAGTTTGCCTCCGCCGAACCGGGCGTGTGGGACGTGGCGGTGACGTACTCCGTCTCGGGCGATCTGGCGGGGAACTACCTTGCGCCGGTCTCCGAAACCCTGGAAGGGGAAATCTACAAGCCGATCGTCGGCTCGCTGGTGGTGACGACCCTCGACGACGTGGTCGATCCCAACGACGACGTCAACTCGCTTCGTGAAGCGATTGCCTACGCCGAGGCGCTCGACGCGGCCGCGACGGTTACTTTCGCCGACGGGCTGGAAGGGACGATTGTCCTGGCCGACGGCGCGCTGGCGGTCGACGCCTCGAATGCGGCGATCACGATCGACGGCGGCAATGTGATTACGATTGACGCGGGGGCGGTCAGCAACGCGTTTGCGGTCAGCGCGGGCGACGTGACGCTCCGCGGCCTTACCGTCGAAAACGGCTACGGCGCGCGTTACGGCGGCGCGATTTACAACGCCGGCGATCTGACTCTCGACGAGGTCACGATCGCGAACTCCTACTCCGGCAAGTACGGCGGGGCGGTCTATTCGGCTGTCGGCTCGACCCTGACGGTGACCGACTCGACCTTCACCGACAACGCGTCGAAATCGCACGGCGGCGCGATCTTCGTTGAAAAAGGCGTGAACGCGGATATTTCCGGTTCGTATTTCTCGGGGAACTCGAACGTCTCCTACGGCGGGGCGGTCTACCTGTGGAACGACGCGGTGGTCAATATCTCCGACTCGATCTTCGTCGGCAACACATCGCCGAACGGCACGGTCCGCAACTACGGCGGCGAGCTGAATATGATCAACGTCGTTCTTTCGGGGAACGAGCAGGGGTTCTCCTCCTCGGACGGCGGAAAGAATACCGCGACGAACGTCACGGTTTCGAACAACCTGCGCAGCGCGGTCCGCGGCGAGACCGGGGCGTCGTTCGTCTTCTACAACAGTATTCTGATCGGCGGCTATTCGACGCTGAACCTGAGCGCCGACAGCACGATTGGCGGCGACACCAACCTTTCGGACGTCCCGTTCGGGAACAACTTCATCGCCTATGACGGCGGCGACCTGTTTGCCGAAGACGGCTACACGCTCTGGGGAGACAACCAGGCGCAGGGCGTCGGGAAAGCGAAGTACAACGACACCGAATTCGACGCGGTGGGGAACAACCGCTACTACGGCGGCGCGCTCGACTTGGGCGCGGTCGAACAGATCGTCTACGCTTACGGAACCACCGTTATATATAATGGGGAATTTCAGGCGCCGGTCGGCTTCTACGGTCCGGTCACCTGGGCCCAGTATTCCGAAGACGGCCAGCGGTGGAGCGACGTTCCCCTTTCGCGCAACGTCGGCACCTACACCTTCTACGTCAAGTGCGGCACCGACATCGCCGGCGAAGAGGAAATCTATCAGGTCACCGGCACGATCACCCCGCTACAGCTTACCGTCAGCGGCACAACTGTCGCCGACAAAGCCTATGACGGCACGGCCGACGCCGAAATCACTCTCGGCGAAGTCACCGGCGTCATTTCCGGCGACCATGTCGACGTGACGGTTTCCGGTGCGTTCCCGTCTTCCGATGTCGGAACCTACGATGTTGAAGTCGCCTACTCCCTGCTGGGGAGCGACTCGTCGAACTACACCGCTCCGATTACCGAGACGGTCACCGCCTCGATCACCCCGGCGGAAATCGAAGGGCTTTCGTTCGACGATACCGAAACGACCTACGACGGTCAGTCCCACTCGATCACCCTCGAAGGGACCGAGCCGACCGATACCGTTCTTTACTCGCTCGACGGCGAAACCTGGACCGCCGAGCTCCCCGAATACACCGACGCGGGCACCTATGATATATATGTCAAGGTCAGCCGCGACAACTATGAAGACTGGACCGGCGAGGCGACGCTCACGATCGATCCGAAACAGCTCACGGTCAGCGGCACCAAAGTCGCCGACAAGGTTTACGACGGCACGACCGGCGCCGAAATCACGCTCGGCCGGGTCAGCGGAATCGTTCCGGGCGACGATGTGACGGTTACCGCCGAAGGCGCGTTCCCGAGCGCCGATGCCGGCACGTACGACGTCGGCGTGACCTATACAGTCGACAATCCCAACTATATCGCTCCGGCGGCCGAGACGTTCACCGCCTCGATCGCCGAAGGGGCGATCGACGTCACCTTCGACGATCTTTCGCTCGTCTATGACGGCGAAGAGCATTCGGTTGCGGTCGTCGGCGCCGAAGCGGGCGACACGGTTCTCTACTCTGTCGACGGCGAAACCTACTCCGCCGAACTTCCGGCCTACACCGACGCGGGAACGTATCAGGTCTACGCGAAGGTCAGCCGCGAAAATTATGCCGACTGGACCGGCAGTGCGACGCTCGACATCGCCAAGGTTCAGCTGACGGTGACCGGTTCGGCCGCGCAGAGCAAGGTCTACGACGGGACGACCGACGCGACGATCCTTCTCGGCACCGTCGCCGGCGTCGTCCTCGGCGACGATCTGCTCGTTGTCGCTTCGGGCCGGTTCGCCTCGCCGGAAGTCGGCACGCATGACGTGACGATCACCTACACGCTGACCGGCGATGACGCCGCCAACTACATCGCTCCGGCGGCGGACGCGGCGACCGCGTCGATCACCTCGGCGCCGAGCAACATCACCTTTACCGGCGGCACCTACGTTTACGACGGGCAGGAGCACACCTTTACGCTCGAAGGCGCCGGCGCGTCCGACACCGTCCTCTACTCGCTTGACGGCGAGACGTTCGATATCGCCGAAATGCCCGCCTACACCAACGCGGGAATCTACACGGTTTACGTCCAGGTGACCAGCGCGGACCGCGACGACTGGACCGGGAGTGCCGTGCTCACCATCACTCCGCGCCAGATCGAGGTCACCGGCACGACCGTTGCCGGCAAGGTCTACGACGGCACGACCGACGCGACGGTTCTTCTCGGCACGACCGCCGGCATTCTGATCGGCGATGACGTGACCGTTGTCGCCACCGGCGTTTTTGAAAACGCGGGTGTCGGCGAACAGACCGCCGACGTGACCTACACTCTTGCCGGCGATGACGCGGCGAACTACATCGCTCCGATCAGCGAAAAAGTCAACGCCGAAATCACTCCCGCCCCGGCCGAAGGCTACGTCTTTGCGGGCGGCAATGTCATGTATGACGGCCAGGAGCACACGTTCACCCTCAGCGGCACCGAAGAGGGGGATAAAGTCCGCTACTCGCTCGACGGCGTGACGTTCGACATTGTCGAGATGCCCGCCTACACTGACGCGGGGACCTACACCGTCTACGTGAAGGTCGAAAGCGCCAACTACGCCGACTGGACCGGCGAGGCGACGCTCAAGATCGCTCCGCGCGAAATCACCGTGACCGGCACGACGGTCGACGACAAAGTCTACGACGCCGATACCGCGGCTTCGATCCGACTCGGCACCGTCAAGGGGATCATCGTCGGCGAAGACGTGACGATCACCTATTCCGGCGCGTTCGCCGGCGCCAACATCGGCGAGTACGACGTCGTTGTCAGCTACGGCATGACCGGCGCCAATACGGGTAACTATGTTCTGATCACCGAAACCTCGACCGATACCGCCGAAATCACCGCGCGCACGATCACCGTGGTCGGTTCGACGGTCGCCGACAAGGTCTACGACGGCAATGTGAACGCCGAAATCACGCTCGGCACCCTCTTCGGCGTTGTCGACGGCGACGACGTTGACGTTGCCGCCTCCGGCGCGTTCGGCGGGAAGGATGTCGGCGCTTATGACATTAATATTAAGTATGCCCTTTCCGGCTCATCTTCGGGGAACTACGTTCTGGCTTCCGACAGCGCCGCCACCCGCGCGTCGATCACGCCGCTTCAGATTACGGTTTCCGGCTCCGTCGCGCACGACAAGGTCTACGACGGAACGACCGGCGCGGCGGTCACGCCCGGCACGACGGTCGGTATCATTAGCGGCGACGACGTCACGGTCAGCGCTTCCGGCCAGTTCTCCGACTCGAGTGTCGGCGAGCATGACGTTTACGTCACCTACACGATCTCGGGCG
>JAGCAH010000166.1 GCA_017652805.1 Thermoguttaceae bacterium | reverse complement strand
GATCGGCCACTCGGTCAAACCGGACGAGATCATGCGGAGAATCGAACGCCTGTTCGGTCCCGACACGACGAAGATCGAACTCTTCGCGCGGCGTCAGGTCGAGGGGTGGGACTCCTGGGGAAACGAACTCTGAGACGAGGGTGCCGGCTCAGGTTTCCGGCGTTTCGTCGCGGGTCAGTCCGTAAAGCGCGGCGACCGACCCGTTGATCCGCGCGTCGGTCCGCGCCGCCTCTCCGGACAGGCGGAGGACCGCGCTTTTCGACGTGTTAAAGAACTCCTCCCATTCCGCCTCCTCGCTCAGTTTCGGTTTCGCCTTCTGCTTTTTCAGCTCTTTGAGGAGTCCGCCGAAATCGAGCGTTTCGAACGTTTCGAGCGCCTGTGTGATTTTGAAGGGATCGAAATGGTTCAGAAGCGACCGGTGAAACTTCGCGCGGACGCTTTGCAGCTCGCGGGTCAGGCGCACCCGCTCTTCGGCGAGCGCCGCCAGCGCCGCGGTCTCTTCGGGGGTAGCGGTTGGAACCGGGAAGTTCTCGAAGTAGACTTTATGGACTTTTCTCCGGTCGTCGCCGAGAGCCGGGCAGTTATTCAGTATCCATTGTTTTGCGAACGGGGAGTTCAGAACCGCCAGCAGATAGGGAAGGGAAACCGATTCATCGTCTGCCGTGATGATAAACACTGTATCAAGGCAGACATATCCTTCGGTATCATAGGTAAACGGAAAGAACTTTGTTATGTTCGGATAGATGATTTTCGGCTTGTCGAAATCTCTGTGATAAATGATCGTGTCCTGTGTTTCAAACCATTGGTTGCTTGTCTTCTTTCTCGCACCCTTATTCCCCGACTGTTCAAGGCGTTTTTTCCCGAAGCCGAGCAGATAATCGCGGACGGCGGGAAAATGCTCAATATCAAGATTAAGCGCGGGGAATGTCGCGATCTGCCACAGCCCCTTCCATTCCCCGTAATACGCCGAAACATCCCGTCCCCGCAGCAGAGGCCGGATAATCTCGGCGCTCTTCGGGTCTTCGGCGATCAGCCGTTCCTTTGTCGGTGTGTCGATACAAAACGCCTCATTATAGCCGGTTTTAATCCCGTAGTTGATTGTAATCGCCAGCTCTTTCAGCGGCTTTCCCGCGCATTTCATCTTTTCGAAGATGGAGGTCTGCGAAGGATCTTTCAAGACCCACATTCCCTCGTTGAAATCAACGGTATACCGGTTTTCGTTAAAGTGCGATTCCAGGTCCGCTGGAATGGTGTTGCATTCACACGCTTCGATCTGATGTCGGTTCTCGGCTTTTCTGAAAACAAGGATAACCGGATCGGTGTTCGCGTCCGAAAAAACCGGAACACCGGGGAAATCGACGAGAATTTGCGGATTTGTCTTTTCAGCAAGAAACTTTCTTAGCTCATTTCCGTAGTTTCTCCGCATCCATTTGTTTGAGGAGATATAGCCGAGAGCACCGTCCTGTTTGAGAAGTTTCCAGCCCAGCTCGTAAAACAGGCAGTAAATGTCCCCCATCCTGTTATACACCTCGAACCCGCACTTTGCGTAGCGGCCGCTCATTTCGCCCATCGTCTGGAGCTGCACGTACGGCGGATTTCCGATCACCACGTCGAACCCGCCGAACGGGAACTCTTTCTCCCAGTCGAACTCTTCGGTGATGAGGCTGTTCCCGCACTTGATGTTTGCCGAAAGGTCGTTGAGTTTCCGGCCGGGCCGGCATGTGTGGAGCCAGAGGGAGAGGCGCGCGATTTCGACCGACTCCTCGTTGATGTCGACGCCGTAGAGGTTCCGTTCCAGAATCGAATTGTCGACGTCTTCGAAGACCAGGGCGCCCGCGCCGGTCTGGATGTTCGCCGACCAGCGGTCGATTTTGCGGTGTTCGCTGATCAGGAATTTCAGCGCGGCGACCAGAAACGCGCCCGAGCCGCACGCCGGATCGCAGATTTTCAGGTTCAGGAGCCAGCCGCGGTACCCGGTCAGAATCTCCTCGAGCCGGCCGCGCTTTTTGGACGGCGCCTGACGGGGCGCGAAGAGTTCGTCGGTGATTCCCAGTTCGGCTTTCTTTTCGGCGCAGAGGGCACCGAGCGTGTTCTCGACGATGAACCGCGTGACAAGCGGCGGCGTGTAGAAGACGCCGTCCTTTTTCCGTCTCGAGACGGCGGGCGCGCCCCCTCCGGCGGCGAGCGCGGCGGTCATCTCTTCGATTTCGGAGAGGGAATGTTCGAAGATGTGGCCGAGAATGTTGACGTCGACTTCGGTCGCGAAATCGTAGTCGCTCAGTTTCTGCGTCCAGCGGGCCAGAAGCGCGTCGTCGATCTCGAGCCCGTCGAGGACCGGGTCGGGCGCGAAAAGGCCGCCGTTATACGCAAAGATCCCGAGCGCGTCGTTCCCGGCGTTGATGAATCCGAAGAAGCGCCGGAACTGCGGATAGAGCCGGGCGTTCGGGTCCCAGGCGCGGTCGCTCCGCCATTTTTTGATGATCGCTTCGGTCGAGTTGACCGGAAGGAGCCCGCGGTCTTCGCAGAAGAAGATGAAGACGAACCGGTCGAGGAGCTTCTGCGTCTTGCGGAAGAGGAGGAGCTTCTCCGCCTCCGAAACCGCGCCGCGCCGGGCGAGGATGCCGTCGAAGAGCTCCCGCTTGAACGCCGAGTAGTCGGCGTAGAGCTTTTCGGTAACCGACGTTTCGTTCTGCCGGCTCTGCTCGAAGAGGCGGGCGGGGAGGTCTTTGTCGAGGAGGGTCTCTTTCGACAGGGAGAGCCAGAGGAGCTCGAATTGGGATCGGGTGAGGCGGAACAGGTCGAACTCGACGAAATCGAGCGTGCTGTCGACGTAGAGGCGGAGCCGTTCGAAGTTCGAGGTGATCACGTAGCGGACCCCGCGGTGCGCGTTCTTGTAGCCGAACGCCTGGGCTTCGGCTTTGTCGAGATCGACGGTCCGCGTGTCTTTCAGTTCGATGACCGCGCAGACCGCGCCGCCGCGGAGGAGCGCGCCGTCGGCCGATTTGGCGTTCTGGACGTTTTTCAGTTCGCGGGTCAGATTGTGGTTTTCGGCGGGCGCCGGAGTGTAGCCGAGGATCTCGCCGAAAAGTTTCGCCAGGAACTCCCCCTGGAGCTGCTCCTCGGTCTGCGCGCGGATATTCGCCTGCACCGCGGGATTGAGAAAAAAGGCGGCGTAGGCCTCCCACGCCGATTCGGGCGCGGGATGTTCGGCGGTCTGTTTGCGGACTACGGCGTTCTGAAACAACGGCATCGGAAGATTCCCCCGAATCAGACTTGATTGTTAATAACGGACAAAAGAATTATACCCTGCAGACCGCTCCGGCGCAAACGGCGGCCGACCCCGCCGAAACCCGCGTCCGCACCGTGAACTGCACCGTGTTTCCCTTGCGCCTATCTCGCGGTAAACCGCTCGATTTCCCGGTCCAGCAGGCGGAACACGTTCGCGATCAGATACCCGTCGGCGACCGCGTGGTTGAGCCGGACGCTGACCGGCATGACGAGCCGGCCGTTCTCCTCCCGGTACTTTCCCCAGTGGACGATGGGCGGAAACCACAGATATCCGTCGGGGAGTTCGACGTTCAGCGAGTCGTACGAGATCCACGGAATATACGACGCGTCGAACCAGTTCAGATGATTGGCCGCGTCGAAGCCGAATTCCCGCGATTCCTTGGCGCGCCGGATGTCCCGCAGGGCGCCGGCGTAGAAGAGATCGTAGTCCTCGCGGTATTCCGTATAGACGATGGAGCACGTCTCGGTGTCGTCATGGAAAACGTACTGCGCGGGATGGATGACGTCGTAGCAGACCAGTTCGTCCGTCCGCCACAGATAGCCCATCCTGTAATCTTCGCGGGAGTTCAGCACTTTCGAGACGATATACAGAAAATTGAGGTAGAACTTCGAGCCCGTGCTTTTGGAAAACGCCGCAAGACCGGTGACGTCAATCCTTGCGGTTATTGATGCCGAACACTTGTTGTCTTCGGTAAAGTGGCGGAAGACGTCTTTCCGGTAGTAGGTTTTCCTGTCAACAATCCTGTAGTTCATGTTCATAATCACGATGCTCCTTCCGGCCGTTCCGCGCCGCTGTCAGGCTGTATGATGCACACGTTTCAGAAAACGTGCTTGGTCAGATGGGGCAGCAGAACCGGCAGGGCGGGTCCGAGCGCGCCCATGATGAAATTTTTCAGCTTGCCCGGTTTGGCGCCGGCGGCCGGTCCTGACGCTGCTCTCGCTCATTTGTGTTGCTAATCTTCGAGTTCGGAAAGCGCGTTCTGCGCGCCTTTGTTCCCCCGGGCGGCGGGCCTTTAAAAACCATTTTCTGGCTTCGGCATTGTCCTTGCCGAGCCCTCCCATACCGCGGCAGTAACCGACTCCCCGATTGTATTGCGATTTGTCATTTCCCTGTTCGGCGGCCATTCGGAACCATTTCACCGCCTCGGCGTCATTCTTTTCGGCTCCGCTTCCCATGTAATAGCAACACCCCGCCGCATATTGCGCCTTGCCGTGCCCCTGATCGGCGGACCGGCGGTACCACTTCACCGCTTCGGTGATGTCCCGGGCGACTCCCCAGCCGTTTTCGCAACAGCGGCCCAGATTGAACTGCGCTTTGTCGAACCCCTGTTCCGCGGACTGCCGCCACCATTTCGGGGCTTCGAGCATGTCCCTTTTTACGCCTTCCCCGTTGGCGTAACTGCCGCCGTCGGCCCCGTTCAAAACTTCGACGGGAATTATTCCCCGTGCGGCTCCGCATCCGCCGGACGGCACCGCCGGAAGATTCCGGCGAGGATCGCGCCGGAGATGTTGTGCCATACCGAGAAGACCGCGCCGGGAACGGTCGCCGCCGCCAGGTTCGGGAACGCGCTCCCCGCCAGCGAGACCGCCAGCCCCGAATTCTGCATCCCGATCTCGACGGAGACCGCCTTTTTGCGGGGGACGTCCATCTTAAAGAGGACGCCGACCAGAAAGCCGCAGAGATATCCGAGAAGGTTGTGCAGTACGACGACGGCGAAAACGACCGCGCCGGTCGACATGATCTTTTCGTTGTTGCGGGAGACGACCGCGCCGACGATCAGGCATATCGCGGCGACCGAAACGGACGGGAGCGCGTCTTTCGCCTTTTCGGTGTATTTCCCGAAAAAACGGTTGATCAGCACGCCGAGCCCGATCGGCAGAAGGACGACCTGCGCGATCGAGACGAACATCGCCTGAACGTCAACGCCGACCGACGCGCGCAGATAGAGGTAAGTCAGCGCCGGGGTCAGGAGGGGGGCCAGAAGCGTGTTGACGCTTGTCATACCGACCGACAGCGCCGTGTCCCCTTTCGAGAGATAGGTGATGACGTTGCTCGACGTGCCGCCGGGACACGTGCCGACGAGAATCACTCCCGTCAGGAGTTCCGCGTTCAGCCCGAAAGCTTTCCCCAGCCCGAATGCCAGAAGCGGCATAACCAGGAACTGCGCCGCGCAGCCGACGACGACGTCGCGCGGGCGGGCGAAGACGACGGCGAAATCGCCCGCTTTCATCGTCAGCCCCATCCCGAACATGACGATCATCAGCAGACTGTTGATCCATTCGGTTCTGATCCACAGGCAGGTCCGGGGCGCCAGGAACGCCAGCCCCGCCACCGCCAGAACGAACAGTGCCATGTATCTGCCGATAAAACCGCTGATTGTTTTCATATCGCGTTGACTGCCGCTTTAGTGCCGATACCGTTTCCTGACCCGTCTTTACGGAACGCCCGTCCCTAGCGGAGAATCCGCCGGTTGATCGGGATCGGAATCGTTTTTTCGCCCGAAAGGAAGGGGCCGGTTACCGAGGCGGGCTGGGCCGGGAGGTCTTCGGGGGGACCGGAGGCGACGATCTCGCCCCCTTCGCGTCCGGCGCGGGGACCGAAGTCGAAGACGTTGTCGGCCGACTCGATGATCTGCTTGTCGTGCTCGACCATCAGTACGGTGTTCCCCAAGTCGCGGAGCTTTCGGATCGCGCCGATCAGCCGGCCGTTGTCGCGCGGATGGAGTCCGATTGTCGGCTCGTCGAGAACGTAGAGAACCCCGGTCAGGCCGCTGCCGATCTGCGCCGCCAGACGGATCCGCTGCGACTCGCCCCCCGAAAGGGACGCCGCCGGCCGCGCCAGGGTCAGGTAACCGAGTCCGACATCGATCAGGAACTCGAGCCGCTTTCGTATTTCACCGAGGATCTCGCCGGCGATCTTCTTTTCCCGTTCGGGGAACGTCTCCGTTTTGAAGAAGGTCAGAAGGTCTTCGAGCGGTTTGCGGCTGATCCGGTCGATCGTCATGTTGTGGAACCGTACAGCCGCGGCGTCTTCCCGAAGCCGGCTCCCCATGCAGGCGGAGCATTCGACTTCTTTGACCTGGAACTGGAAAAGACTGCGCAGGGTGGGAACCAGGCGGGCGGCCTCGTCGATGGCGGGATAGAGCCCCTTGAATTGGAATCGGAAAAGAACCGGCGCCGACGATCTCTTTCCGGCCGGTTTCGCGGCGGGGTTCATGTCGTCGGCCGTCAGGCTGAACCAGCGGTCGCCCGTTCCGTGGAAGAGGAGACGCCGATGCCGCGCGTCGAGCTGTTCGAACGGCTGGTCGGCGGGAATACCCGTCTGTCGGCAGAAGGCGGTCAGAAGCCCGGCCGCGTACGGCGCGTCGATGTCGGGCCAGAGATCGAGCGCCCCTTCGCGCAGGGTCCGTTTCGGCTCCTTGACCACGTTGCTTTGAATCGTACCGACTTCGGTGCCGAGCCCCTCGCAGTGGGGGCACCAGCCGAGCGGGCTGTTGAACGAAAAGTTGTGCGCCGAAAGGCGTTCGAAACTCCGGCCGCATTCCGGGCAGCAGAGGTGCTGGCTGAGCGTGATCTCGTTATCGTCGTCCTCTTCGTCGGAGAGCTCGCCGGGAAGGCGTACCAGCCGGAGTTCCCCTTTCCCGAGATTGAGCGCCGATTCGATACTTCCCGCCAGACGGCTCCGAACGCGTTCGTACCGACTGCCGGCCGCACCGTGCGACCGGAGCGCCTCGGCGTCGTCGCGGGAGAGGACGATCCGGTCGGCGACCACCTCGATCTGATGGCGGCGGCGCCGGTCGATTTCGGGAATTTCGTCGAGCCGGAGCACCGAGCCGTCGATCCGCACGCGGAGGAATCCCAGCTTTCGGAGCTTCTCCCAGAGTTTGGAGTAGTCCGACGTTTCGGGAGAAACGGGCGCGGTGATCAGGGTCGGCCGCTCGTCCAGGAGGGCGAGAACCTTTTCGATCACCTCGTCGGTCGACTGCGTTCCGACCGGCACGTCGCAGTCGGGGCAGTACGGGGTGCCGAGCCGCGCGAAGAGGACGCGCAGATAGTCGTGTATCTCGGTGATCGTGCCGACCGTCGAGCGGGGGGAATGACTCCCCGTCTTCTGCTGTATGGCAATGGCGGGCGAGACGCCGATCACCTGGTCGACATCCGGTTTGGGCATCTGGCCGAGGAACTGCCGCGCGTAGCTCGAGAGGGATTCGACGAACCGGCGCTGCCCTTCGGCGTAGACCGTGTCCATCGCCAGCGAGGTTTTGCCGCTGCCGCTCATGCCGGAACAGACGCTGATCCGTTCGCGCGGGATGTCGAGCGAAATATTCTGAAGGTTGTGTTCGCGCGCGCCTCGTACGAGGATCGCCGACCGCGCCGCCTCGCTCTGCGCGTCGAGTTTTTCGGCGGCCCTGTTCTTTCCCCGTTTCGGTTTCGCCTTTTTCAGCGCGGCGCGGTCCTTGTTCAAATGTTCGCGCAGCGAGCGGCCGGTCAGCGACTCAGGGTTGGCCATGATCTCTTCGGGCGTTCCGACGGCGACGACGCGGCCGCCCGCCTCGCCCCCTTCCGGACCGAGGTCGATGATCCAGTCGGCGGTCTTAATCACGTCGAGGTTGTGTTCCACCACCAGGACCGTGTTTCCCTGGTCGACGAAACTGCGCAGGACGTTCAGGAGCATTCGTATATCGGCGAAATGAAGTCCCGTCGTCGGCTCGTCAAGAAGGTAGAGCGTTTTGCCGGTCGGCTTTTTGACCAGTTCACGCGCCAGCTTGATCCGCTGGGCCTCGCCGCCCGAAAGGGTCGGCGACGGCTGGCCGAGTTTCATGTAGCCGAGCCCGACGTCGCGCAGGGTCTTGAGCTTATGGGCGATCTTCGGGAAGTTCTCGAACAGAACGAGCGCCTCGTCGACGTCCATATCGAGAATATCGTTGATCGTACATCCCTTGAACGTGACGCTGAGCGTGTCGCGGTTAAA
The DNA here is from genome assembly GCA_017652805.1 of Thermoguttaceae bacterium. Taxonomy (GTDB): domain Bacteria; phylum Planctomycetota; class Planctomycetia; order Pirellulales; family Thermoguttaceae; genus RUG695. Next base: position 7,340 of record JAGCAH010000166.1, on the reverse strand, counting down.
CCGTTTTCCTTCGCAGACGGGGCACTGAACCCAGATGTCGGCGAGGAAATCCATTTCGAGTTTCTTGGCGCCGTTCCCCTCGCACGCCTCGCACCGCCCGCCGGAGACGTTGAAACTGAACCGGCCGGGCTGGAATCCCTTGGCTCGCGAATCGGGCAGGTCGGCGAACAGTTTGCGGATTTCGTCGAAAAGCTTGATATACGTCGAGGGGTTCGAACGGGGGGTTCGGCCGATCGGGGACTGGTCGATCGCGATCATCTTATCGAGAAGTTTGATCCCCTCGATGGCGCGGTAGGCGCCGGGATTGCCGATCCCGTGGTTCAGGTCGCGGTTGAGGACTTCGACCAGAATGTCGTTGACCAGCGAGCTCTTGCCGCTCCCGCTGACGCCGGTCACGCAGATCATGCACCCGAGCGGGATTTCGACGTCGATGTTTTTGAGGTTGTTGTGCGTCGCGCCCCGGATCACCAGCTTTTTGCCGCTCGGCTTCTTGCGCGCGGCGGGAACGGGAATCGACTCGGCGCCGCTCAAAAACCGCGCGGTCAGACTCGATTTTTCGGCGGAAAGGACGTCGGCGACCGATCCCTGCGCGACGATCTTTCCCCCATCGACGCCGGGGCCCGGTCCGAAATCGACGAGCCAGTCGGCGGCGAGCATCGTCTCTTCGTCGTGCTCGACGACGATCACGGTGTTGCCGATATCGCGAAGGCGGCGGAGCGTTTCGATCAGTTTGAGGTTGTCGCGCGCGTGAAGGCCGATCGACGGTTCGTCGAGGATATACATCACGCCGGTCAGTCCGCTGCCGATCTGGCTTGCCAGGCGGATCCGCTGGATTTCGCCCCCCGAAAGGGTCGGCGCGGTCCGTCCGAGCGTCAGGTAATCGAGCCCGACGTCGCGCAGAAAGCCGAGCCGGGCGACGATCTCTTTCAGAGCCTCGCCGGCGATCTTTTGTTCGGTCGCGCCCAGAACGACGTGCTGCAAAAACTCGATCAGATCGCTGATCGGCAGGGCGCAGAGATCGGGCAGGGTCAGGCTCGACCGGCTGTGGAACGCCTCGGCCCGCGACGAGGTTTCGAGCCGGTAGGTGCACGCCTGTTCGTTGAGTCGGCGTCCGCCGCAATGGACGCACTCGGCGACCGCCATGTACTTTTCCATCGCCAGACGCTGCGCTTTGCTGCTCGATTCGTTGTATTGTTTGAGCATCATCGGTATGATGCCCTTGTATTTATCGGCCCAATGGTAGTTTCCCGTGCTCCCCTGCCACGAATAGGGGATCTCCATTTCGGCGTCGCCGTAGAGGAGCAGGTGCCGGTATTTCGGCTCGAGATCTTCCCAGGCGGTTTCGAGAATGTAATTCGGGTCGAGCCCGTCCCGATTCGAGACCGCGTCGGAAACGCCCTGGAAGATGTTGCGCAGCCATTTCCCCATTTCACGCCATCGGCCGAGCGGTTCGATACACCCCTGCTGGAACGAGCGGCTCGGGTCGGGGATCAGGAGTTTTTCGTCGAACGTCTCGGTGTATCCCTGTCCGGCGCAGTGGGGGCACATTCCCTGGGGGCTGTTGAAACTGAAGAGCTGCGGCGTCGGCGGGGAAAAGCTGATTCCGCAGTAGGGGCAGGCGTATTCGGAACTGAAAAGGACCTCTTTCGGCGGGCGCGGCGTTTTCTTGCCGCGCGCGCCGGGTTTTTGGGCCTTTTCCCCCTTGTCGTCGTCCGGCGCGGTTTCGAAGAGGACGATCATCTCCCCCTTTCCCGCGGTCATCGCCGACTCGACCGCTTCGGCCAGCCGATGGTGGTTGACCTGCGACTTAACGATCCGGTCGATCACGACTTCGATCGTGTGCCGCTGCTGCCGGTCGATCCGAAGGTCGTCTTCCAGCCGGACGAGCGCGCCGTCGACCCGCGCGCGGAGGTAGCCGCGTTTTTTCAGGTCGGCAAAGAGGTCGCGGAATTCCCCCTTCTGTCCCTTGACGACGGGGGCGAGCACCAGAAAGGCGGTGTTTTCGGGGAGCGAGACGAGCCGGTCGAGAACCTGACTCCGTGTCTGCGCCGTTACGGCGCGGCCGCATTGCGGGCAGTAGCCGGTCGAGACCCGCGCGAAGAGGAGGCGGAGAAAGTCGTAAATCTCGGTGACCGTCCCGACGGTCGAACGCGGGTTCTGGCCCCCCGATTTCTGCGAGATCGAAATGGCGGGACTCAGACCGGAGATATACTCGACGTCCGGTTTCGGGAGCTGGCCGAGGAACTGGCGCGCGTAACTCGACAGGGATTCGATGTAGCGGCGCTGCCCTTCGGCGTAGAGTGTATCAAAGGCGAGCGAGCTTTTGCCGCTTCCGCTCACACCGGTAAAGCATATCAGACGATTTTGCGGGAGCGCCAGGTCGATCCGATCGAGATTGTGCTCCCGCGCGCCTTTGATATTGATCATAGACGGGGTTAATCAGAACACGAAGTTAATCTTGGCGAGCCGCTCTTCCAACTCGTTCATCAGAGCGTCTTCACCCGCCTCGCCGTCGACCAGATAGGTGACCGACCACCGGAGAAACGAGCCGGCGTCGTCCCACGGGACGGTGCAGACCGACTGCTCGGTGATCAGGAACTGGCTGACCTGTTCGGCGTTTTCGAACCGGCGGCCCGATTTGAGCCCTTTCGGGGATCGTGTGTAGAGGAAATACGTCCCGCCGGGAACCTTGCAGTCGAACCCGAACTTATTGAGCGAGGCGACCAGCTTTTGCAGTCGGCGGTGGTACTTGGCGCGCGCCTCGTCGGGGATCCGGTCTTCGTCGAGCGCCTTGACCGCCGCCTTTTGGATGGCGAGGAACTGGCCGCTGTCGTTGTTGTCTTTGACGTCGGCCAGGGCGCGGACGATCAGCGCGTTGCCGCAGAACCAGCCGAGCCGCCACCCGATCATGTTCCACCCCTTCGACATCGAGTGGATTTCGATCCCGACCTCTTTGGCGCCGTCGACTTCCAGGAAACTCATCGGCCGCTGTCCGAAACTGAACATCGCGTGCGCGGCGTCCTGAACGACGACCACGTCGTTCTTATGGGCGAACCGCACCACCTTGTCGAAGAAGGCGGGCGTCCCGACCTGACCGGTGGGGGAGTTCGGATAGTTCAGCACCAGAAGCTTCGTTTTGGCGAGAATGTCGTCGGGGATGCTGTCCAGGTCGGGATAGAAGTCGTTTTCGGCCAGGAGGGGGAGGCGGTAGACCTCGCCGCCGCAGTAGCGGGTGTGCGTCCCGGCGACCGGGTAGCCGGGAACGGTCATCAGGGTGACGTCCCCCGGATTGATGAAGACCGAGGGGACCATCGCCAGCGCCGGCTTGGTTCCGATGCAGTGGTTGATTTCGGTGACCGGGTCGAGTTCGACGCCGAACCGGCGCTTCATAAAGCGCGCCGCCGCCTCTTTGTATTCGAGGCAGCCGTTGTCGGCATAGCCGCGGTTTTCGAGCTTGTTGATTTCGGCGGCCATCGCCTCGCGGACCGCCGGGTCGGCCATCGCGTCGTTTTCGCCGATTCCGAAGTCGAGCAGATGGCGGTTCGGGAAATCGGCAAGCGCCTTCCGTTTGGCGCGCTTGATCTTCTCGAACTTATAGATTTCGGTTCCTTTGCCGTAGTTGACGCCGCCGATGCGTTCGGCGAAAAGCTTCTGAAAGTACGGATCGCTCATCGTTTTTTGTGTCTCTTAAAATGGTTCGCGGCCGGTCGGCCGAGGGGCGTTCCCCCGGCGGAAATGTCAAATTGTTATTTTACCGCCGCTCCCCTATTTGTCAACCCAAAAAGCCCTGATCGCCGCCGGGCCGGGAGGGAGGAAAGAGCCCGTTTTCCCGTGTAAAAAGGGCTTTTTCCTCCCTCACGGCCGGAAGAACGGATATTGCGCGTATCGGCGTCTTATGGGAAAATAGCGCGGCAAGCTCCGTACAACGTTTAGTGAAGACAATTCCGGAAATTCCCGGCGAGGCCCGAATGTTCAAATCCGTTTTTGTGAAAGTTCTCTCCCGCCGATTTGCTCTCGGATCGGGCGGCGCGAAACGCCGCTTTTCTCTCGAACCGCTCGAAGATCGTTTTCTGATGGCGGTCGCCGCGGGAGGGTTCCCGCCGCCCGAGGCGGTCTCCGTTCCGATCGCCGCGCCGATGGCGACCGGCAGTCTGATTCCGTCGTCCGGAATCGACGTCATGAACCTCAACAGCAAGCCGGACTCCCGCTATTCGATCTACCTCGATTTCGACGGACATGTGACGACGAATACGCGGTGGAACAGCGACTACGGGGTTGCCAGTATCGTCACCCCCCGATTTACCCTCGACGGCGATACCGAAAAGGAGTCGTTTACCGCGGCCGAAAGAGACGTCATTTACGAAGTCTGGCTTCGGGTTTCGGAAGATTATATGCCGTTCGACGTCAACGTGACCACCGTCGAACCGTCGAGCGAATCTTTTAGCGGCGGACGCGCTCAGCGGGTGGCGATCGGCGGATCCTACAGCGACTGGTTCGGTTCCGCCGCGGGGGGAGTTTCGTATATCGGCTCGTTTTCCGCATCCGGGGATCTGCCCAACTTCGCCTTTTCGGAATCGCTCTACCTCGATCCGAAAAATATCGCGGAATGCATCTCGCACGAGGTGGGACACACGCTCGGTTTGCACCATAAGGGGAACTCGCAGATCAGCGGCGACGAGGAATATTTCAGAGGGATTAGCGGCTGGGGCCCGATCATGGGGGGCGCCTATACACCGGAGCTGTCCCAGTGGTCCAGGGGAGATTATGAGGGGGCCACGAATACGGTCGACGACCTTCGGATCATCACCACCCAAAACGGGTTCGGCTATCGCGACGACGATTACGCCGATTCGTTCGACGCCGCCGCAGTTCTTTCGATTTCCGGCGGGACCGGCGAAATCGCCGGGATCATCGAACGGAGTACCGATATCGACGCCTTCGTTTTTGAGTCGGACGGCTCCGATCTCAATTTTTACGTCGGGGGGCGTTCGGGGATCACTAACCTTGACGTGCTTGTAACACTCTATACCGAAGATCATCAGCTGATCCGGGCTTACGACCCTCAGGACCGTCTTGACGTTGAATTTGTCTTTACCGGGAAGCCCGGCGTCTATTTCCTCACGGTCGACGGAACCGGCCGCCAGACCGACTGGCCCGGCGTCTATTCCGACTACGGGAGTCTGGGCGCGTATACCGTTCAGGTGGGGAATCCTGACCGCCTTGTCGTTACGACTCTTGCCGATACGTCCGGCGACGACGCCTTCCTCTCCCTGCGCGAGGCGGTGTCTCTTGCCGCCGACCGAACGCTCATTTTGTTTGACGCCTCGCTCGCCGGCGGAACGATCCGTCTTACCGAGGGAGAAATACCGCTCGCCCGGAGCTTAACCGTCGACGCCTCCTCTGTCGGCGGGATCACGATTGACGCGGGGGGAGAGAGCCGCGTCTTTAACGTGTCCGGCGGAAACGCGCACAATCCGGTGAAACTGATCGGCCTGACGGTTACCGGCGGGAGCGAGACGAACGGCGGCGGGATTTTTTCAACCGGCGCGCTGGCCCTGGCCGGCTGCGCCGTTACGGGGAACGCCGCGAGCGGCAGGGGCGGCGGGATTCATAACGACAACGGCGTGCTGACGATCGCAAACTCGGTTGTTTCGGACAACGCCGCGGATATTGACGGCGGCGGGCTTTACAGCCGGGGAGACCAAACGCTGACAAACACGGCCGTATTCGGCAATACCGCGAGGTGGGGTGGCGGGATTTATATCCGGCACGGCACGGCGACGCTGATCAACTGCACCGTGTCGGGGAATTCCGCGCAAAGTGCCGGCGGCGGGGTTTTCTGGCCGGAGGGGAGCCTGTCGCTCACCAATTCGATCGTCGCGTTGAACTACGCGTATAACGAAAACGACATCTACTGTGAAGTTCCCGATTCCCCGCTTTCGGGCAGCTGCAATATCGTCGGATTCGACCCTCATTTCGTCGTCGCTCCGGTTTTTCGATGGGGAAAACTTGTCAATCTGAACGCGCTTGACCTTGCGCTCGCCGCAGGGAGCGCCGCGATCGACACCGGAACGAACGACGTTGTGGAGACCAAAACCGACCTTGCCGGGAATCCTCGGATCGTCGGGGGCATCGTCGATATCGGCGCGTATGAATTCCTCAGCACGACGGCACTCGACGCCCCGGCGATTCTCACCGGCAGCGGAGGCCGTTATGTGTCGGGCGGCGCGAACCGGCACCAGATTGACTGGACCGACGTCGAAAACGCCGTCGGTTACGAGCTGGCGTTTTCCTCAGACGGCGGCGGCACCTGGAATTCCGTTGTAACCGATGAAACCTCGGCGGCCGTCGGCGGTCTGGCCTACGGCGCGGACGTGACATACCGCGTCCGCGCGCTCGGAGCCGGCGAGTTTGAAAATTCCGAGTGGAGCGCGTCGAAGTCGTTCGCCGTCTGCCCAATGGATATCAGCGGGGACGGCGACATTTCCGGCACGGACCGGGCGCTTCTTTCGGCCGTGTGGCTTGCCGAAGAGGGGGAGGAGTCGTACCGTTCTTACGCCGACATCAGCGGGGACGGCGATATTTCCGGCACGGACCGCGCCTATCTGAGTCAGAACTGGCTTTGCGAAGCCGGGGACGTCGGTCTTGTCTATCCGCGCGCGGCCGCCGCCGACGCGGTTTTCGCCGAATACACTCCGGCGGCGCCCGGCGCCGATCGGGACGTTTTCTGAGGCCGCGCTGCGGACCGAACTGAAAAGCACAGACGGGGAGGTGCCTTCGGCTCCTCCCCATCTGTGTAATCGGCTTGTCGTTCGGGTTCCGCTTCCTCTCGGCGCCCTGCCGAGACGTTAGCCGGAAGAGGGCCGAACTAATCAGCTCCGAATGGGCGGAATGTAAGTCTTATCTATCCGCCGTCGCTTTTCCCCTGCCCGGCCGGGCGCGGAGGCGTTATTTTGCGGCGGGCGCGGTCAGGGTGCGGGTTTCTTTTTTGACGGTCACTTCAAATTCGCAGGGAGCGCCGGACGGGACGGCCCCGGCGGCCGCGCGGTACGCTCTTTCAGCTCCATCGCCCGGACCGCGTGCCGGATCCGGTTTTCCGGCCCGGCGGGACACCCCCGGAGCATTTCCGAGCAGGCCAGCCGTTCGCTTTCGATTCTTGTCATACGTGCCCCGTCATTCAGAAAATCTGTCCCGGGAGCCTCAGCTTTTCTTTCGGCGGAAAGAGCGCGTCGAACCGTTGGAACTCTTCCGGTTCCCGTTCGGCGGCGAAATACCCTTCGGGCGTCGCGTATTCGCCGCTGACCCCGTCCAGGTAGCCGGGTATAAGCTCTTTGCAGAGG
>JAGCAH010000165.1 GCA_017652805.1 Thermoguttaceae bacterium | reverse complement strand
GTTTTCCGGCGACCGGCAGGAGCGGCTTGGGAAAGTCGCGCGTCAGCGGATAGAGACGGGTCGCGTAACCGGCGGCAAGAAAGATGACGTTCATGAGGGACTCTTTTATCGTTTCGGGATGATCGGCTTTCAGTCGAAATTCGAGGGAGGGGCGGAGCATTTTCGGAGTTCGACCCAGCTCAAATGGGCGAAGAATCCGAAGAAAACCGCCATGATGTAGTTTTTGCCGGTAATGCAATAACCGGCCAGAAACGCGGCGCAGATCATCGAGATCCAGACTGCCAGGCGCTCGCCCCCGCGGGGAAAGATCTGGGCGAAGAATCCGCGCGAAATGTGACCGCCGTCAAGCGGAAGAATCGGCAGCAGATTGAGAATCCCCCAGAAGAATCCCATCCAGAGAAAACTGTTGAGAAAGATTTCAAGGGTCGCTTTCGGAAGGTAGACCGAGTCGGGCGTGTTCGACGCCGAGGCGAACAGATTGACCATCACGGCGGGGATCGGGACCGGACCGAACGAGGTCAGCCCCCATTGGAGCGAAACGTGGAAGTACGCTAGAATACCGACAAGAAGGAACGCCGCGGCCAGTTCGGTCCCCGGTCCGGCCAGCGAGGTCAGGACGTTCCCCCAGCGTCCCGGTACGCGGCTGTAATAGGGCTGCCAGGTCGTGACCCCGCCGAATCCGAAAAGGGTGATTTTCGGGGAGGCGCCGAAAAGTCCGCGCGCCGCCAGGGCATGCCCCATTTCGTGGATGATAAAGTTCAGAAACCACGCCGCGATCCACGCGCAAAGCCCCAGAAGGAGGACGCGCGAATCACTGTCGGTGGCATGACCGCTGAAGAAGGGGGAAAAGAGGAGCGCGATCAGCCAGAAAAACGGTTTGATCGTGACCGGAATGTTCCAAAGCCGGAACGAGACGGTTCCCTTCGGCTGCGGCGCGGTGCCCGGAGTTTCGTACATGGCGGGTCCTTTAATCGGTTTTTCTTTTTTGTATTATACCGTTTCGGACGATTCCGACCAGACGAGCTCTTTTCAGCCGCGGCTGGAGCGGGTACAATCTTCATAAGACAAAGTTTTCCCCAATACGGATTTTGGCGCGGCCGCGCCGGAGAGGAACATGCGATGACGAAACCTTTTTCGATTTTCATTCTGCTTTTTACGGCGGTTTTGGCGGTGTCGGCCGTTTCCGCCGATCCTTCCCTTCCGCTTCCCGCCGATTCGGAGTCCGTCACCCCGGCCGATTTTCCCGCCGTCGCGTCGCCGGCGATGAAATGGGCGCAGGGGACTTTTGCCAAAGACCCGTCGGTGATCCGTTTCCGCGGAAAGTATCTTCTTTACTACTCCTACTTCCCGACGGAGAACCGAAAGGGCGATGAGAAACCGGTGCTGTCGATCGGAATCGCGTCGAGCGACGATCTGACAAACTGGCGTTTCGAGAAGAATATCTTTCCGATGCAGGAGGTCGATTCGCACGGGCTCGGCGCGCCGTGCGCCAAGGTGTTCGGCGGGAAGGTCTTTCTTTTCTATCAGACTTACGGTACGGGCGCCAGCGACGCGATCTGTCTGGCGCGGTCGGACGACGGACTCAATTTTACGCCGCATCCCGACAACCCGATCTTTCGGCCGCACGGAGACTGGACCAACGGCCGGGCGATCGACGCCGATGTCGTTTTATTCCGGGATAAGCTTTTTCTTTACGCCGCCACGCGCGATCCTCAGGGAACAATTCAGAAACTGGCCGTCGCGACGGCTGATCCCGCGGCCGATCTGGGGCCGGAGGCGTGGACGCAAGCCGCCGACTTTTCGATTCTGGAACCGGCCCTGCCGTGGGAAAAAACGTGTATCGAGGCGCCGAGCGCCATTGTTCGGGACGGACGCCTTTACCTTTTCTACGCCGGAGCGTATAACAATAATCCGCAGCAGATCGGCGTGGCGGTGAGCGAGGACGGGATTCACTTTACCCGCCTTTGGGACGTTCCCTTTATCCCGAACGGGAAACCGGGCGCGTGGAACGCGTCGGAGTCGGGGCATCCGGGGATCTTTACCGACGAGGACGGTTCGGACTGGCTTTTCTTTCAGGGGAACGCGACCGGGGGAAAAGACTGGTATCTTTCGCGGGTGGCGGTTCTCTGGGACGAAATCGACGGATTCCCGGTTCCCCGGGCGGGAGAAGAACCGGTCAGAGGAGAAGCGCCGAAAGAAACCGGCCTCTAATAGACCCGGGTGAGAGGAAGGGGCGCCGGGCGCCTTTTCATGAGTTCTTCCAGAGGGAGCGTGTTGATGATGTCGTCGGCGGTCAGCCCCGCTTTTCGGGCGAGCTGAACGCCGTACCTCATATAGTCGAGGTCGGACACGGCGTGGGAGTCGGTCGAAATCACGATCTTAACCCCGTGTTCCTTGGCCTGTCGGCAGAGCCGCCAGTCGAGGTCGAAACGATGGAGCTGGCTGTTCATTTCGAGGCACTTGTCATACTTTTTGGCAAGCTCCAGAACGTAGTCGAAATCCATGTCGATTCGGAAATCGGACATCCACTCCTTGCCGGTCGGATGGGAGATCGCGCTGACATACGGACACCGCATCGCGGTTTCGATCCGCCGATGGATCTGTTCGCGCGGCTGACTGCGGTGATAGTGGAGCGACGCCATGACCCAGTTCGCCTGCGAGAGAACCTCGTCGTTGAAATCGAGTTCCGCGTTTTCGAGGACATCCACCTCAATCCCTTTCAGGATCGTGATCGGAATCTGCATTTCGCGGATCCGTTGGTTGATTTCGTCAACCGTCTTCCAGTAGATGAGCGCGCGGTGTTCGTCCATGCCGTTTGCCACCGAGACCCGTTTCGAGTGGTCGGTAACCGCGATATATTCCAGTCCGTTCGAAAGCGCCTTGTCGGCCATCTCTTCAATCGAGCCGGAACCGTCGGAAAAGAGGGTGTGCATGTGGAGGTCGCCCCGGATCTGGGGACGGCGGATCAGAAGACTCGGCGCTTCGGGCCCCATCGTGAACTCAAAGAGGCCGTCCCGCACTTCCGCCGGGAGACTCGGAAGGCCCAGCTCACGGTACAGATCGTCTTCTTTGAGAAGAGGAATCTCTTTTTTCCCTTTATACAGACCGGTCGGGTCGAGGAGCATTCCCTTTTCTTTGGCACGGCGAACCAGTTCGTTCCAATGTCCCTCGGCCGACGAGCGATAGACCGACTGGGCGGCGAACGCGTGGGGGGCGCAAAGGAAGAAGCGGACCACGGCGCCGGGAAACCGCTGACGGTCGTCGATCATGAGCTTTTTCCGCTCGATAAACGCTTCGATCAGATTCTCTTCCTGACGCTGGATCTGAAGAAAGGGGAGCGACGCCAGACGCTGGGCCAGGTGGTCGGCCGAACGTGTTGCCAAAAGGAATTCAAACGAAAGAACCGCCTCGTTCAGCCGGGCGAAATCGCCGACCGGAACCGCCTGTTCAAGGAGCGCCGAACCGCCGCGGACCTCCGGAGAAGAACCGCCGGCCGGCGAGACGGAGCGCGGCTGCATTCGGTTCGGTTCCGTCCGGTCGATCCGCTGGGATTTCGTCAGATGGTCGCGAATTCGATCGAGGAGGCTTCGGCGAACCCGGACATTCGGGATCGGCCGGACCGGCCCTCCCCAGCGATCGCGGCCGTCGGGAAAGCGTGGATAACCCGGACCGGGACGACCAGACCCGTCAAGCGTCCCGTCCTGCCGGAACTCTTCCCACGGGGTCGGCATCGGGGTCTCGCGCCGCTCTTCGGCCAGAGGGGCGAGCTGCTCTAAAATGAAATTGACGACCGGTTCGGCCGTTGCCCACTGGATCGGGGGGAACGCGCCGGTCCGCCGATGGGACGAGTTCCACTGACCGAGCATCCAGCGCTTTTCGAGATCCGCGTCGAACCCTTCGAGCCTGCGGACCTGCTGCTGCTGACACCGGCGGATCAGTTCGTCGGGGGTTTTGACATAGAGCACGTCGCGGAGGATCGCCGCACGCTGGGGGGTCATTTCGGGCAATGTCAGAAGCGCGGCGGTCTCGAGCGGAACTTCCTTCTCGAGAGCGGCAACCAGGGCTGACTTTGCGTGAACGTCAAGACCGGTCTTTTCGCGGTACGCCTCGTCGGCCGGCTCGCCCGGATCGAGGATCAGCTCGCGGAGAACGTCGAGCTGCTCGTCTTGAGCTTTCGGAAAGAAGAGAACGCGCATTTTATGGATTTCGCGCGGTTCGCTGAAAAGGGAAACCGGAAAGTCGAACCGACCGACCGCACGCGACATCTCGTTAAAGCGCCGTACCGGGAAGGAAGGACCTTCCAGGTATTCCAGAAGTGCCGCAATATACTCGAGCTGCCGCGAAATCTGCGTGTTGGTCAAACGTTCGCTCCGGGTTTATCCGGGGGAATCGCCCGCCGCGGCACCGGGCCGCGGCGCTCTTGCCCCCCCATTGGACTATCAGTGTTTGAAGTGCCGACGCCCGGTAAAGATCATCGGCAGACCGAATTTGTTACACGCTTCGATGACGATGTCGTCCTTTTTGGAACCGCCCGGCTGAATGAACGCTGTTACGCCCGCGTTGGCTCCCGCCTCCAGCCCGTCGGGGAACGGGAAGAACGCGTCGGACGCGAGGACGGAACCGGCGATCCGGTCGCCCGCCTTCTTAACGGCGATTTCGACCGAGTCGACGCGGCTCATCTGACCCGCGCCGGCGCCGAGAAGCATGCCGTCCTTGCAGATCGTAATCGCGTTCGACTTGACGTGGCGAACCATCGCCCAGGCGAACCGCAGGTCGACCATCTGCTTTTCCGTCGGTTTCGCCTCGGTCACAACCGTCCATTCCGATTCGTCGTCGGGCTTGTTGTCGGTCTCTTGCAGGAGCGCGCCCCCTTCGAGCGGGCGGAGAAGCCAGTCGGACGGAGGAACGTCGAGCGAACCGGCCGCCAGGAGCCGGACGTTCGCCTTCCACTTCGGTTTGGTGGTGAGGATCTCGAGCGCGCCGGGATCGAAATCGGGCGCGACGATCGCTTCGAGGAAGAAGCCGGGGGTACTCAGGTATTCGGCGCACGCCGAGTCGACGGTGCGGTTGAACCCGACGATCCCGCCGAACGCCGACATCGGGTCGCCCGCCATCGCTTTGCGGAGCGCTTCGTCGAGGTCTTTCCCGATTGCCGCGCCGCAGGGATTGCTGTGCTTTAAGACGGCGACCGCCGGGTCTTTGAACGATCGGACCAGGCCGAGCGCGGCGTCGAGGTCAAGAAGGTTGTTATACGAAAGTTCCTTTCCGTTGAGCTGACGGGCGGCGACGACGCTCGCTGTTTTCGATTTGCCGTCAATGTAGAGCGCCGCGCGCTGGTGCGGGTTTTCGCCGTAGCGGAGGATCATCTTTCGCTGAAGGGTCGAGGTCAGGCGTTCGGGGAACTCGGGGTTCTCGCTCCGGCTGATGAAGTACTGCGAAATAGCGGTGTCGTAGGCGGCGGTCATCGAGAAGGCGTCCTTGGCCAGACGACGGCGCATGGCCAGGGTGGTACAGCCGTTCTTTTCGACCTGTTCGAGGACTTCGGCGTACTGACTCGGACTGGTGACGATGGTGCAGAACTCGTGATTCTTGGCCGCGGCGCGCACCATTGTCGGGCCGCCGATATCGATGTTTTCAATCGCCTCTTCGTCGGTGACCCCTTCTTTGGCGACCGTCATCTCAAACGGGTAGAGGTTGACGATGACCAGTTCGAACGGTTCGATGCCGTGTTCCTTCGCCGAGTTCATATCGTCGGGATTGTCGCGCCGGCAGAGGATCCCGCCGTGGACTTTCGGATGGAGCGTCTTGAGTCGGCCGCTCATCATTTCCGGGAAACCGGTGTAGTCGGTGATATCCTTGACCGGAATGCTGTTCTCTTCAAGGTGGCGTTTCGTTCCCCCCGTACTGAAAAGTTCCACACCGGCCGAAGCGAGACCTTTGGCGAAATCGGCGATACCCATTTTGTCACTGACACTCAAAAGCGCTCGTTTGATTTTAGGCGAATCCACTTTGCTGCTCCTTTTTCTTTCTATTGAGATGAACCTCGGTTCAGGACTTCCAATCGGACCCCCGCGCCGCGCCGACCGTTTTCTGCTCTTTCGAGAGGAAGAGGGGAACGACCGCCGCGATCAGGGAAAGACCGGCGAGAATCGCGTAAAAGACCATCATGATCCGCCGCCGGACGATCAGGGAATCGTATTTGTCGTAGAAGTTGTCGCTCAGCTTGAGCCCGGTTTTCAGGTAATCAAAATATTCGACCGAGTAGACCGGGGTCATCAGGTCGATTGTTGAGTCGTTGACAACGTAGTTGTCTTTCGTCACGAAGAAGTAGGCGTCGGACGGTTCGATCGGATTCGAGTCGCGCTGGATCACTTTTCCGTCGCTGACATAGAAACGCTGGATGTTCAGAACGTCGATCGGCTTCGGAGTGGAGCAGAGGGTTTTGACAAAGAGCGCGGAAAAAAGGAGAAGACCGAACGTTCCGACGACGGCGAGCCCTTTGCGCGCGGCGGGAAGTTTAAGCTTGCGCGGCGCGGGAGTCACGGAACGCGCAGCCGCAGGGGTCTCGGAATGAGCCGACTCGAGAGGGGAGCTGTCTTCCGGAATCGGTGCTGCGGAGGACTCTTTTTCGGCCGGCGGGTCAGGTTCGGCGGCCGGTTCCCCGTCCCAGAGGGGGAGACGCTTGATTTTGAGCATCGAGGGGATATTGAGACGGACGCCGCACGTGCACTCGATGGTCCGCCCCGCCTGAGAGGCTTCGACCGGGTACTCCTTTCCGCATTGACAGGTTAGCCGATAACGCTGACTCATGATCTCCTCAAATCTAAACGCCGTACCTCCGAAGATGTACGGGCAGCCCCGCCGAGAATGGGGGACTTTCACGGCAAGGTCTATTATACCACGACCCTGTTTTTCGTCTATACCGGTTCGCGGCGCGGCAGAAGGCGCATTTCGCCGCGGCAATTTGATTTCCGGTCTCGGCGAGTCTTGACATTCCCCTTTTCCGCGGGGATAATTCGAGCGTGGAGTTCCGGGATTTTTGCTGTCTGAACGGCTTGCGAAACGAGTTACAATGCCCCGCGCGATCTTCGTCTGTTTCCTTCTTCTGGCCTTGATCCGGCCGATTTCCGGCGGAGAGCCGACGCCCCTTTCCCCCTGCGATATTCTGGTCGATCGGGATGGGGAATCGGTCTATACGCTTGAGTCGGGCGCCCCCGGTTTGCGCCGCTTTTCGGAGAAGGGGGACTCGGCCGACGAGGTTCTTCCTCTGCCGGTCGCGCCGGTTCGGATGGCCTTTACTCCCAATGAGGCCCGGATCGCCGTCATCGGCGGGGTCGGAGAGGGGAAACTCCTTCTGATCCGCGTGAAAGACGACGCGGGAGTCCCCGTTCCCCTCAAAATCGAAAAGGTCTTTGACGCCGGTCATTCTCCCGCCGCCGCTGCCGCTCTTTTGCGGGACGGGAGACTGATCTTCTATGTCGCCGACCGGTTTGCCGGTCTGATTCGGGAACTCGACGGCGAGACCGGAGAGGTTCTGCGCACGTTCGACGCCGGACGGGAACCGGTTGCGCTGAAGATCACTCCGGATCAAAAGATCCTTGCCGCGGCGAATCTCCTTCCCGAGCAGCGGGCCGATACGGCGTTTATCACCTCACGAGTCCGGCTGATCGATCTGGAAAGCGGCGAGATAACACCGATCGACCTTTACAACGGAACCGCCTGCCTCTACGACCTTGATATTTCCCCGGACGGCCGGTTCGCCGCCGTGACGGGGACGAACGCCAATTACCACACCGTGACCAGTCAGGTGATCGACGGGTGGATCGTTCACAACATCGTTTCGATTATCGATATTCCCGGCAGGAAGTTCGTCGAGATGGTCTATCTGGACGACACCTACCGAGGCGCGCCGAACCCGTGGGGGATCTCGTGGGATCGTGAGGGGAAAAATATCGCGATCGCCCTTTCGGGAAGCGGCGAGATCCTTTTTCTTTCCACCGAAAGTCTGATGGAGATTGTTCGCGCCCGCCTGGGAGAGAAGCCCGCAAGCGAGTCGGCCAAGTCGGCCGACCCGCTCCGCTACCGGGTCAGTTTGGGATTGCGGGGAACGCGCCGCCTGGCGATGCGGGGGAACACCGTCTGGGTCTGCGGTCTTTTCGATGACGCGGTCGGGAAGGTGACTCTTTCCGCCGTCCCTCCGCTTGGCAAACCGTATCTCGATCCTCACGTCGTACCCGAAGCGCCGAATCTCGACCGCGCCGAGGAAGACGCCGCGGATCGGGGAGAGAGGGCCGGCGGCTGGATTCCCCTGTCCGACTTTTCACCGATGCCGGGCGTGACGTTCGCCCGAGCGTTTCGCCGGCTCGGTCCGAAACCGGTCGAAACCGCCGTGCGCCGGGGGGAATACCTGTTCAGCGACGCGCTCTACTGCCAGGAACATTGGCAGAGCTGTATCACCTGCCATCCGGACGGCCGGGCCGACGCTCTGAGCTGGGACCTTGAAAACGACGGCGTCGGAAACCCGAAGAATACCAAAAGCCTCCTTTATTCGCACGAAACGCCCCCGTCGATGATCACCGGCGTTCGGGCCGACGCCGAAACCGCGGTGCGGGCCGGGGTCGTTCATATCCTTTTCAGTTCCCTGCCGGAAGAGGACTATTGCGCGATCGACGAGTATTTAAAATCGCTTCGTCCCGTTCCGAGCCCCCGTCTTGAGAAAGGGGAACTCAGCCTTTCGGCACGACGCGGGAAGATTCTTTTCGAGAGTTCCCGAACCCGATGCGCGTCGTGTCATCCCGAGCCGCTCTTTACCGATCTTTCGATGCACGCGACCGGCTCGCAGGACTTTAAAGAGCCACAGACGCGGTTCGATACGCCGACCCTGATCGAGGTCTGGAGAACCGCTCCCTATTTGAGTACCGGCCACTGGCTCACGGTACGCGAAATGCTTATCGACGGGAAACACGCCAACCGACGGGGACAGCTGAACGACCTTTCGCCGGAAGAACTCGACGATCTGGTCGAGTATATTCTTTCCCTTTGAAGCACGCCGTGCTAGTCGCGGAACACGAAAAAAACCGCGCCCAGGACGCAGAGACACGCCCAGAGGTAGTTCATCGAAATCTTCTGCTTTAAGACAAAAATCGAAAACGGGATAAAGACCGAAAGGGCGATGACTTCCTGAATGATTTTCAGCTGCGGAACCGAGAGTGCGCGTGCGCCGAGCCGGTTGGCGGGAACCTGGAGCATATATTCGAAAAACGCGATTCCCCAGCTGATCAGTACCGCCCAGAACCAGAAGCTTCCTTTCAGAAACTTCAGATGGCCGTACCAGGCGTAGGTCATGAACGCGTTGGAACAGATCAGAAGAAAAACGGTTCCCAATACAATCTTTGCCATGGCGGTCCTTTTGCGGTGCTCTTTGGCGCCCCTCAAAAAACAGGCGCGGGGCGCTTCGAAGCGCCCCGCTTTTGCCGGATATCGCTGACGCGGTCTGTGTTGCGCCTAGTCGATTACCAGGATATCGTAGATTCCGATTTGGTCAATGGCGACCGTGACGAATCCGTCTTCGCCCCGTTCGAACGGGAGGGGACGGGCGTCCGGTTCAAGCCGAACCGAATCGGGCGCCTTATCGGTTTTGACACGGACGGTGAGCGGGCCGACCGGCTGAATGTCGTTGAAGAACGGATCGGTGCGGTGGGGACCGGAAATGTTGACCAGATGAACCGTCAGTTTTCCGTCGGCGGTGCGGCGGAGCGAGATGTCGACCTCATGCGAGCCTTCGGCCGTGACCGCCGGTTCGGGGAGGACCAGGCGCATCGCCTCTCCGATCAGATCGCGCGTTTCCGCGTCCGGCTCTCTGTAATACTGTTCGGAGAAATCCTGCGGATAGACGACGACCAGCCCCTTGCCGAAGGCGCAGGATCTCAGCACGCCGCCGGGACCGCAGTTCTGCCACACGGCATCTTTCAGCTCCCCGTCGAAGAGGGAAGGGAGCTTTTCCCCGGTCAGGAGAAGGCGGCCGCCGTTTTTCACATAATCGGCCAGAAAGCCGGCGAAACCGGGAGGGAGGGCTTCCCACTGGCAGAGCGCGGCGGCGGGATACCGATCGGCGAGGCTTCTGAACGCCGCGTCGGTTCCGACGTCGAGCGAATACTGGTTGTCGAGGATGGCGTTGTTCAGGCCGCGGTGCCAGAGAAGCGCGTTGGGGAAGAGTCCTCCCCCCTGACGGTCGAGCCGGTCATAATGCGAAAAGGTCGGAATGATCAAAAAGACCTGGGGAACCGGTTCCGACCGGAAGCAGAACGGCTGCCGGGCGCGGCAGAAGCGGCCGATTTCGCCCATTTGCGAGACGC
>JAGCAH010000164.1 GCA_017652805.1 Thermoguttaceae bacterium | reverse complement strand
CGGGAACGGCCGCCGCGAGCTCCGCCGAACGCGTGGCGACTGCGTCGGCATCTTCCGCCGGCACGTCGGCGGCCAGCGCGGCGGACGCGAAACAGAAGAGCAGGCTCAGAACGAAAATGAGCTTGGAACGGTTTGCGGTCATCGCTGATTTCCTTAGGGTATGTTCGAAAGAATCGTTTTTTCGGCAGATATTCCGGCGAGCCGGGAGGGACTCCTCCCCCGCCGCGCAGGGGAAGGGCTGTTGAGTAAGAAAGCTTGGGGTTAGACCGGGGAAACGGGGTTACTCGATCGTCGTTGTAACGGTCAGTGTGCGCCCTTCGGCGAGCTCGGTTTCCCAGGTGATCCGCTTCGGTTTTTTGGGGGTCATCGGATCATCTTTGCCGACGATCTGTTCGGTGAACCGGCCGGGAACGGGATTGTCGTTTTCATCATGTGCCGCAACGGCAACTCGGATGCCGGGTCCGGCCGACCCGTCTTTGGCGGGACGCGGGGTGATCTCGATCGTCCGCTCGTCGATCGGAGTCCAGTTCTCGAACGTGATGAGCGGAAAGTCGGCCGCGCGGGGGGCGTCGGGCGCGAAGGTGACCGTGTCGGTCACGGTGAGGCGGTTCGGGGTTTCCCCGCCGGCGCGTGCGTACTCGTACCGGCGGATCACCCGCTCGGCGCCGGAATCGGGATAGGCGCTCGTGAGATCGAGCGTGTATGACGCCGTGCCGCCGGCCGGCTCAAATTCGAGGACTTCCGCCTGAGCCTTGCGGCCGGCTGTTTGCAGCGTGCCGTTGATCCGCGGAACGGGATGGCCGAACGAGTTCAGGAGTTCCCCCTCGTACCGGTGTTCGGAAAATGTCCGTTTGGTGTAGGGTTCGCTTCCCGGATCGATGACGAGCCAGACGCCGCCGCGCAGAACGCAGAAGGTGCCGATGTCGTTGTGGTTATGCATTTCGCCGTTGTTCCCCCCTTTGAAGACCGCCGCGAATTGCGAATCGTCCCCTTTCGGCGGGCGGCAGATGACCACGCCCGCGTCGGGGAACCGGCTGACCGGTTCGGCGAGATAATCGGCGGGTTTTCCGTCCGGCGAAGGGGCCAGGGCGGGGAGTTCGCCGCCCGCTTCGAACGCGGGGAAGAAATAGACCGCTGCGGAGATCGGCGAGCCGGGCCTGCAGTGGGGATAGCCGTACTTTCGCTCGATTTCGGACAGGCCGAGCCCGAGCCGTCGGCTCAGAAGCGCAAGAAGAGTCTTGTCGGGCCTGGCGGTGAGGGAACAGTCGGCGAAAGCGGCGTAACAGCCGGGAGCGACTTCCATTTTGAGCGCGAACTCGGTGAGAGGACGGACCTTCGGACATGCGTAAAGGTTGACCGCGCCCGAACCGCGCCAGGCGAGTTCGGCGAGCATGGCGAAATGGCCGAACCCGTAACCCCAGTAGCCGATCCCCTCGGAGCAGTAGCCGTCGTCGGTAATGCCGAGAAAGAAACGGGACGAGACGAAATGTTCGGCCGCGGCAAGGAACCACGCCCGCTCTTCGGCGGACGCGCAGACCGAAAGAGCCGCCGCCGTCGTTCCGCAGTAGCAGACCGGATTCCAGTTGCTCGTGCCGACGACCCAGTCCATCATGACATAGCCGCCCTTTTCGATCTTGTTCCGAACGGGCGTCAAAACGCGGCGGCGGATGTTCTCGCGGGCCAGCTGTGTTACTTCGGGGGAAAGAACCGGTTCCATCGCCTGAACGACGATTCCGAGAGACCCGCCGAAAGCCGTCGCGACCAGGTCGGGACCTTCGTCTTTGCCGTCGTAGATCGTCGCGAGGTGGTCGTGCGCCGGGAGCGTCCAGCTCGGGTAGCCGCACCACATTCGGATCATTTCTTCAAGCGCCGGAAGGAACCGGCCCTTGTTTTCGATCAGTTCGGCCATCGCCAGGAATGTAAAGCGGTTCGACCAGATACCGCGCCCGTCCTGGAAATTCGACCGGTTCCCGTTGACGAAGAATTCCTTGTAGAGGTCTTCGGGGAGTTCGGGGATCGGTTCGGCGAGGTAATTTTCGGCTCTTTTGATGACTTTGGATGTTCCGGTCAGAGAGGCGTACGCCTCCCACTTTTCACGGTCGGTGATCGAAGGAATCAGCGGAACCGGCTCGGCGGGGATGACCGCGGCCAGTTCCGCCGCGCGCGCTGCGACGGCTTCGACATCTTTCGCCGGGATTTCAAGCCCGAACGCGGCGGACGCGGAACAGAGAAGTACACACAGGAGAGACGCGATTTTTTCCGCACGGGTCATTTTTATCGGTTTCCTTTCGGGAATGAATGTACAAGGTGAACGGAAGGTTTCGGTCAGTCCGCGTTTCGGCGCGGAGGCTGCGAGAGGAGCCACCCGAACGCCTCGAGGATGCGGACCGATTCCTCGCCGGTGAGCGGCTCGATATACCGGTCGCGGCCGTTTTCTTCCGGCGTGAACGCGCATGTGCCGTCTTCGCGGATCGCGACGCGGCCCGGCGGGCTGAGCCGGAAATAGCCGGGATGAACCGCGAAGAGCGGTACGGCGAGATCCCAGAGCGCCATCGTCGGAATTCCGAAATGCCGGCACGAGACGTACGCGGGCATATCGGGATCGGCGGCGAAGATGCGCTGCAGCCGGTCGAGGGGGAAGAGGAGGCTGGATCCGATCTCGTGTCCTTCCCAGACGATCGGAACGGGCCAGCCGCCGGCGACGCGGCGCGCCGCGTCAACGTCGAACCGGATGTTGTTTTCGACATAGTCGGCGGGCCGGCCGCTGAATGTGCCCGCCATGATCATCAGCCGGTCGGTCTTGCGGGCGATCAGTTCCCGGCCCGTCATGGGCGAAATTTCGTCGGCGGGGGAGTCCAGGAGGCGCGCCAGGTTCGTGGCGAACCCGACCGTCAGAACCGTGACCGAACGGTCGGGCGATTCGGCCAGAACGCGGCGCAGGAGCGGCACCGCCGGTTCGGCGGGGGGCGGAGCCGACGGGTCGGCGACGTACCGCGCTTCGAGCGCGTCGAGGGTCAGCTGCATAAAGTTCCCGTCCATCAGCATCGCCGGCATGTCGGG
>JAGCAH010000163.1 GCA_017652805.1 Thermoguttaceae bacterium | reverse complement strand
GACAGTCTAAAACCGCTTCTCGAACGACTTGCCGCACTCGGTCAGAAAGAAGACCCGCTGGTTCCGCGACCCACGGAAGTGGATCGCCAGCGACCGCTCCGCTTCGACGTAAGGACCGTCGATCAGAATGTCGGTCTCGGCCAAAAGCGCGTTCCAGTCGGGATTCGCCGCCTCGAGTATCTGTTCGTAGAGATACCCGGTGTAGACAATCACGTTTTTGCCGTCGGCGCGGCATTTCTTCGCGAGCTTCGACAGGGGACCGGCATGCAGGAGGGGTTCCCCTCCCGAAAAGGTCACCCCGGAAACAAGCGGGTCGGCTGCGATTCGGGCGTAGAGCTCGTCGACGGTCATCGGGGTACCGCGCCCCGAAAGGGCATGCGTCTCGGGATTGTGGCAACCGGGGCAGTCGTGGGTGCACCCTTGGGTAAAAACCACAAAACGCACCCCCGGTCCGTCGGTAATCGATTCCGGCTCAATGCCCGCGACGAGGATGGTGTCAGTGGGCATGTTTGACACGGTCTTCGACTTCCTTCCGTTTCGCGTTGTTGAATCGATCGAGGGTTCCGACAAGATACCCGGTGATCCGGCGGATCCGTTCGAACGGCTGATCGCCCTCCTCGCGGCCGCATTTCGGGCATTTGTCGTTGATGATTCCCGTGTAGCCGCAGACCGGGTCGCGGTCGACCGGATGGTTGATCGCGCCGTAGCCGATTCCCGCCTTGCGCATCATGTGGACGATATTCTCGAAAGCTTCCGGATTGCACGAAATGTCGCCGTCGACTTCAACGTAGGTAATATGACCGGCGTTGGTCAGCGCGTGATAAGGCGCTTCCAGGCGGATCTTCTCGTAGGCGGTGATGCCGAAGTAGACCGGAATGTGGAAGCTGTTGGTGTAATAGTCACGGTCGGTCACTCCTTCGATCAGGCCGAACCGTTTCCGGTCAATTCGGACGAAGCGGCCGGAAAGCCCTTCGGCGGGGGTCGCCAGGAGGGTGAAGTTGAGCCCCATCTTCCGGGAATAGCTGTCAACCTTCTGGCGCATGAACGTGACGATTTCCAGACCCAGATTCTGCGCGGTTTCGCTCTCGCCGTGATGGAAACCGATCAGAGCTTTGAGCGTTTCGGCCAGGCCGATAAACCCGATCGAGAACGTCCCATGCTTCAGGACTTCGCCGACTTCGTCTTCCGGCGAGAGCTTGTCGCTGTCGAGCCAGCACCCCTGCCCCATCAGGAAGGGGAAATTCTTGACCTTCTTGTGCGACTGGAACTCAAAGCGCTCGAGAAGCTGCGCCACGCAGAGGTCGATTTTACGGCTCAGTTCATCGAAGAACCAGTCGACGTTGCCGTGGGCCTTGATCGCGATACGGGGCAGGTTGATCGAGGTGAACGAAAGGTTACCGCGGGAGAACGCGATTTCACGTTCCGGATCATAAACGTTTCCAATCACACGGGTACGGCACCCCATATAGGAAATCTCGGTCTCGGGATGTCCCGGCTTATAGTAAGGAATATTGAAGGGGGCGTCCTGGAACGAGAAGTTCGGGAAGAGGCGCTTGGCGCTCACGCGGCAGGCCAGCTGGAACAGGTCGTAGTTCGGGTCCCCTTTCTGAGCGTTGACGCCCTCTTTGACGCGGAAGATGTGGATCGGGAAGATCGGGGTTTCCCCGTCGCCGAGACCCGCTTCCTGCGCCAGAAGGACGTTCTTGGTAACCATCCGTCCCTCGGGCGAGATATCGGTGCCGTAGTTGATCGACGAGAACGGCGTCTGCGCCCCGGCGCGCGAGTGCATCGTGTTCAGGTTGTGAACGAGCGCTTCCATCGCCTGGTACGTAGCGCGGTCGGTCTCGCGGAGAGCTTCCTTAACGGCGAACTTCTGGGATTTTTCGACCAGTGTCGCGTCAAGCCCCTCTTCCGAGACCAGACGTTTCGCTTCCTGTTCAAGGTATTCGACTTCATTTTCGGGAGTGAAGTTGTAACCGGCG
>JAGCAH010000162.1 GCA_017652805.1 Thermoguttaceae bacterium | reverse complement strand
GATTATGACCGCGTTTCTGATCGGGTCCCTTTCGCCCCTCCTTTTGGGGAAACTCCAAGACGTCTACGGCGCGGCGGAAGGGCTTTCGCGCGGGTTCGTGATTCTTTCCGCCTCGTGGGTGCTGGGGGGGCTCGCTGTTCTCTCCTGCGCGCTCTTTACCTTTAAACGCGATCGTATTATCGAAAAATCATAGAGAGGAATCACACAATGGAAAAGTTGTCGCCGGAAGCGCGGGCGGATCAGTTCATTCGCGACGAAAAACAGTTTCAGCTCGGTTTTCTGATCACCGAACAGTCACATCCGAAAACGCGCGGCCTTTCCGACGCGCTGGCTCGGGATACCGCCGAAGGTCTCGAAATGCTCTATTCGGTCGATGGGGATATCCCGCCGGTCTTCGAACGGGTGATCGGGTCGGAACCGTTCGAAAAACTGGTCGCCTCAATCCGAAAGTCGCTCTTGTCCGGCGGACGGATTATCTTCAGCGGATGCGGCGCGACGGGTCGGCTGGCGATTCTGCTGGACGCGGCGAACCGGCGGTTCTGGACCGAGCTGTTCGGCCTTTATCCCTCGCTGAAAGAGAAGGTCGGCGGCTGGCTCGAGTCGACCGGCGCGGTGATGACCGGCGGCGATTACGCGCTGGTGAAATCGGTCGAGTCGTTCGAGGATTACGCCGCGTTCGGGTATCGCCAGATGGCCGAACGGAACCTGACGGCCGACGATACCGTCGTGGCGATCAGCGAAGGGGGCGAGACGTCGTCGGTGATCGGAACGATCCACGCCGGACTCGACGCCGGCGCGCGGACCCATTTTCTGTTTAATAATCCCGCCGAACTGATGGCCGAGAGGATCGTCCGCTCGCGCGAGGTGATCGAAAACGACGCGGTCAACGTGATCGACCTGACGACCGGGCCGATGGGGATCGCCGGATCGACCCGTATGCAGGCGACCACGATCGAAATGCTCGTCGCCGGTTCGGCGTTCGAACTGGCGCTGGCCGAAGCCGCACGCGAAAAACTCGCAGAGGACGAACTTCGGCTTCTCGGCGTCGTCGGCCGCACACCGAAACGTACCGCCGAAGAGTTCCGCACGCTTCTGGCCCGGCTGCGTTCGGCCGAAAACCTGAAAGTCGCCGCCGACTATATCGACTTCGAAGCGGCGATATACGAGAAGGGCGGACGTGTGACGTATTTCGCCGATCGGGCGATGATCGACATCTTCACCGATACGACCGAACGTTCCCCCACGTTTAAAATTCCGCCGTTCCGCGCCGATAACGATACCGTTTCGCCCGCGCCGTGGGCACTGGTCAAGGATCCGACGAACGACTCGGTCTCGGCGTGGAAGTCGATTCTGTTCCACACGCCGAACTGTATTTCATGGACCCCCGCGGAGTATCGGCAGATGGGCGCGCCGGAATCGATCGCCGCCGATCCCCCGAAAATCGGGGTGGAGGAGCTCTACAGGTTCCAAATCGGGAACGAGCCGGACGCCTCGCGCACCGAAGTGACGCCGAACGCGGCGGTCGCCCTGCTGCTGGGGGACGAGGCGTGTGTTCACGCTGCCGACGCGTGGCGCCGGGCGTACGATTCTCAGACGGAGGAATATCAGACGAAGGCGGTTCTGGCGATCGGGCCGTCGGCGCCGAACGCCGACGGGTTCGACCGCGCTTTCTTTATCGACGTCGAGCTGCCGAAAACTCCGCTCGACCTGTTCGGGCATATCGCGCCGAAACTGGCGCTGAACAATATTTCAAGCGCCACGATGGGGAAACTCGGCCGCCTGTCGAGCAACTGGATGGCGCACGTCGCGGCGTCGAATAAGAAACTGATCGACCGGAGTATTCGGCTCGCCTCCGAACTGGGGGGCGCCGATTACCGCACCGCGGCGGTCGAGTTCTTCCGAACGCTCGACGAGCTCGAACAGCTCCCGCCCGCCGAACGGGGAACCGTCTCGCCCGCCGCGCGCGCCGCGGCGAACCTGCGCAAACGGAACGGAGAGGCGCGTGAGTGAGTTTACCGGCGGCGACGCTCTCTTTTACCCGATCGCCAGCGGCAGCAGCGGCAACGCGATCTTCGTTCGATGCGGAACCGTTTCGTTCCTGGTTGACTGCGGGGTTTCGATGCGCCGCGTTAAGTGCGCGCTTTCCGAAATCGGCGAGGATATCGCCGGCCTTTCGTTTATTTTGGTGACGCACGCGCATGTTGATCATACGAAGTGCGTCGGCGCGATGGCGTGCCGGTATCATCTGCCGATCTACGCCAGCCGCGGGACGTGGGATATCGTTCGGAGCGATATAAGAGTCAGCAGGGTTCCCGAAGAGTATCAGCGCGAGTTTGACGCTTCGCCCGAAATTGACGGGCTTCCCGACGCGGTTCGGATCAGCGCGTTTTCGACCCCGCACGACGTGCCCGATTCGGTGGGATACCGAATCGAATACGCCGGCCGCGCGGCGGCGGTCGCCACCGACCTGGGGTACGTCTCGCTCGACGTGAAGGCCGCGCTCTACGGCGCCGACGTGGTTCTGCTCGAGTCGAACCACGATCTCGATATGCTCAGCAGCGGGCCGTATCCCGCTTTTCTGAAAAAGCGGGTCGCGGGGAACCGCGGGCATCTGTCGAATCTCGCCGCCGGCCGATTCGCCGCCGAACTGGCGGCGCGGGGTACCCGGCAGATCGTTCTGGGGCATATCAGCGATAAGAACAACACGCCGGCTCTGGCGCTCGAGACGGTCGAACGCGAACTTTCGCGCGCCGGAATCGATCCCCGGCGGGATCTTCGGCTCTGTCTGGCCCGCCGTGAAGAGCCTTCGGACGTGCTTGTTTGGTAGACATGATTTCGGAAGAGTGAAAGTGAGCGATATGGCAGATGTGATTCTTTACACCGACGGCGCGTGCAGCGGGAATCCCGGACCGGGAGGGTGGGGGTTCATTCTGGTTCATCCGGCGTCGGGGAAAGAACTCGTCAGAAGCGGCGGCGAGGCGCAGACGACCAATAACCGCATGGAACTGATGGCGGTGATCGAGGGGCTCTCGGCGCTGAAACACTCCTGCAGCGTCGAAGTGGTCAGTGACAGCACCTACGTCCTAAACGGCCTTTCGAGCTGGATGGCGTCGTGGAAGAAAAACGGATGGCGCCGCCGCGAAGGGAAGGCGTGGAAAGAGGTGAAGAATCTCGACCTCTGGCAGCGGCTCGACGAATTGAATCAGATACACACTATGAAATTCACCAAGATCAAGGGGCACGCCGGCCATCCCCAAAACGAAGAGTGCGACCGCATGGCGGTCGAAGAGTCGCGGAAGTTCCTTTGATGTTCCGCCTTTGATGTTTCGGGCTTTTCCCGCTAGTCGAGCGGAGGCCTTTTCGACGCGATATACGCTCCGTTTCGGAGTTCCCGCGACGAGAGTTCGGCGAGCAGCTCTTCGATAATGACGCGCGGGTCGATCCGCTGTCCCCCCTTGAGGTCAAGGTCGGCCTGAAGGAGGAGGTTCGCCAGGCGCTCGCCGCGGCGCCGGCCGAGCTGTTTCATGTGGCTGACCGGGTGCTCTCTGGCGGTCTTTTTGTATCTCAGTTTGTATGGAATGAAAATCTTCGCGCCGTCGACGGATTTTTCGAGAAGACTGTTTGAATTCTGACGGGGAGTGTGTTTTTCCGCGTCGAGGAAGAGCTCGGTGGCCGCCCAGTATTTTCGGAGAACGGCGCCCATCTGCGCCAGGACGGCGATCGGCTGTTCGCCGGAGGCGAGGAGGAGATCGAGCTGGTGAACCGCCGTCGGGAAATCTCCCGAAAGCGCCTGTGCGACGATGTCCCACGCTTTCTGAAGCCGCCATGAGCCGACGTTTTGCGATATGAACTCTTCGGTCAGCATGCCGCCCGGCGGTCCCAGGAGCGCCAGACGCTGAATTTCGCTGTCGAGAAGTCCCGGCTCTTCGCCGATCAGGTCGTACAGGAGATTTAACGCGCCCGTCTCGGCGGCGACGCTGTATGTCCCGCACCGTTTTTTGAGCCATTTGTCCAGGCTGGTTCTGTCGGGCTGTTTCGCCTCGATGAGAAGACCGGCCTTCTCGACTTCTCTGTACAGGGCCGAAGTCTTGATCAGCGATTTGACCTGGAGAAGGAGAAGACCGACTTTCGACGGCTCTCTGAGGTATTGAAGGATTTCCTCTTTGTAGGCGCTGACGAAACGGTCGGCGTCGGTGACGCGTACCAGTCGGACGTCGCCGCCGAACATCGGCGGCGACGAGAGCTCGAGGACAATATCGGAGAAACGCAGATCGGAGTTGCCGTCATGCTCGCTGTACGAGAACTCGGCGTCTTCTTCGGTTAAGACGCGGCTGCGGAAGAGCTTGAAGACCTCGGCGCGCAGAAACGCCTCGTCGCCGAAGATGACGGTGACGGGAGGGCGTTCGGGGAACTCGTCCGGCGTGAGCAGGTAATCGACGGTGGCGGTCTGCATGAAGGCCCTCTTACAGGGAAAGTATCCCGCGGATCACCGGTTCGAGCTTGTCGGCCTGACGGAACATTCCCAGGTCGTTCAGGTGCGACGAGTCCATCGTCGCGTCGTAGTCGATATCTTCGCCGATCAGGTTTTCATGACCGAGCCAGTAGACGTTGCCGCTTTCCGCGGCGAAAGCGTCGTAGGCCTCGCGAAGGGCGTCGGATTCTCCCTGACATTGGGCGGCAAGCGCCTTTTTGATGTGGCAGTTGGCGTAAAACCGGCCGTCGACGATCAGAATCGGCGTTTCGGGATGCGCCGCGCGGAGCGTTTTGAGGAACGGAAGCGCCCGCTCGCGGATCAGGGGGGCGTCCATGTTCGGGACCGCGTCGATTACGAAGAGCGCCGGGTCGAGCGTGGCGATCATCTCGGCCATTTCCGGTTCCATCCGCGCCGAGCCGGAAAAGCCCAGGTTGATGAACGGAACGCCGAGCCGACGGCTTAACATCGACGTGTAGACGTTGCCCGGATGCGAACAGCAGCCGCCCTGGGTGATCGACGTGCCGTAGTAGACGATCGGTTTGGCGGGATTCGGCGCGACCGCGTGAAATTCGGCGTCTTCGGCGACCCCGATCGAAAGCGCTTCGATCCCGTTATAGAGGGGGAAGTAAATCAAGTAGTCCCGCATCTCGCGGCCGAGCCCGTCGGCGAGAACGCCTGTCTCTTCCTGATTCACCGGCCTCGTGCAGGCGGCCCAGCACCATTTTCCCTCTTCGAGAACGTAGAGGTCAAGACCGCTCACCCCCGTGGCGGGCATGTGGAACATCGCCAGATTTCCGCTCAGGAGAGTGTATTTCACCCGGATGGAGTCGGCGTCGGTTCGGAATCGGGTCAGAAGACCCGCGGTGTTCTTGCCGAGTTCCCGCACTCCCGTGGGAATCCGTTCGGCAAACTCGTCGGGGATCCGGTCGAACGGACGGGCGGTTTCGGCCCAGCCTTTCCCCTCGGTCGGCCAGTCGGCGGCGTTGTACCAGGCGATCCCCTCTTCGACCGTCGGCGTGACGGCGATATTTTCGGCGGAAAGGAGAGTGCAGAACCCTAACAGCAGCGATAGGACGACAACTTGAAACAGACGCATGGAAACCCCCTTGTCAAACATCGTTTAAAGAAATACAGAAGGGCGGAAGTCCCGCCCGTCCGCGGCGATGCGCCGCGGATGAGGTGGCTGAAAACGAAACGGACGTGAAAAAAAAGTTTTACTTCGCCCGGCCGAGGAATTCGCCCGAACGGGTGTCGATCTTGATGACTTCGCCGTTTTCGAGGTACTCGGGAACCATGACGACCAGACCCGTGGCGGTTTTCGCCGGCTTGTTCCGGTTCGTCGCCGAGTTGCCGCGCGCGGCGGGGTCGCATTCAACGACCTGCATTTCGACCGTGACCGGAAGCTCAATGGCGACGCAGCGGTCTTCGTAGATCAGCGCGTAGATCCCTTCGAGGCCTTCCGTGACGTACTTCATCTCTTCCTCAACATCCTCTTTGGGGATGTTGTACATGTTGTAGTCCTGCTTGTCCATGAAGAAGGCGTCGCTGCCGTCGGCATAACTGAACTGAACTTCGCGCTTTTTGAAATCGGCGTCCTGGAAGTTGTCGGTCCCCTTCGTTTTCAGGTCGACCTTGTCTTTGGTGATCAGGTTCCGGCATCGGAACTTGTAAAGAGTGGCCGCGCCTCGGGCCGACGGGGTTTGAACCTGGACGTTTTCGACGATGATCGGCGCCTCGTTGTAAACGATAATGTCGCCGCGCTTCATATCTTTCGCGATCATAAAAATCTCCGAATCTTGAGGGGTACGGATACGATTAAGGGAAAACTCTCTATGACGGAATTATACCCGCCGGGGTGAAGTGCGCAAGGTTCCGGGCGCGGGAAGGGGGATTTTCCCGTCGAAATCGTGTGAAACGCGGGCAAAACGGGGAAATCGGCTTTTCACAGCGAAAAATTCGCTCAGGAATCGCCCGCTCTCTTGAAAAAGAGAATATGTGGCATTATAATGGGATGAAGTGTACCTTTCGTGTTTTTGAAAATCACATTGATGAAACTGAAAAATGACTGACCGCGACCCTTCCGTTAAAACCGAAACGAGCAACTCGAGTTCCGGAGATCAGCCGCGGATCCAGCCGCTCGACGATTCGCTCCTGGGTGAGTCCGCCTCGCCGATGGGGCGCCGGAGTTACTTCTTCTTCCGATCTCTCCTCTACGGGTTCCTCTATTTCGTCTTGGTGGTGACTCTTTTGCTTATCCTGACCCTGATCGGGGTCGGGCTCTGGGTTAAGCATTGTAAACGGTCGATTTCGCCCAACCAGGCGCAGAAGGCGCATAACGTCCAGCTGACCGGCTGGCTGGCGTTTAACGATATGCAGAAACAGACCCCGGAGGTTCGGAATCGTCTGGTTCGCAAATACGAATACCGTCTGAACCTGCTGAAGGAGTCGGATATCAACTCGCCGATTGTGATGAAGGCGATTCCCTATATCAAGCAGGCGGCGCAGGAGTATCTCCAAAAGCGGGACGAGAAGATCGTTGCCAAAGAGGTTGAGTCGCGAAAACGGGCGATCGGCCGTCCCGATTACCGGATCACGTCCGGGCCGGATTCGGGCCGCTTTATCGCCCTGAACGAGATCGTTCCGACCGATGAACTTACCGAACAGATCAAACGCCGACATGACGAGCTCCGGGAACTCAAGACGGAGAGCGATCCCCTGGCGTTTCGCGAAAGCCAGATCGAGTCGAATATCCGAACGCTCACCAAAGAGTTTTTTCTGCGTGAGATGGTGATCTATGACGAGCGTCCCGACGGGAAGAAAGTCGATGCGATTCTCGAATGCGCTCAGGCGTTGGACCACTTTTCGAAACTCTACGATAAGGCGCGGACCGAACTGGGACTCCCGCCGCAGGGGACGGTCGAACAGATCCGCGATCTGAACCATATCGTTGTCGGCTGGATCGATACCACCACGCCCGAATACCTGGCGCGCCTCTACTGGTTCAAAGATGTGATGGTCGCCGTTATGGTTGCCGAACGCGGGGGAGATCCGGCGGCGGTCGCCGAATCGCTGGTCACCCACAACGAGCCGTCAGAGAAAAAGCCGAGTCTCCTGAGGGGGCTTTTGGAAAACGTCCGGATTCAGAAGGCGGGCGGCGGAGACAATGACGGGGCGGCGGCCGGTCGGAACGCGGACGGCGATGAAAATGCCGAAAAGCCCGCCGAGCCGCAGCCGTCCGAAGAGGAACCGGATTTCTTCTAAACAAAAGCGCCCGCCGGTGTGTGGGTTTCGGCCTGTTTTTCGGGGGGGAGCCGAGAGGTTCCCCCTTATTTTTTGCCTTCCGCCGACTCTTTGTCCCCGGGTCTCTCCCTTCCGTTTTCACGAAAAAACGGTAGAATAAAGCAACGTGTTTTTTTATTTTTCCGCGCCCGCAGAGGGTGGGAAAAGGTCTCCTTTTGCCGAGTTCCTTTCGTCTCCGGTCGGTGGGTTCGGAAAAGGGGGAGTCGTTTCAGTTACAGGATCTCAGCACCATGCCAGAACAGACACTTCAAGCGCCGACTTCGGTCAATACCAAACCGGTTATCTGGGGTTTGGTAATCCTCTTTGTCATTTATGTCGCGGCCCTTTTCGCCGGTATCCCCCAAAAGTGGACCGCCGCCTCGCATGTGCAGCATTCCGCGGCCGAAGCCGAAGAGGCCGAAATTGCCGCCGAAGTTGCCGAGGCCGAACAGACCGGGCACGCCGAAGTGATTGCGCCCCCCCTCTGGGCGGCCATCCCGTTCTGCGTTCTGCTCCTCTGTATCGCCGTTCTGCCGCTGATTCCCGCGACCGAACACTTCTGGGAGAGCAACCTGCACCGGTTCCTGGTTGCCGCGGGACTGGGGCTGATCGTTCTCCTCTACTACGCCTTTATTCATGTCTCGCCGGTCGAA
This sequence comes from Thermoguttaceae bacterium, assembly GCA_017652805.1. Classification (GTDB taxonomy): domain Bacteria; phylum Planctomycetota; class Planctomycetia; order Pirellulales; family Thermoguttaceae; genus RUG695. Next base: position 6,835 of record JAGCAH010000162.1, on the reverse strand, counting down.
CTCCACTGGCCGGCCCATGACGTGGTCGACGGCTCCCTGCCGAAGGCGGGAACGATCTTCGTCAACGCGATTATCGGCGAGTATATTTCGTTTATCGTTTTGCTCTTCTCCCTCTTTACGATTACCGGCGGGATCCGCATTTCAGGCGACCTGAAAGCGACCCCGCTTCTGAACTCGATCATCCTGGCGATCGGCGCGATTCTGGCCAGTTTCATCGGAACGACCGGCGCGGCGATGCTCCTGATCCGCCTTCTGATCGATACGAACCGCGAACGTAAGTATAAGGTTCATACGGTTGTCATGTTCATCCTGGCCGTCTGCAACTGCGGCGGCTGCCTCCTGCCGATCGGCGACCCGCCCCTTTTCCTGGGGTATCTGCGCGGGGTGAACTTCCTCTGGACGATAAACCTCTGGCCGATGTGGATCTTCGTGAACGCCATTCTGATCGGCCTGTATTTCCTGTGGGATACCCTCTGGTTCTACCGCAAGGAGACCCCGCTGGATAAGGCGATCGACGACGTCGCGGTTCAGCCCCTTCGGATTCACGGTCTCTGCCCGAACCTCTTCTGCCTGATCGGCGTCGTTTTGGCGGTGATGTTCCTCGATCCGAGCAAGGCGCTCGGCGCGACCAACGGCGAGGGGGGCTGGTATCCTCCGATGTTCCTCCGCGAGATCGTTCAGCTGGCGATGGTCTTCATTTCGCTCGCGTTCGGCTCGAAAGCCGTTCGTGCCGAAAATGATTTCAATTTCAGCGCGATCATCGAAGTTGCCGCCCTCTTCTTCGGGATCTTTATCTGTATGCAGGCGCCTCTGCAGATCCTGAACGAAAAGGGGAAAGAGATCACCGAAAGCGTTCACTCGGTCGGCGGGAAGATCGGTCTGAACGAGGCTCAGGAATTCTTCTGGATGTCGGGTTCACTCTCGTCGGTTCTCGATAACGCGCCGACGTACGTCGTCTTCTTCGAGACGGCGCGCGCCGCCGATGCCGCCGAAGCCGTGGAAGATCCCAATGTCAAAGCCGAGCTTGAAGACGCCGAAAAAGTTTCGGGCGTGCCGATCTCGCTCGCCCTTCTGATGGCCATTTCGCTCGGCTCGGTGATGATGGGCGCGATGACCTATATCGGGAACGGCCCGAACTTTATGGTGAAGTCCATTGCCGAGCAGTCGGGGATTAAGATGCCGAGCTTCTTCGGATACATCGGGTATACGATCTGTATCCTCTTCCCGATCCTCTTGGTCATGACGTTAGTCTTCCTGAGATAATTCTTCTCCGGCGATGGCATCTCACCGCTTCATACGCAGCAATGCCGAACTTTCGGATTATTTGGAGTCGATCCGCAACGCAAAGCGGATCGACTTCGATACCGAGTTCATCTCGGACGGGAAGTACAGAACCGAACTTTGCCTGGTTCAGGCGGCGACCGAATTCGGTCCGATTCTGATTGACCCTTTGGCCGTCGAAGATATGACCCCGTTCTGGACCAAGCTCTGCGACCCGGCGGTGAGGGTGACGGCCCATTCGGCCCGGAGCGAGATGGAATTCTGCTATAAGGCGATCGGGCGGGTGCCCGACCGCCTTTTTGATATTCAGCTCGCCGCCGGGTTCGTCGGAATCGACTACCCCACGAGCCTGAAAAAACTGGTCGACGAAATCCTGAATATCGATCTGCCGAAAGACGAGACGCGTTCCGACTGGCGGGTACGCCCCCTTTCGATTCTGCAGGTCGAGTACGCGCTGAACGACGTTCTCTATCTGGAAGGGGTGGCCGATAAGCTCCGCGCGATGCTCGAACGGCTGGGGCGCGTTGCCTGGTTCGAAGAAGAATCACGGGACTACCTGGCGCGAATGGTCGCCTCGTTTACCGGTCTCGGGTGGCAGAAGGTCTCGGGAATAACCACGCTCGGGCGGCGCGAACTGGCGATTGTGCGGGAACTTTGGTATTGGCGTGAAAAGAAAGCCGCGATCAAACGGCGGAGCGCAAACCATATTCTGCGAGACGACGTGATCATTGAACTGGCGAAACTCAAAACGACCGACCCGGACCGTCTGGCCGCGCTCCGTTCGATTCATCGTCGGAGCGACGCGGCGATGTATGTGGAGGAACTCCCCAAGATTATCGCGCGGGGGCTGGCGGTTCCCGATTTCGCCCTTCCCGAAATTCCGGTGAATTTCAGTTTCCCGAATTATCCGATCGCCTCCTCATGGCTTCTGGCGATTCTCCATAACGAGGCGAAAAAGCGCGACCTTTCCCCGAACATCCTGGCGGTTCCCCAGGACGCGCGCGAGATGATCGCCTATTGCGCCGGAACCCTTCCGGCAAGGATCACTCCCCGTTTGATGACCGGATGGCGGCGTGATTTTCTGGGAACCCTTCCCGAAGAGATCCTTTCGGGAAAACGGTCGGTATCGTTCGATCCGGATTCGATCGACGCGCCGCTCCGCTGCGACTGAGTCTTCGCTTCTCCCCGTTCGGAACGCGGTTCGGAACGGTTATTCGTCTTTTCAGGAAAAGAGATTTTTCTTATAATAAGAGTACGGAGAGTTTTGTTTTCACTCACCGAAAAACGGAGTTTACGCAAAATGGCGAGTGCGAAAAAGTTTTCGGGAGCCTTCTGGGCGCTCCTCTTTCTTTTGACCTCGGTTCCGATTCTTCGAGCCGACGATGCCGTTCTTTTCGACGATAATGACCTGATGGTCGTTGCCGATCCGCAGGAAGGGAACGTTCCCGCCGCGGCGCCGACAGCTCCGCCCGCCGATCCGGCCGCGCCCGCAGAACAGCCCGCGCCCGCTGGTCAGCCCGCGCCCGCTGAACCGCCGGAAGGCACTTTTCAGGTCGATTTAGAGCCGCGTGAAATTCCCGAGGTTTTCCCGGGCCAGCCCGGCCCGGCGGCAGAACCCGGGCCGGAGACAAAACCCGAGCCGGCGGCCGCGCCGGAAGCGGCTCCGGAAGCCGGGAACGGGGCGGCGCCGGGGGGGGCGGCCGTTCCGCTCGACAGTCCTGCGGGGAACCAGCCCGCTCCTTCGGCCGAGCCGAACCCCGCCGAACCTTCCCAAGAGACGGAAACGGCTCCCGCCGGCGAAGAGATCGAACTGGTGAAGATTCTTGTCTCCCCTCCCGATTCGGTTCTCGAACAGATTCACGGTCAGCCGACCGCGCTGGCCGACGTTCTGAATGGGGTGACCGCGCCCGCCGAACGTCAGCGCATAACCGAGACGTACTGGGACGTCGCCGAGGCGTTGGCGCTCTATCATCTTTCGCTGATCTCGGCCGGCGATATTGAAGACTGTATTACTCGATTTACACAGCAGGGAACGCCGTCCGAGAGCCAGACGGCGGTTCTCATCTCGGCGCGCCGGCTTGCCTCCCAGCGATCGGCCGAGGCGAAAATCGCCCTGGCCGAGGCTCAGTGCCGACTGGCCGAAATCGGCCGGCAGAACGGAGCCTCGAATCAGACTATCCGTCTGGCGATCCCCACCGATGCGCCGAATACCCTCCCGTATCAGACCCGGTTCGAACGGATCAACCGCGAAAAGCGGCTTTCGCCCCAGGCGGCGTATTATGCCGAGGCGATTCCCGCTTACTACGAGATGATGACCATGTATAACAAAGCCGCCTCCGACGCGCTCGAAGCTTTCCGGACGCTCTACTTCACCGGCGGGATCTCGGCGGAGACTCTCCTTTCGGCGGCGGATAAACTGAACGACGCCAAAGAACGTCTGATCCGTTCGGTGAGTGCGTATAACAAAATGATCTCCGCCTATGTGGCCGAAACGGTCGGTCCCGACGTGAGCGGGCAGCGGCTGATCTCAACGATGATCCGCGTTCCCGACCGCTCGTCGATCCCGAATTGGAACGCGGCGCAGCCGACCCGGGTCGCTTCCGCCGTGCCGATTCCGACCCAATACTCGCCGCGGCGGCCGCGCCCGGTATCCGCAGAAATTCCTCAATTTGATTCATCCGCCGCGCCGAATCCCGAAAGCGGTGTTCGGCCGGACCAAAACGCGGAGATGTTGCGATGACCTCTTTTCGCTCCTTTCCTTTCTTTGTCTTTGCTGTTCTCTTCGGCGCGTTGCTTGCGGTGACAGCCGGCCTGGACGCCCAGCCGCCGCAAGCCCCGGGTTCCGAAACGCCGAGCGTTCTTCCTCCCGATATTAACGGCGCCGCGGAAACCCCTCAGGCCGCGCCGGAATCGGCGGCTCTGCCCGAGAGTTCCAGGACGGCGCTCGATGCCGGTAAGCCCGATTCCCTCGAATTGACTCCGGAACAGGAAGACCAGCTTTTTCAGATTACCAAAGTGATCTATCAGGTGCCGCCGACCCGCAGCGGCGGCGGAGATGCCGAGATCGTCGAGATTCCCCTTTCCCTCTACGAAGCGCTTTCGCAGATTCAAAGCGGCGCCGAACGTCTGGCGGCGGTCGAGTCGTACTGGAGCCTGCGCAGTAAAATCGCCAATCTGAACATTGAGACGCATATCAAAGAGAGCGCCGAAAAAGCCTCCGGCATTTTAGGGCAGGCGACGGTCGATACCCCCGACTTCAAGGCGCTTATGGACGTCTATCGGGTCTATCTCTCGTCGGCCGACGCGCGTATCGCTCAGCTCCGCGTCGAGATTCGGGAAGGGCAGATCGATCTGATGCGGAAGACCCGGCGGTCGACCGAACGGGGCTGGCCGATTCCCAGCTCGACCCCGTGGTACGGGAACTATTCGCTCCAGTCCGAGGCGGCGCAGTCGCGGAGTTTCGAACTCGCCTCGGAATCGATCCTGATTCCCGAAAAGATCCGCGCGGGGTATGCCAGCGGCTTTTCGCTCGGCGCTCCCGAGAACCTCTTCTCACCCGAAATTTCTACGTTTGAACGGATTGACGACGGGTACCTCTATTTGAAGACGCTCGAAAACAAGCGTCTCGCCGCCCTGGGGTATGTGCGCGTTCTCGAATCGCTCAACAACTCGATCGCGCGGTATGTCGGCGCGTATTCCTCGTCTATCGACTCGCGGACTTTCGTGAACTGCCTGATCGGAAGCGAAGAGGAATGAAAAAGCTTTCGATCGGTCCGGTCGCGGTCGAACCTCCTCTCCTCTCGGCGCCAATGGCCGGCTATACGACCGCGCCGTTCCGCGAGCTCTTGAGGCATTTCGGCGGGGTCGGGCTGATCGCCACCGAGATGGTCAGCGCCCGGTCGTTCGTCTATATGGACGCGGCGGGGGACGGACATCCCGAACGGCTCTGGGGCGTGGCCGACGAGCCGCGTCCGCTGGCGGTTCAGATCTGGGACAATATGCCCGAAACGCTCGAAGAGACCGCCGCGCGCCTGGTGAGCGAGTACCGCGTGAGCGTGATTGATATTAATTTCGGCTGTCCCGCGAAACGGATTGCCGGCAGTTCGGCGAGCGGATCGTATCTTTTGCGGGATCCCGGGAAGGTGGGCGATCTGGTCGGGCGTGTGGCAAAACGGATCGCACCGACGCCGGTGACCGCCAAGATCCGGCTCGGTCTGACCGCCGACTCGATCAACGCCGCCGACGTGGCTCAGGCGGTCGAGGGGGCCGGCGGAGCGGCGCTGACGGTTCACGGGCGGACCGCGTCGCAGATGTATCGCGGCAAAGCCGACTGGGAGGCGATCGCCCGCGTCAAAGATTTCCTGAAAAAGATCCCGCTGATCGGAAACGGCGATATTGCTACGCCGGAAGAGGGGATCGCCCGACTGCGTGATTGGCCGGTCGACGGGATTATGATCGGCCGCGCCGCCGCGTCCCATCCCTGGATCTTTCATCAGATTGCCGAAGGCCTTGTCGGCCGGCCGATTCCCCCCGCGCCGACCGTTCGGGAGCAGCACGCGCTTCTTTTACACCATTTTGATCTTGTGCTCAACCGGTTCGGAGAAGAGAAGGGGACGATCCTGATGCGGAAATGGGCGTGTGACTGGTCGCACGGGCGGTTCGGCGGCCGCGCGTTTCGCGCGGCGGTGAGCGCGGTGAAAGACGCCGCCTCGTTTCGCGCGCTGGTCGATCGGTTCTTTACCGAAGCGGAATCGGCCGAGTAGCGCCTAGCCGCGCGCCTCGTAGAGGGCGCAGACTTCCCTGTAACTTTCGACGGTGCCGATATCGTGGCGCCTGCCCGGCATCGGGAAGGCGCGGGTCGCCTCGCGCGCGGCCAGCCATGCCGCCAGGCTCCCCGGCGCGTCGGCGGGACATCCCCGGCGGAGCGCCTCGGCGATCTTTTCGGCCGAGAGTTCGCGGTAAATGTAAAACGGCGGCGCGCACCAGTGTGATTTCGGAGCTTTGGGCTTCTCTTCCATCGAAAGAACAAGGTCGTCGGCGCCGAGCTGCAGGACACCGCACTTTTTCAGGCGCTCTTCGTTCGGCTCTTCGTAGCGCATCAGGCAGTTTGTGTGACCGGCGCGGTAGTAATCGAAAAAGAGGGAAAGGGAAAAGTCAAGGAGGTTGTCCCCCGCCGCGACGAAGGTCTCGCCCGAGATGCTGAGCCGTTCGAGGACAAGGCGCAGATCGCTGACCGCGCCCAGGCGCGTTTCGTTCGTCGCCGTTCCGTCGTCGACAATTTCGATCGGGATCGAATCCGTTTTTTCGGCACTCCACGCGCGGAACATCGGGGCGAACCGCGCGTTGGTGACGACGGCGCAGCGCGTCACTTCTCCGGTCGGCGTCAGATCGTCGAGGAGCCGGTCGAGAATCGGTTTTCCGGCGACCGGCAGGAGCGGCTTGGGAAAGTCGCGCGTCAGCGGATAGAGACGGGTCGCGTAACCGGCGGCAAGAAAGATGACGTTCATGAGGGACTCTTTTATCGTTTCGGGATGATCGGCTTTCAGTCGAAATT
>JAGCAH010000161.1 GCA_017652805.1 Thermoguttaceae bacterium | reverse complement strand
TTGAACCGCGCGGTGCATGCGCTCGTGGACCGGACTGACCGCGCCGTTGACCACGGTGCGGGTACAGTCGCCAAAATAGTGGCTCGCCTGACTCCTCGGGAAGATATCGACGATGATCGGCTCGTCCCGGCGCAGGGGGCCGCTTCCGAGCGAGTGGCAGTCGCCGCCGTCTTTCCGACCCGCCACAATCGACGACTCGGGATTCGAAAAACCTGCGTCGAGGAGGCGTCGGTCGATCAGCGCGCGAACCCGCTGCGACGTGAGCTGTTCCCCTTCGTAGAGGAGAATCCCGTCGGAATCGGCGTCGGCGGTCCCGATCAGCGCGCAGATCGACGCCATCACCGATTCGGTGACATGCTGCGAGGCGCGGACCGCCTCGACCTCCCAGGCGGTCTTCTGACGCCGTTCGACGACCCCCCGCTCGATATCGCAGAGGACCTCAATCGACGCAAGACGGAGCATCTTGGCGTAGATGAGGGGGAGCGTGCGGTCAGCGGTCACCGATCCGGCGCCGTAGCGGCGGAACGCCTCGGCGGCGCTCTGGGCGGTCGCCGTCTCACGATCTCCCGAAAGCCCCCCCGCAGGGGTGAAGTCGGCGGGAGAAGCGACGAAATCGACCGTGGCGGACGCCGCGGCTCGTTCGTTCTCGATATCGCGGAGGATCAGAAGCGTTGTCGACGTACGGTCTCCTTCGGCACGGTCCCGAAGCGGAGTCGGCCTCGCTTCGCGGATTTCCAGACCCGGGTCGGGAAACTCGAGGAGCGCGGCGGGATCCCCCGCGGAAAAACGGATCTGCCGATAGAGCGCCGGACTTGACGCGGGAATCCCTGCGGTCAGAAAGAACTTATCCATCTTAGATTTCCTGTACCTTGACCGCGGCCACGTGGTCTTCAAGGTTCGGACGGAAGTAGGTCAGAATCAAGAGGGGGAGATACCACCCCATGTAGAGCCCGCCGGAATTCCCCATCCAGAACTGTACGCCGAGCATCAGGAGCGCCGACGAGGCGACCAGCGCGGCGAGATTCTTCTGCGACGGCCAGAGGAGGAACCCGAAACAGATCGCCAGGTAGAGGGCGATAATCGGAATCCGGTAGTAGGTCGGTACCGTGGCCCACAGGCCGGTCGGGGTCACCAGACAGAAGGAATGCCAGCCGAACATCGAGGCAAGGAGTTCCGGATACGAGCCGTACTCGCTCGGCGCAAGCATCAGCAGGATCCCCATCAGGAGGACCGCGGTGACAAGGCCGATCAGGAACCGGTGAAGCCCCCGCTTCATGTAGAAAGCGATCCAAAGGGGGATCAGAAAGAAGGGGTAGAAGACGAGCGAGGCGGCCAGACCGATCAAAAAACCGCTGAAGATCGGGCGGCGGTAGATTGCCACCGCCAGAACCAGAAGCATCCCGGGCACGATGTTTTCGAGACTCCCCGGCATCTGGTTCACATAGGGCAGAAGAAGGTAGATCATCGCGGCGGCGAGCCCCGTTTTGAGGTTGCCGAAATGGCAGTGACCGACCGCAACCAGCCCCCAGACGACGCCGAACTGCGCCAGGAAGATGAACGAAAATAGGAAAAATTCGTCGAGAACCGGCGTCCGAGCATCCCCCTCGTCCGAAACGGGCGAGTGGGTCCGGTTATAGTCTTCGACCGTCGGACGGTGAGACGCCGCGGTCGTTTCTTCCGCGGAATCCTCGCCCAGGCGGGAAGAAAACTTCATCGAGATCGGGCCGATCGAAAACGGCTCGTTTCCGCCGGGGAAAAAGATCGGCGCCGTTTGGGCGATCGCCGAAGACGCCAGACGGGTCTGAATTTCATCCTGGATATCGTTCGAGGGGAGGAGAATCTCCTCGGCTTTACGGCTCAGCATGAAGAACGGACGGTAACCCGGATTCTCCATGACGGGATCGGGTTTCCCTTTCCGCAGATTGCCGAGGGTCTGCGTGGTGAGCATCTGTTCGAGTCGGATCGTCCGCGCGGTTTCGACATGTTCCCCCCGATTGATCAGGAGGTTCGGGACGAAGAACATGATCAGCATGATGATCGAGAAAACGACGCCCGATGTGGTCAGATTCGGATCGAGGAGGGGTCGGTGAACCATAAACAGGTCGGCGATCAGCCGACAGAGGAAGAGGAGCCCCGCGACGTGGATCCAGAGATAGCCGGTCTGCGCCTGCCCCATCGAAATGAAGAGGAGCCCCGGCGTGAAAACCAAAAGGGTGACGATATCGAAGTTGCGGGTCGAAAAGAGGCGGCTGAATCGGAAGACGGTCGCCAGGATCATGATGGAAGAGAGATAGAACCATGTGGTCGGCAGCATCTCGTACTGGAACAGTGAGGTTGGCATCGTCTCTTTCCCGCTGAAAAACTATTCTTTCCTTCCGACCCGATTCGGTTCCCCTCCGTCTGAAAAAACGGTCTTGTCGAGAACCTTCTCAAAGGAGAATCCGAAAACAGAATCGTCGGCGCCGACGGAACTTTCGGGCTCGGCCGCGAACCGACGATTTCGCGAAAAGGGGAGGAAGCGTTTGGGAAAAAACGCCCGCCTCCCCTCATCTTCTATCGGTTTTTCAAAGGTCAATTTAGAGGGAAAACCGTCTCGGTCACCCTATTATCTCTTGTTTTGTGAACTTATCTGGTGAACCACGACATCAGCTCGAAGCCGCGCGCGTAGGCGTAGGAGGACGCCTGGGCGGTCTTTTCACAGAAACTCCCCTGCCCCGGAACCGGAGCGATATCGGACCCGGCGACGATCCACGGCACGAAGTCGCGCGAATGGGTTTTGGTCGAGATCGGGGTCGGGTGGTCGGGAGAGACGAAGATCCGCCAGTCGGGATAACTCCGGAGCTTTTCGAGAATCGGCGGAAGGACTTTCGCGTCGATATCGGCCAGCGCCTGGAGTTTCTTTTCGAGGCTCCCTTCATGCGACGACTCGTCGGTCGCCTCGACATGGACACAGACCAGATCGAGATCGTCCAGCGCGCGGGCGGCGTATTCCCCCTTCGCCGCGTAATCGGTATCGACGTAGCCGGTGATTCCGGGAACGTCGATGATATCCCAGCGAAGGAGCGCCGCGATCCCGCGGAGCAGGTCGACCGCCGAAATCATCCCGCCGCAGATCCCGCCGTACTGTTCGCCGAACGGACGAAGATCGGGGCGTTTCCCCTGCCCCCAAAGCCAGGCGCAGGTCGCCGGAAGTTTTCCTTCGGCGAGCCGCTTTTGATTGACCGGATGTCCGGCCAGATACGCTTCGGTCTCGCGCATCAGGGCGTGAACCGCCTCCCCGCCCCGGCCGGCGGGGAGTGCCTGCGCGTAGTCGCGGTCTGTGTAGTCGTGCGGCGGAAAGGTCTTCGTCTCCTGAGAGAAGAAGGCGCGGCCGGCGTCGGTGTTCGGCCGAAAGACCATCAGGTTGCGGTAACTGACCCCCGGGAAGAATTCGACCGTGCCGGTTCCGGGCGCGATCGCTTCCCAGCGGGGCGCGATCTCCTTTTGGAGTCCGGCGATGACCTCTTTCCCCTCGGCGCTCGAGATATGGCCGGCGGTGAAACTTTTCATCTTTCCGTCTTCCAGACAGACCAGGTTGCATCGAAACGCCCAGTCGTCCCCGCCGAGCTCGACCCCCTGAGCCACCGCTTCCAGCGGCGCTCGGCCGGTGTAATAGTCGGCGGGGTTGTAACCGAGCAGGCTCAGATTGGCGACGTCCGAACCGGGGGTGAATCCTTCGGGAACGTTCAGCGAACGGCCGATGATCCCCGTCTTCGCCAGGGCGTTCATATTCGGGATGTCGGCGGCTTCCAGGGGGGTCTTTCCGCCGAGCGATTCGATCGGCAGATCGGCGCACCCGTCGGGAATAATGATCGCGTATTTACGGGACATGGCTCTTTCCTTTTATTTCTTTTGTATGACTTCTTTCGCCAGCGAAGCGACGTGTTCGGGTGTAAATCCGAAATGCTCCATCAATACGCCGGCGGGCGCCGAGGCGCCGAACCCTTCCATTCCGAGAAACTTTCCCTCAAAACCCAGGTAGCGGTCCCATCCCTGACGTACCCCCAATTCGACGGCGACGCGCGCCCGAACGTCGGCGGGGAGAACCGACTCTTTGTATTCCGCCGTCTGGAGCTCGAAGAGTTCCTGACATGGCATGCTGACCACGCGAGAAGCGATCCCTTCGGCTTCGAGTTTTTCGGCGGCGGCAAGGCAGAGCGCCGTTTCGCTGCCGGTTCCGATCAGGATGACGTCGGGTTTTGCGGCTTTTTCTTTGAGCAGGACATACGCGCCG
>JAGCAH010000160.1 GCA_017652805.1 Thermoguttaceae bacterium | reverse complement strand
GTGGTGCGGTACGTTTTTAAAATCTCGTGCAATACGGAAACCTGATCGACCTTTTCGTCCTCCTCGAGCTCGATGCGGATCCCGGCGACCAGTTCGTCTTCGGCCTGCTGCGGAGTCAGGACTCGATCGACGAGGAGCGTGCCGGCATCCTCTTCCCGTTCGCAACGGGAACGGTCGATCCTTCCGACCGCGAAGAGGACGGCGTCTTCGACAAGGATATCTTTTGCCGTCTGATACGCATCGGGCCAGATGATCGCCTTGATCGATCCTTCCTCGTCTTCGAGTTCGAAGGTGGCGTAGATGCTTGGTTTACCCTCTCTGATCTTTTTCGTCTGCCGGGTCGAGATTCCGCTGACGATTCCTCCCAGGATCACCTGTTCCCGGTCGTTCAACTCGTGCGCCGCGACGTCGACGGATACGGTCGAGAACGTGTGAAGCATCTCGTGGTATTTCGCAAGCGGCGTGGCGGTCAGATAGAAGCCCAGAACTTCCTTTTCGTTTCTCCCCTTTTCTTTCGCTTCCCAATCGTGAATATCGGGGAGTCCGGCCGTCGCCTGAGCGATTTCGTCTTCCTGGGTCGCGCCCAAGTCGTCGCCGAAACTGTCGAATAGGTTCCCCTGACCGCGCCGACGGTCGGCGGCGGCGGTCTGACCGGCCTTTCCGGCCTTGTCGATTACCGCCAAAAGCTGCGGGCGGTTCCCCCCGAGCGAATCGAAACAGCCCGCCTTAATCAGCGACTCGATACACTTTTTGTTCACCACGCGCGGATCGACCCGTTCATACAGATCGAAGAGGCTTTTATAGGGGCCGTGCGCCTCCCGTTCGGCGACGATCGCCTCGATCGCCGCCTCGCCGCAGCCGTTGATCGCGCAGAGGCCGAACATGATCTTTCCGTCCCGAACGAGGTAGTCGCGAAACGAACGGTTGATGTCGGGATGAACCACTTCGATCCCCATCCGCTTACAGTCCAGAAGATGTTCCACCGTCGAGTCTTTTTCGCGAAAGTTTCGTTTCGAGACATCGCCGTTCAAGAGGGCCGCCATAAATTCCGCTGGGTAGTGCGCCTTGAGATACGCCGTCATATAGGCGACCAGTGCGTAGGCAGTGGAGTGCGACTTATTGAACCCGTATTGCGCGAAGTTTTCGATCAGGGCGAAGATTTCGCGCGCGGTTTTTTCGGAAAGACCGTTTTCCATCGCCCCCCTGACGAACTCCTCGCGGGACGAACGGATTTTCTCTTCCTTCTTTTTACTGATCGCCTTGATCACCGTGTACGACCCCGAAAGGGGGATTTTTCCCAGGCGGTTGAAGATCCGCATGATCTGTTCCTGATAGACCATCACGCCGTTCGTCTCTTTGAGAACCTCTTCCATCACCGGGTGCGCGTAGGTTGGGACTTCCCGCCCGTGCTTGACGTTGATATACTGATCGACCATTCCCCCTCCCAGCGGTCCGGGCCGGTAGAGGGCGAGCGTGGCGATGATGTCGCGGAACGAGTCGGGTTTCATCCGGGCCAGTAGCCGGCGCATCCCGTCCGACTCGAGCTGAAAGACCCCTTTCGTCTCGCCGCGGCAGAGAAGCGCATACGTCTCGGAATCATCGAGAGGGAACCGATACGGGTCGATACTCTTTCCGGTCGTCTCCTCGACCAGTTTGATGGCGTTGGCCAGGATCGTCAGGTTTCGCAGGCCGAGGAAGTCCATCTTGAGGAGCCCGGCCTTTTCGACCTCCGCCCCCTGCCACTGGGTGACGTCGACCCCTTTGACCACCTGAATCGGTACAAAGTCGGTCAGAGGACGCTTGGAGATGACCACCCCGCAGGCGTGAACCCCCGCCGAGCGCGCCAGACCCTCGAGACGGAGCGAGAAGTCGATTACCTCGCGCGCTTCGGAGTCTTCTTCATACGCCTTCACGAAATCGGGACTTTCTTCGAATGCGTCCGAGAGTTTGGTTTTCGGAGCCTTCGGAACCAGATTCGCCAGATATGTCGTCCGTCCGAGCGGCATTCCCAGCGCGCGGCCGACATCTTTGATCACGCTTCGGGCGGCCATCGTTCCGAAGACCCCCAGCTGCGCGACGTTCGCCTCGCCGTAATGCTCACGGACATATTCGAGGATCTCGCCGCGGCGTTCCTGGTCGAAGTCGATATCGATATCGGGCGCCTCCTTGCGGTTCTCGTCGAGAAACCGCTCGAAGAGGAGATCATATTCGAGCGGGCAGACGTGCGAAAGGTTCAGCGCGTAGCAGACGAGCGCCCCGACGCCGCTTCCACGCGCGGTACGGTGGATCCCCCGCTCTTCGGCGACCCGTACAAAGTCCCAGACGATCAGAAAGTAGTTGGCGAACCCGAGCTTTTTGATTACCGAGAGTTCCCGTTCCAGGCGGGCGAGCACCTCGTCCGAGAGGACGCCGTCTTTGCAGCGTTTCGGATTGTCGGCGTACCGGCGTTTGAGTCCCGCCAGGCAGAGTTGGCGGAGGTACTCGTCGGCCGACAGACCGTCGGGGGGGGTGAATTCGGGGAAATAGCGGTGTCCCAGGTCGAGTTTGACGTTGCACCGATCGGCGATCTCGCAGGATCGGCGGACGGCGTCTTCATACTCGGGGAGCGCCTGCACCATTTCACGGCCGCTCCGCATGTAGAACTGATCCCCCTCCATCCGCATCCGGTTGATATCGGTTCGGTACGACTTGGTATTGATACACAACAGAACGTCCTGAGCCTCGTAGTCTTCGCGGAGGATATAGTGAACGTCGTTCGTCGCGACGGTTGATACGCCTAGTTCGCGGGCGATCTGCGCCAGCGGTCCCAAGACCATCTTCTGTTCTTCGATCCCGTGGTTCTGCAGCTCGATATAGTAGCGGTCTCCGAAGACCTCCTTATACCACTTTGCGGTCTCTTTGGCTTTGGCGTACGCCTCGGGCGAGAGGTTTCCGCGGTAGAGGGTTCGGGG
>JAGCAH010000159.1 GCA_017652805.1 Thermoguttaceae bacterium | reverse complement strand
TTTAGCCACAAAGATATAATGGGAACAATTCTTTTCAAGCCTGACCAGGCGTTCGGAGAGGGATTGTTCTTTGACAACTGAGAGTGCAAGGAAATACGACTTGCAAACATGCCAACACGCGCGCTTGCGTTTTGAGGCGCATCGCGCGCGTTGACATGTTCGCAAGTCTTCACGCCGAAGGCAAAGCCAGTCCCTCCTAGATTCTGCTATAATTGATTTGGAAACGCACTCTTCCACGATGGGAGGTGCAAAAACAAAAACAACAAAAACCCAAGGAGGGGCTGACATGGAGTATTGTACCACAATCGGGGCCGACGTGAGCGACCGCACGACGAAAATCTGCGTGATGACGAAGGCCGAGGGAGGCGAAAGGCGCATTGTTGTCGAGACCACGTGTGCGACGACGAAGGCCGGGTTCGAGGAGGCGTTCGCGAAGTTCGACCGCTCCTGGCCCGTAGTGTTCGAGACCGGGACGCACTGCCGCTGGATGGACAGGCTGTTCCGGAAGATGGGATTCAAGACGATCGTGGCAAACCCCGGCAAAATACCGTCGATAACGAAGTCCAACACGAAGAACGACCGCAACGACGCTAGGGAGCTGGCGAGGCTGGCCATAGCCGACCCCGCGATGCTGCACCCCGTGTTCCTGCGAGACGAGGTCTACCAGCAGATGCTGAGGTATCACCACGCACGCAACGTCTTGATTTCGCAGCGGACCCAGACGATCAACCAGATCCGCGGCTTCGCCAAGTCGATGGGCTACCGCATCGAATGCTCCTCTACCGAAAAGTTCCACGAGCTAGGCAAGGCGGGCTGGCCGAAGGAGCTGGAGGAGTGCGCATGGCCTCTGATGGGCGTGCTCAAGGTCGTCAACCTGAAGATCAGGGCGTACGACAAGCTCATCGCGAGGCTCGCCGAAAGGCCGGAGTTCAAGTCTATGGTCGAGCGCGCCCGCGTCGTGTACGGCGTGGGGATCGTCGGCTCGACCGTGTTCATCGCGGCGATAGGCGGACGGCCCGAAAGGTTCGACCACACGCGGGACATCGGCGCCTACCTCGGGATGATCCCGAAGCAGGACCAGTCAGGCGACAAGGACAAGCAGCTGCACATCACGCGCGCGGGGGCGGACATCGTGCGCACCGCGCTCGTGGAGTGCGCGGGCGTCGCGATGATGTCGAACGCCAAGGACACCGACCTCAAGCTCAAGGGGCTCCGGATCGCGATGCACGGAGGCAGGATCGCGAGAAAGAAGGCGAAAGTCGCCGTGGCAAGGGGGCTCGCCGTGACGATGCTCGCCCTGCTTCAGCACCCGGAGCGGGAATACGTCCCGCTTTCGGAGGAAGGCAAGAGAGGATTCGAGCGCTATCGCGCCGAAATGGAGTACCTGGCGATGCAGAAGGCGTCGCGGATGGACAAGAAGGTCGCGTAGCCGAACGAAAGGATTTCGGGCGAGGCGAAGCATAACGAGGTCATTCGCCGGAGCGCCCGGCTTCAATAAGCCAAGATGTCCCGTCCCAGATGAGTGCGGCTCCTGTTCTGCAATGAACTGCGCCACAAAGATTGCACCTCTGAAGACGGACTATACAGTGCAGGCGTGGCGAAGGCTGCGGACTGCGGATAAGAGGAAGGCAGAACTGGCTTGCTTGAGGACGGACGGCACCGACAGAAAGGCGGCGACGAACTGACAGAACGAGACGAGGCAAAAGCGGACAGGCAAAATCGCACGCGATTGGCCCTTGACAATTGTTCCCATAAGAGA
>JAGCAH010000158.1 GCA_017652805.1 Thermoguttaceae bacterium | reverse complement strand
GGCGTTGCACCGCGCGGGAGCGGTCGGCGCGGCTCGTCGAAAAAGACATTGCCGCGGTCGGCGCGAAAACTCGCGGAGTCCCTCCCGCCGGTTCGGCGGGAGACCCGGTCCGCGCCGACGGTCGGGCGGGGATTTGCCGCACGGGACGTTCTTCTTCGAAAGGAACCGGGCGCGGCGCGTATTCCGCTTGCGACGGCGCGCCGCGCCGAAATCCGCGCCGATTCCCCCGATGCGCCTGACGCCGAATCACACGCCGCGCGCGACGTCGAATCTGCCGCGGCGATCCCGGTTTCGCGCTGGACGAGGGGGCGTTTCCGGTACGGAGAACGTACCGGCGAACCGGAGGCGCGGGACGTTTTGACGCCTGCCGCCGAACCTTCGCGCGGAAGGGAGCTTCGGCTTCCGGCGCGCGCGGCCGGCGCGGCGGGGGCGCGCTCTTTGTTTCGCGCGCGCCGCCCGATTGACGTCGAATCCGCTCCGGGCGAAGGCGGCGGGCGCGGAAACGGGGCGTATACCCGTTCCGGGGAACGAACCGCCGAGCCGTACGCCGCGCAGCGCGGGGAAGGGGAGAGCCGGCAGGCTGAACTGCGCGAACTGCGGCGGATCGCGTCGCTGCTGAACGGGATCAAGCCGATCCTGCGGGAAGACCGCGTTCTTGAAATCGAATAACCGTATATACAAGGGAACGGAACCGATGCCGAACCTCTGGCAGACAAACTTTGAAGACGCGGAACATCTCCTTGCCGGATTCCCGAAGTTCGACTCGGCGCGGCTCGCCGAGGAGCGGGTGATTACGATGGAAAAGGTCTATCAGATCGCGCCCGCCGAGTTCGTTCCGCTGATTATGGCGCTGCCGAAAAAGGGCCGCGTCCATCTGATCGACGTCGACGGCGTCTGGTGCTGGTTTCAGATCGAGTCGGTCAGCGTCGAACGGCTGAGCGGGCTTCTTCCATCGGCGATCACCGGCGCGGAAACGCTGCGCGCCGACACGATTCTGGTTCGCGCCGAACTGAAAATGTCGCTTCTGAAACAGAGCGCCGATCCGGCGGTTCCCCCCTGGGATCTGCCGTGTTACAGGTTTCGCGCGGCGCCCGTGACGGTCCGTACCGCGCCGCGGGTTTTCTACCCGACCGAGGGGGATCCGGTTCTGGGGACGGGCGCGGCGGCGTCGCTCGCGCCGATGCCGCTGGTTAATACGGCGGGTGTTCCCCTTTCGGCGGTCGGCTCGCGCGTGCTGACCCGCTTTTCGTTTAACTACAATATGCGGTCGACCCCCGCCAACTACGCGCGGGCGCTCGACTGCGCCTGGCTCTGGCCGGGCCATACGAACGCGGCGCCGGTTCTTTTCGCGGGAATCGAGTTTCCGCCCCTGACGCTGATGTTCGAGTCGTTTTCGTTCGAGTACTGCGAAGAGGGGTATTCCTATCCCGCGGTCGCCGACGGCGCCGAGACGGTCGTCTCGGGCATCTGGAGTTACCTGAAGTGCGCCGTTCGACTCCTCGCCGATCCGCTTTCGTTCGCGCGGAACTACATGAACGTCGGCGCGCACCGGATCGGTCGGGGCGGGATCGAGCGGCTCTGGCAATGGACCGACGACGCGGGGAATCTGGCGTTCGGTTCGTATCTCGACGCCCTTTCGCGTGCCGACGCGCAGGAAGTTTCGGAGAACCTCTTTCTGAACGAGTCGGGAACCGCTCCCTCGCCGCTGGGCGCCGACGGGCGGCAGATCCCGACGTTTCGGCGCGGGGTGCTCGAAGAACCGTATGATTTCAATCTGCTCGGTCTGCCGGCCGAAGCGCCCCTGGAATAACACGTTTTCTTTTAACAGATCATCCGACCCCGTATCGACAGGAGATTCAACGATGACAGAACAAACCCATTTCGACGTTCAGTTTCACGCCGCCGCGCCCGCCGCGGCGAGCCATACAACCCATGCGGCCGCGCCGACCGACGCGTCAACCGGCGCCGGGGGCGCCGCAAACACCGCGCCCGGTCGGACGCGGCGCGCCCTTTCGGGCTGGAAGCGGTTCTTCATTGACGGCGCGGTCTGGTTTCTGATCCTCGTCGCCGCGCGAGGCGTCTGGTCGGCCGGCGCGTATACGGTTCGTCTGGCGCATCGATTTCAGCGGCTGATCGAGTGGGAGGAGAGGATCCCGTTCGACGAGGACGACCGTGAGCCGCCGTTTCATAAATGGCGCAAAAAGGGCCGCCGGCCGCTCGAGGCGTGGATCGCCGCGAATATGCCGCGCGACCGTGCCGGGGCGAACGCCACGGCGTCGGCGATGCGCGAGACCGCCGATCTGCTTCGCGCGGGGGATCTGCGCGGCGGACGGGACGCGATGGCGGAACTGACGGCGCGCCTGACCCCGGCGCTCGATCGCGCGCGGTGGTATCCGTTCCTTACGGAACTTTCGGCCCGTATGACCGACGAACTCGGCGCGGACGCCGACGCCGGACGGGTCGCGGATCTTCTCGACCGCGCGGCGGGTGTGTTTGATGGCTGCACTGAGGGGGGTAAGGCCGGTGAGGGGGTGAAAGCCTGTGGGGGAGTGAAACCAGATGAAGGGGCGAAGCCTGATGAGAGTGAAAAGTCCGCGGGGACGGGTGAGAAGTGTGCGCCCGCGGTTCGCGCCGGGGGAGCGGAAGTTACCAAAGGGGCTAAGCCTGAGCCGACGCCGAAGAGTGCTGCGCCGAGCCGGTCGTGTCCCGGGGGAAGCTGCGCCGCCGGGTACGGGTATCGCTATTTCTACTAGGAGGGAAGATGGCAAAGAGAACTGAATCGAAAGAACGCGCCGGGAAGACGGGCGCGGTGAAGAAGACGGCGGGGAAGACGCGGATTGCGAAGCCGGCGGCGAAAAAGCCGGCGGCGAAAAGGGGAGCGGCGAAGAATACGGCCGCGAAAAAAACCGCGAAGTCCGCGGCGCGAAAGAGCGTTTGTGTTTCTGTGCCGGAATCGGGAACGGGGGGGTCCCGGCCGCTGAATCTGCCCGCTAAGCCGGAAGATGTGAAGTATTCGGACGGCGAGCTTGCGATGCTGCGCGAGAAGCAGCTCGAGCTGGCGATGGACGGCGATCGGCAGATGCTGATCTGGCTCGGTAAGGCGGTGCTCGGCCAGACCCCCGCCTCTGCCCGGGGTGATCGTGTTGCTGATGGGGATGGGGATGTGATCGTTCTGACCCCGGAGGAGGCGGTGGCGCTGTATGGAGTGAGGGGGGGATGTGAGGAGAGGGATGTGAGAGGAGCTGGTGGGAGAGGGAGCTGGCGGGAGACCGCGGTGGGGCGGTGAGATGGCGTGGGTGCGCGGAGGGGGTGGTGGGAGACCGCGGTGGGGCGGGGTCTTTCTACCCCCAGTTCTGACTGGGGGTTTGAGGTGAGGTGGATTTCAGCTTTCCGGTTAGCGCGGGGGTCCCTCCCCCAGTTCTGACTGGGGGGCTCCCTCCGCGCTTTGCGCTTGGGAGAACATGGGAGAGGGTGGCTCGGGAGAGGGAGCTGGCGGGTTGTGGATCGTTTTGTTCGTTTGGCTCGGTATAGTGATCGGCAGATTGAGGCGCTTCGGTTTCTTGGGGGGGAGGGCGAGACGTTTATGCTGTTCGGCGGGGCGGGGTCGGGGAAGACGTATCTGCTGACCTCGTTTCTGGCGCTGGCGGTTTCGGCGTTTCCGGGGCTCCGCGCGGCGATCCTGCGGCGTCAGTTTAAGGACGCGCGCGAATCGGTTATGGGACAGACGTTTCCGGCGGTGATGAAACAGATCTACGGCCTGTCGCGGCCGGCGGTCGACGAGCGGATCAATAAACGGGACTTCTGCTATCGGCATCCGAACGGTTCGGAAATCTGGTTCGGCGGACTCGACGACGCTAAGGGAATGGACAATATCCTGGGAAAAGAGTACGGAGTGATCTATTTCAACGAATGTTCCCAGATCAGTTACACGTCGTTTCAGGTCGCGATGGGGCGGATTCGGCAGTCGGTGCCCGGATGGCGGAACCGCGCGCTTCTGGACTGCAACCCGCCGAGCAAATCGCACTGGGTCTATAAGACGTTCGTTCTGAAACTGAACCCCGACAATACGCCGCTGGCACGGCCCGGCGATTTCGCCGCGATGAAGATGAATCCCGCCGACAACGCGCGGTTCCTGCCGGAAGGATATATCGAAAAGCGCCTGGCGACGATGACGGGGAAAGAGTACAAGCGTTTCTATCTGGGCGAGTTTACCGACGATGCCGAAAACGCGCTCTGGACCCGTGAAATGATCGATCCGTACCGGGTCGACGCCGCGCCCGACGACCTGGAAAAGATCGTGATCGGGGTCGATCCGGCGGTGACCAGCGGCGAGAACGCCGACCTGACGGGTATCGTCGCCGTCGGCCGACGCTGCGACGCCGGGCGGACGGACTACTACGTTCTGGAAGACGCCTCGGGCGTCATGCCTCCCGCCGACTGGGCGGCCGCGGTCCGCCGCCTTTATCTGAAATACGGCGCCAACGAGGTGATCTGCGAAGTGAACCAGGGGGGCGACCTGGTTACGGAAATCCTGCGCGGCGCGGATTACGCCCTACCTGTCCGCGCGGTACGCGCCTCGAAAGGAAAACGAACCCGCGCCGAACCGATCGCGGTTCTTTATCAGAACGGCGCGGTTCATCACGCGGGGAGTAACCTGCGCGAACTCGAAGACGAGCTGACCGGGTTTACCGGCGCGCCGGGCGAAAAGTCGCCCGATCGGATGGACGCGCTCGTCTGGGGGATGACCGGGCTGACCGAGGAGCATACCGTTACCGGCGGGCATTTCTGGTTCACATAACCGGCCCCCCCGCGCCCGGGACCGCCGCTTCTTTTCGCTCTGTTTCTTTTCAATCCGCTTTTCGCACAACACGCGTTCTTTCGGCGCCGACCTTCGCGCGCCTTCCATCATCATTCCCCGTGTTCGGGGAGAGTCTCTCACGATTTTACCGTTGAAAGGAAACAGTTATGCGAGAGGATTACAGCGATATTACCAACGAACAGATCGAACGATTCGTTCCCTTTCTGAACGGGCATCTGCGCCGGAAGTACGCCCCGCACCCCGACCCCGACGAGCTGTACAGCGCCGGTCTGGAAGGGATCGCCGAAGGAATCCGCCGGTATGATCCCGGTAAGGGGGTTCCCTACGCCTACTGGGTGCAGCGCTACGCCGCCCATTACGTTCAGAACCGCGCCTCCGCGCTCCGACGCGAGGCGGCGCCCGCCGACGCGCCGCTCGACGGGATTCCCGATCCCGCCGCCGACGACCCGCTCGACCTTCTCGCCGCGCGCGAGCAGGTGCGAACCGCCATGGCGGCGCTCGACGGGGACGAAAGGCGCGTGGTCAGCGCGATCTATCTGCGCGGCCTTTCGATGCGCGCCGCCGCGCGGTCGCTCAAAATTTCGACCGATATGGTCTTTCGGACACACCGGCGCGCGCTCGAGAAGATGCGCGCCGCGCTCGGCGTCGAAAACGTTTGATTTACACAACACCGGCGCGGGAATCCGCCGCCTTACGGAGAGACAATGCAGCATAATCCGAACTACGACCGGCTCGCCCCGAAATGGGAGTTCGCCCGGGACGCCTACGAGGGAACCGAAGCGGTTAAACGGGGCCGTCGCGCCCTCGAATATCTGCCGATGACGAAACAGGAGCTCGCCGAACAGCGCGCGCTGGGCGTCTCGCGCCACTACGAGATCCGGCGCGCCTCGGCGAGTTACGAGAACTTCTTCCGGCCGATCGTCAACGACGTCGCGGGATTCATGCAGAAGAACCCGCCGACGGTGAAATTCGGCGCGGTGAGCGACTCGGAATCCCCCGCCGAGGTCCGCGCGATCCGCTGGTACGGGAACCGGTATAACGACGGACTCGCCGGTCTGAAACAGCGGCTCAACTTCGCCCAGGTTCTGGAAGGGCGGTACGGCCTTCTGCTCGATATCGTCTGCGGCGGGGACGGGCGGGACGCGCAGTTTTCGATCACCGAATATCCCGCGGCGGCGATCCTCGACGGCGAGACCGCTCCCTTTTCGCCCGACGCGCCGAGCGCCGCCGAATGGATCCTTCTCGACGAGTCGGCGCGCGAGTTCGACCGCGCCGAAAAAATCTGGCGCTGGCGGCCGCGGTACCGGCTCCTCGGACTCGACGCGAACCGCGAATTCTATCAGGCGCTCCTCGACGTCGACCCGCTCGACCGATGGCGCTCCTTCGATTTGCTCCGGCCGCCCCTCGAACTGACCCGGTACCCGATGTACCGCGGGCGGCGGCTTCATTTCATTCCGTTTACCGTCTGCAACGCGAACCATTTGGGATTCGATTTCTGGGAAGACCCGCCCTATCTGGACGTCGCGCACCTGGCGGTGGGGAACTATCAGATCGACTCGTTCTATAAAACCGCGCTTCAGAACCACGCCTCGCCGACCCTGGTGGTGACCAACGCCGACCGGCCCGACCCGAACATCGCGCTGGGGGGCGTGATCTGGCCGACCTCGCGCGGCGGGCAGCCGATCACCGCCAGTCTGCTCGAAACTTCGGGACGCGGCCTGGCGGAACTGCGCGCCGCCAAGGAGTTCACCAAGGGCGCGCTTCGCTACACGTCGGTCCGCGATCTTCTTGAAGGGGCGGGCGCGAACAGCAGCGCCGAGGCGATCAAACTCCGCACGTCGACCGGTACCGCCGCCGTCGCCGCGATCGATCAGACCGGCGCGCGGGCGATCGAGGAGCAGCTCGTCTTCGCCAGTATCTGGGCGGGGGCGAGCCGGCACGAGGCGATGGACCGAATCACCTACGAGGCGGACACGTCGTACGTCGTAACGGAACTCCAGCTTCAGACGGTGAGCAACTTTATCGCGCAGAACGAACAACATCACATTCTGAGCCGCGAAGCGCTCTACCGCCTTCTGAACAAATCGCTCCCCGGCGTACTCCCACCCTACGAGGACAACGCCCGGCAGCTGGAAAGCGAACGGGGGGGGAAACCCGAGACGGGGCGGGGGAAACCGCGGTAGGGGCCGCGGGAGCAAACGCCGGGATTTAGTCGAAAATGACGCCTTTCTTAACGCGAAAGCGGGAAGAAAAGCGTTTTTTTACGGGCGGGGGAGGCGGGTCACGGTCAAAAAAGGCTATTGACCCGGTTACGGGCCGAAAAACGCTCCGCCGCGTCGGTTTTTAAGGCGTTTTCCGACACATTCTTCTTGAAAACCGATTCGCTTCGAACCGCAAATTCGCAATATTCGGCACCCATATATGCGTTATGTTCCGGTTTGGATTTAAGGCAGTTGCGAAAGATTTCGGTTTGTTGTGCAAAATCGGCCGCCGAGCTGTCTCTAATCTATATCGATCTTGCAGATAGATCATTTTATTTTTCTGAAAACGCCGAAAAGGCAAAACAATGGAGTATTGAAAATGAAACAGCACATTTCTTTCCGTAAACTGCGTCTTGAATCTTTAGAGGACCGTACTCTTCTGGCCGTAGCGGCGGGGGGAACAGAATTGGCTGTCGATTTGGCTGTACAAAACCGTGCCGATTTGGTCGCGGTTCCGGATGTCGAAACGCTGCCGGTCACAGTTACAACAAACGGCGTTACGGCAGTTCCGGCCGCCACCGAATCAGAAGAAACATATGGCGGTAATGATTTAGCAAATGTTCGAGTTGGCGAATGGCTCGAATGGACCAATGGCACTTTCGATTACGATGCGGCATACGATCGGATTGGTGAGAAAATCGCGAGGATAAATGCATATTTCAATTCTCCAACATATTCTGCACAAAAGACAAAAGACTATGCACTCTACTTTGCCGGCGGCGGTAATGCAGGAGACAACAAATATGAGTATTATGCGAACATGGTTGATTTCTACTGCACGTTAACTACCGAGCTCCATATTTCCCCCGAAAATATTTACATTCTATATGCAGACGGCACAAGCTCTGCTATCGACCGGAATGACAGCAAGAACTCCGACATGTCATTTGCAACTAATTTTAACACGAGGGTTTTTTCCGCGACAAACTATAACCTTCAGACGGCAATGAACGCGATCTCGGCTCAAATGGACGAAGAATCCCATCTCCTATTTTTTAGTTACGACCACGGTTCCGGTTTACTCAATAATTCCACCGATTACTCGGATTATCTTTGCGGCTGGGGCGAGAATATTTCCGGCGCCCAGGTTGCAGCACAGCTTTTTAAGGTTAAGGAGGGATACGTAACATGTGTTTTTACTCAGTGTTTCGCCGGGGGAATCTTAGATGACGTTTTTACTGTTTCGACTGGCAAGGTAAATAAAAGTTATTCCGGGAATGCCCATTTTTACGGCGCGGCTGCCACCAACCACTACGAATTAAGCTATACTTCTGGTGCTGAAATACTTGAATATATCCTCAAAGCAACAAACCCCGGCCAGCATTATGATTTCAGCGGTCAGTACGGTTTGTTTTTTGGATTTGCCCAATCGTACGTCGATGCAATTAGTCCCAGTCATCGGGGGCTCTTGAACACTAGAGATTGTTTTGCTTTCGCAAAGGCAAATGATTATTGGGCAGCAGACGAAAACTACCTGCCGAATGGAGGAAAATTTTACGCCGGAGAAAACCTGGACAATAGCAAAGAACATCCCTGGGGGATGGGGGAATCTTTCGACATATTCGGATTTGTTACGGTCAGCCCTGATCTGGACGCCAGTAACGGCGGTTCTGTGACCAAACTGGCAGACGGCACAATAACGCTGAAAACAGGAATCATCAAGAATATCGGTCCCGATGATGCAAATGCCGGCTGGAAAATTACCGTTTACGCATCGACTGACACAAACATAACGACTGGCGATTATAAGCTGGCCGAATCCATTGCTACCCCAAAACTCGCGTCTAAACAATCAACCACATTAACGATCAGCAATATTTCAACCGATGACCTTCCCGCCGGGAATTACTACATCGGCTGGATTATTAGCGATGTCGCCGGTGAAACTAAGTTAAACAACAATACAGCTTACTGTACTCGTGTGGTGAAAGTTACCGGTTCTGCTCTGCCCGATCTTACGCCGTCTCTTTCCGGCACGGTCACGGCGGTATCGAACGGGAAGTTCACGCTCAAAGGCGCGGTGGTCAAGAACAGCGGGAAGGCGGCGTCGGGCGGCTATACAGTTACGGTTTACGCATCGGCCGACTCCACGATCAATACCAGCGACACGAAACTGGCATCGTACTCGTTCCCGTCGCTCGGCGCCGGTGAAACTTACACGATTCCGAACAAGGATATTTCTGTCAGCGGTCTCACGGCGGGTAAAACCTACTATATCGGCTGGATCATCTCCGGCGTCAGCGGTGAGACGAACACTTCTAACAATACTGCGAAATCCGGTACGATCACAATTCCCGCCCAGAGCCCCGATCTTACGCCGTCTCTTTCCGGTGCGGTCACAGCGGTCTCGAACGGGAAGTTCACACTCAAAGGCGCGGTGGTCAAGAACAATGGGAAAGCGGCGTCGGGCGGCTATACCGTAACGGTCTACGCTTCGTCCGATTCCACGATCAATACCAGCGACACGAAACTGGCATCGTACTCG
>JAGCAH010000157.1 GCA_017652805.1 Thermoguttaceae bacterium | reverse complement strand
CCAGTAGCCGATCCCCTCGCTGCAGTAGCCGTCGTCGGTGATCCCGCTGAAGAAACGGGTCGAGACAAAATGTTCGGCCGCGGCGAGGTACCACGCGCGTTCGTCGGCGGACCGGCAGACCGAAAGGGCCGCGGCGGTCGTGCCGCAGAAACAGACGGGATTCCAGTTGTTCGTGCCGGTCACCCACCACATCATCCGGTTCTTTTCCCCGCAGACGTTCTTCCGGAGCGGCTCGAGTACGCGGCGGCGGATATTCTCTTCGACGGTCCGGCACAGGCCGGGCGAAAGGACCGATTCCATCGCGGAGCGGATCAGGCCGAGTTCCCCGGCCAGGTTGGTGGCGGCCAGGTCGGCGGCGGACATCTTGCCGTCGTAAATCTGCGCGCCGTAATCGTGCGCCGGCAGGGACCAGCTCGGGTAATCGCAGAACTTCCGGACGATCTCTTCGAGCGCGGGGAGGAACCGCCCCTTGTTTTCGATCAGTTCGGCCATCGCCAGTGTCATACACCGGTCCGCCCAGACCTGCCGCGCGTTCTGGTAGTTCGTGCGGTTCCCGTTGGCGTAGAATTCCTTGTAAAGGTCTTCGGGGAGTTCCGGAATCGGTTCGGTCAGGAGTTTCGCCGCCCCGTCGACGATTCGGGACGAATCGAAGAGGGAGGCGAAATTTTCCCACTTTTCGCGGTCGGTGATCGGCGGGATGAGCCGAACCGGCTCGGCGGTGATCAGCGCGGCGAGTTCCGCGGTCCGCGCGTCGACGGCGGCGCGGTCTTCCGGCGGCGCGTCGGCGGTAAGCGAAGAGAGTGCCGTCAGGACGGACACGGCGATAATGAACGCCGAACGGAGAACGAATGACTTTTTCATCGGGTATCCTTTTTCAGGTGGAACTCGCGGCGGCCGGATGGCATGTCACCCGGCCGCAGACCGGAAGGTTTTAACCGTCTTTCGCGCGGATAGCCGGTCTATTCGACGGTCATCGAGAATTTCAGCGTGCGCCCTTCGGCAAGGCGCGCCGTCCATGCCGGGCGGCTCGGATTGGCGGTGGTCAGCGGGTCGTTTTCGCCGACGGTCGTTTCGGAGAACGCGGCCGGAACCGGATTGCCGTTTTCGTCGCAGGCCGAGACGGTGACTCTGATCCCCGGACCGACCGACCCGTCCTTGGCGGGACGCGGGGTGATCAGGAGCGTCTTTTCGTCGACCGGGGTCCGGTCTTCGAACGTGATGACCGGGAATTCCGCCTCCGTTTCGGCGCCGGGCGCGAATGTGACGGTATCGGTCACGGTGATGCGGCCGGCGCCGCCCCGCGCGAACTCGAAACGGCGGGTCACCTTTTCGACTCCCGCGTCGGGATAGGCGCTTGTCAGGTCGAGCGTGCAGACCGTGGCCTCTTCGGTATCGCTGAATTCAACGACTTTCGCCTCGGCCTGCCGGCCCGTCGCCTGGAGTCTGCCGTTGATCCGCGGAACCGGATGTCCGAACGAGTTGAGGAGTTCCCCCTCGTAGCGCTGAGGCGAGAAGGTCCGCCTTGTATAGGTTTCTCCCCCCGGGTCGCAGATGAGCCAGACGCCGCCGCGCAGGACGCAGAAGGTTCCCACGTCGTTGTGGTTGTGCATCTCGCCGTTATGCCCCCCCTTGAAGACGGCGGCGATTGCCGCGTCCCCCTTTTCCGCCGGTCGGCAGATGACCACGCCGGCGTCGGGGAACCGGCTGACCGGCTCGGCGAGATAGTCGCGCGTTTCGGCGGCGGGGGTGACCAGAGGTGTGAGTTCGCCGCCCGCCTCGAGGGGTCCGAAGAAGTAGACCGCCGCGTTGACCGGCAGGTCCGCTTTCTCCTGCGGATAGGCCCGGCCGCGTTCGAGTTCGGTCAGGCCGAGTCCGAGCCGGCGGCTCAGAAGCGCCAGGAGCGCCTTGTCCGGCTTCGCGGCGAGCGAGCAGTCGGCGAACGCGGCGTAGCTGTCCGGCGCGACTTCCATCTTCAGCGCGAATTCGGTGAGCGGACGCACCTTCGGATGGGTGTAGAGATT
>JAGCAH010000156.1 GCA_017652805.1 Thermoguttaceae bacterium | reverse complement strand
GTCGTCACCACCGTGCTGACGCCGGTCGACGGAATACGGGTGATCGTCGCCGACTCTTCCGAGTTGGTGTAGTTCGTCCCGTCGCCGACCGCCACAACCTTGATGTTGTACGCGTTCGACGCCACCAGACCGCGGAGCGTGACCGAGTTCGTCGCCGGGGAGGACGAGCGCCACGCCGTTGCGGTCGTCGCTTTGTAGTAGACGGTGTAACTCGACGCATTGGAAACGGCGTTCCACGTCACGTTGAGCGTGTTTTTCGCGGCGCAGGTCGCGTCAAGACCGGTCGGCGTCGCCAGCTGCGTCGCGTCCGTCGGAAGCGGATCGGCCGCTGCATAAGCGGCGGCGGCTGTTTCGAATCCCCCGGCGGTCACCGCCAGGAGCATGCGGTCTTCAAGACTTTCCATGCGGAGTGAACGTTCGCGAATCTTTTTCATATGTTTTTCCTTTCGATAAAAATAACAAAAACGGGAAACGAATCATCATGTTTATGTCCGGCGGTGCCAATTCCCAAGAGAAAACGCCGGATCATTTTCTGTCCGAAACAGCCGGCGCAAAAGAACGCCGATACACGCAAAACAACCGGAAAACCGCACAATGGGTTATACCGGGTTTGTTTGATAAAAACAACGCGTTCTATAAAAACCTTCAGGTCTTTACGATTTTGCGAACTGAAACCATCGCGTCGAGGATGGGTTCGCGTTCCGTACCAATCAGGCCTTCCGCATCCGAACGCCCCGGTTCCGAACGAACCTTTCGGCGGAGGAACCGAAACAAAAACGCGGCAGGAACCGGAAAGGCGCCTGCCGCGGAAAGAATTCAGATCGACTTGCTTTCGCCGCCGTTAGCGGTTCCCAGCGCGCCCCAGACACCGTAGGGAGAACGGCCGGTTGTCTGCGGCATCACGTCAAGCCCGCCGTCCGTCTCACCGTCGCCGGTATCGACGTTGTTGGTGATGAAGCGGACCGAACCGTCCAGCATCGAGGCGTTCACGCCGCCGGAATGGTTGCTCCGCGCGCCGCCGACGATCGACGAAGCCGGTGCAAAGACCGTCGAGCAGAAAACCTTCGAGTTCGGCGGAAGGATCGTCGTAAACCCGGAGAAGAGCGGGGTGCCGGCAAACCAGATCTTGCCGCGGTAGAGGCCGAGATGACCATAGCCCAGGATTCCCATGGTCGAATCGTCCGAATCGACCAGATTGAGACAGGATGAAGGCTTTGCTGTCTGCCCCATGATCTGGGGGGTGACTTTAAGGTTTCGGGCTCCGGCACTCGCCTGAGAGTAGGGAGCCTCGCCGGAGATGAACTCACAGAACGCGATCGTGTTCGACGTGCCGTCTTTGATCCCAGAGAAAGTCTGCCAGTAGTGCGAACCGAACGGCGCACGGCGGGCGGTTCCGCCGTTCTTCCCGTCCTGCGTCGCGGGACTTGTCCAAGCCTTGTTCGTGCCGGCGGCCCCCTGGACGAAATTGTCGCCGTAGGCGTCGCCGTAGCAGAAAGCGTACGACGTGGGAGCTGTTGCAGCTTCTTCCTCGGTTCCGTAGTAGCTGAGAATGGAACGCCCTTCGTCCCAGAGAACCGGTTTCCCCGCGAGCGGGTCGGACGGGCAGCCGAGCATCGTCATGGCCGCCCCCCCCTCGCCCCAGTGCGGGATGGGGCAGTTGGCACAGCCGGGATACGCGCTGAGAGACAGTTCCCCCATCGGCATGACAATGAGCGCGTTAACCGTGCCGTTCTCTTTGATGCGGGTCGCCGTCTCGACGAACTTATCCCAAATCTGCGTCTGCTCCATGTAGGGCATCAGCATCACAAAACCGCTGACAATACCCACGTTTCCGGCAATTCCGGTCTGCCCCCATGACGTATCGGGTCCGTACCCGCCGTAGCCGGTATTCGCCGCCGGGAAGGCATCGTTGGCATCGGCGTAGCTGTGGACCGCCAGCGCCAGCTGCTTCAAGTTGTTCGAGCATTTCATGCGGCGGGCCGCTTCCCGCGCCGCCTGTACCGCCGGCAGCAGAAGCCCGATCAGAATTCCGATGATGGCAATCACCACCAGAAGTTCGACCAGGGTAAAGCCGCTCTTCTTTACAGAGACTTTCGACATCTTACAATTCTCCAAAAACGAAGTAAAAACTATGAATAAATGAAACGGGAAAAAACACTCCCCCGTATCGATATCCGGTGCGTTGCGGCCCGTCATTCAGCCGAAACGGCTTCCGTCCCCAGGTCAACAACAATCGGACCGTTCTGCTTTTTCGGGATGGAGGCTTTGAAAGGGGTTTCTTCCGGGTCGGAATAACGGTCGTCAAGCTGGTTGTCGGTATTCCCGGCGACGTATTTGCCGTCGGCGTCCTGTTTCACCGGAGGATCCCTTTTTTCAAGAAGGAGGACGGCATCCCCCTCCGGCGCTCCCGGGAAACCGCGGGTGGCAAGATTGACCACACCGTCGGCGCCGGAGAACCCGGAAGTGCGCCATTTGGCAAGATTGCGGTCGTTGTAGCTGACGACGACCTGAACCCCTTCCATCGGAGTTCCGTTCTCAACGACTTTGATCTGAATGGGACGGATCTTCGGAAACCCATCGGGATAATCCGTTTTCCGGCAGGCCGAGATGAAACAGAGGCAAGACAAAAGGACAAACAGGGAAACCACGTGTTTTGACATCGCCAACTTTAACCTTCTAAATTAATGAACATTAATTTTCTTTTCCAAGAATCATATCCGGAAAAACAACCCGGATCCTATCTCGTTCTAACATATCGGGTCAAGAAGGTCAACCCACCTTGTCTGAAAAATAAAAAATTTTTCAGAGATTCCCGGATTATACGGACAACCCGCCGTTTCGTTACAGATTGAACGGTTAAGAACCTTGAGAAGAGTACGGTCTTCGCGCGGTTTTGTCCTCAAAACATACGTCCCTCTTTCGTTGAATCGGTTGCCGACGATCCGGGCTCTTCCCGCTCGGCTTCCCCTTGAAACACCCTTTTACGGCTTAAAGGGCGGCGGACTCCCCACCGTTGGCGCTCCCCAGCGCCCCCCAGACACCATAAGGGGAACGGCCGCTGTTGCGCGGTGGCTGATCAAGCCCGGAATCGCTGCCGTTATCACCCGTATCGACGTTGTCCGTCACAAAGCGGACCGCGCCGTCGAGCATCACCGCATTGACCCCGCCGGGATGGTAACTCCGCGCCCCCCCGACGATCGGCGCGGCGGGCTTAATGTCAACCGAGCAGAAGACTTTGGAATTAGGAGGAAGAATCGTCGTAAAGCCCGAAAAGACGGGGCAGCCGACGAACCAGATCCTGCCGCGGTAGGCTCCAACATAGCCGTATTTGTAGATTCCGAGCGAACTGTCGTTCGGGTCAACGTAGTTCAGGCAATCGGCGGGCCGGATCAGAGCCGAAGGAACGACCTGCGGGGTATGCTTTAAGTTGCGCGCCGCTTCGAACCGGGCCTGTTCGCTCGGTTGGGCGTAGGGCGCCTCGCCGGTAATCGTTTCGGAAAAAGCCACTGTATTCGAAAGACCGTCTTTGATACCGGAAAAAGTCTGCCAGTAGTGGGAACCGAACGGCGCGCGGCGGGCGGTGCCGTTATTCAATGCCTTGTACTCGTCAGTGATTAAAAAATGCTTTGTAGCGGGCGCGCCGATATGGTCGAGCGCGTCGCCGTAGCAGAAGACATAGCAGGTCGGGGCCACCGAACCTTCTGTTTCGTCGGACGCGTAATAGGGGGTCAGAACTTTCCCCTCGGCGTAAAGCGAAGCTTTTCCCCCGAGCGGGTCGGAAGGACAGCCGAGCATCGTCATCGTCTTCCCTCCCATCCCCCAATGGGGCGTGGGACAGCCGCGAAACTCGGGCACATCGGATCGTCGGGTCGCCCTTTCGCCGAACGGAAACGTAATCAGTCCGGACCGCGATCTCACATCAATGCTCTTCTGGTTTTCCGCAATGACTTCCGCCGTCTCCACAAACTGATCCCAGATCGCCTGCTGTTCCATAAAAGGCATCAGCATCACCAGACCGCTGACGCAGCCGACATTCCCCGCATAATGAACTTTACCGTCGGCACCTTCCTGCTGCCAGCTCCAGGTCGCCCCGTAAGCCTCGGCATGCGGACCGTAATACCCGCCGTAGGCGGTGTTCGCCGCGGGAAACGTGCCGTGCGCGTCGGCATAGTTGTGAACCGCCAGCGCCAGCTGTTTCAGGTTATTCGAACATTTCATCCGGCGGGCCGCCTCCCGCGCCGCCTGAACCGCCGGCAGAAGCAGACCGATCAGAATCCCGATGATCGCGATCACCACCAGGAGTTCAACCAGGGTAAAACCGGTTTTTCGTCTCATCGCAAGCTGTCCTTCCAGGGAAAGAAGACCGGGGCAAAATGAAAAAAGGGCGCTGCACGCGCCCTTCGCCCCCGGAAAACCGCCGGAAGAATTATGAATGATAGAAATCCCCCTGTCAAGCGAGAATTCCATTACTTTTCAGACGTTTTTCTCTCTCAGAGGGTCTCCAAAAATTCGAAATCGTCAAAGACATCCGGCGAAGTCCCGGCCAGAGGATCAAAGAAGAAGGCCGCGGCGCTCAGCGGGACCGTAAAGGTGAACGATTTTTCATTATAAAGGCGCGTCGTCTGCGTCACCCGCTCGTGGGAATCGACAAGAACATCGAGCCGGTACTCGCCGGCCGGAAGGGCGCCGAAGGTGATCACGTTCGTTCCGCTCTCCCCCGCAGCAAGGGACCCAAGATAGCAGTACTCGAATCCGTTGTGGGTCCGGACCGTCACACCGCGTGTCATGTCGTAGAGAGTCACCCTGGTGTAGATGTGGGGAGATGACAGGCCGGTGGCGTACGCTCCCGTGTTGGTAAATGTCAGAGTCCCCTTCAGGATCGGATATCCGCTGATATACGCCGATTCGGTGGTATAGACCGAAAGCTCCCCGACATGCAGCTCGGCGGGCTTGGGAGCGGGAGCGCTGACGGTAAAATACCTGACCAGGGTGTTGTCGGACAGGTCGGCGTCGTAATCCCCCCGCGGGTCGACCGTAACGGTCAGACGGTACTCTCCGGCGGCCAGTCGGCCGAGCGTCATCCCCGTCCGCGCGGTCCCTCCGACCGAGAGTCCTTCTGTCCGGCTGAACCGGCAGTCGTCGTAGATCAGATCGGAATAGGTGCCGTCGGCGGCGCGCCTGGCAAGGGTGACCGCCGAGGTGATCGCCGATTTTCCCGCGGTAAACTCCCGTTCGCCGGTATTCGACAGATTCCAGTGCGCGGCAATCGCTTCGGTCGTCTCGATTTCGACCAGTTCCTCATCGGAATCCTTTTCGGTCAGGACCAGGTTCGAGGCGGCCAGAGCATACTGCGGGTCTTCCACGGTAAACTGCCAGCTGCGGAGATTGTTCGTCTTGTCCGACTCGGCCACCTTGTCCCGGTTGTCGACAGAGTAGACAACGGTGTACGTTCCGGCCGCCATCTTCCCAATGGTGATCGTCTGTACGGCCGTCTCCCCCGCAGCCAGCGCGGGGCTGCCGTCGTCATAATATCCGCCGTAAATGAGCGACTCATAGGGCGCGGCTGAAGACGAGGTTCGCCGAAACACCAGACGTCCCGACGCATCATAGACGGCAGTGCTGTTGTAGAACGGCAGACGGACGTCCGCCTCGCCTTGATTAGCGACGGTAAAGACAAGCTGAAGCGAGTCTTCGGGATCCGCCGTGTAGCCGCTCATCTCTTTCGAGGGATCATATTTACTCCGCATCGTCATCCCGGTCACCGTCAGGTCGGCGAACCGGGACTCGGCGATCACAACCGTCGCGCTCCCTGTCCAGTCAGAATAGCCCGCGCGAGAGACCGACGCGCCGACGGTGTACGTCCCAACCTCGGTAAAGCTCGGAGGCGCGGTATACGTGACGCCGTTATAGGTGTAACGGATCGTGTCGGTCGCCGCGTAGGGGTCGCTCAGCGTCACCGTGTGCGGCGCGCCGTCGTAGACTCCGCTCCAGCCGGCCAGGCTCACGTCGGTAATCGGTGCGCGGCCGATCACGACCGTCGCGCTCCCTGTCCAGTCGGAATAGCCCGCGCGAGAGACCGACGCGCCGACGGTGTACGTCCCGACCTCGGTAAAGCTCGGCGGCGCGGTATATGTGACGCCGTTATAGGTGTAGCGGATCGTGTCGGTCGCCGCGTAGGGGTCGCTCAGCGTCACCGTGTGCGGCGCGCCGTCGTAGACTCCGCTCCAGCCGGTCAGGCTCACGTCGGTAATCGGTGCGCGGCCGATCACGACCGTCGCGCTACCCGTCCAGTCGGAATAGCCCGCGCGAGAGACCGACGCGCCGACGGTGTACGTCCCAACCTCGGTAAAGCTCGGCGGCGCGGTATATGTGACGCCGTTATAGGTGTAACGGATCGTGTCGGTCGCCGCGTAGGGGTCGCTTAGCGTCACCGTGTGCGGCGCGCCGTCGTAGACTCCGCTCCAGCCGGTCAGGTTCACGTCGGTAATCGGCTCGAGTCCTCCGCCGGTAATCGAAATCGAAACGCTCGAAAAATCGATCTCGTCGGTGTAGATCACGCCGTCGCCGCGGCGCGCGGTCCCGGCGCTCGGCTGTTCCCGGCCGTCGATCGTCGGGGTCCAGTTCCAGAAGGTGGCCGTGGCGCCCTGGTCGGCCGTAAAAGAATAGGTTCCTGTCTGCGCCCATGAATCAACACCGTAAAAAGTCCCCAGAGAGGCGGATCCGCCGAAGAAGGAAACGGTCCCGTCAGCGGAGCTGCTCGCCATGACCAGCTGCGGGAAGACCGGGCTGGGGGTATAGGTCCCCGCGGTAACGCGGTCGGTAGTGTACTTCAGATCGCAATAGGTCGACGATATGCCGTTCGCGCTGCCGTCGGTATTTTTGACCCAGATCGAAACGTAAATTGTCGTTCCCGCTTCAACGGTTTCAATCGAGGCGGGAAGTTCACTCAATTCGCCGGCGGTGATCGGTTCGGTGGTAATGACAATCTGCTCACGAATTTTCGCCGCGGCTCCGGTCGGTCCGGAGAGCGCGCCCGCATCGGCGGCCGGCGTGTTCGCCGACAGAAGCCGACGGTCTTCGAGCGATTCCAGAATCAGACGGCGGGATTGAGCTGAACGCTTTTTAAAGAAAGAACGGAATATCGGCACGGGACTCTCCATCAAGGGGACACTCAAACGGTTCCGCCTGCGGGCAGGCGGTTCTTCCGGAACAAAAGAAGGCGAGATCCTTCCCGAAAGACGTGATTTTATACTCTTTATCCCGATATTAATCCAGGTCAATTCGACAAGATAGACAGACTCCGCCGAGAAAACAAGGAAGAAAAGAAGGGAGCTTCGCACCGAAAAAACAAAAACCGCGCCAAGCGGACTTGCGGTCTGTGCGCGGGGGAGTCGAAAAAGAAAGGACGCTCTGAGATGACGGACGGGAGAGGCGGAACGATTCGAAGCCCGGCAAGGTCCAAAGAGGAAGGCTGAACTTTGGACCCTGCCCCGAATCAGCTGCTCATTCCCGCAATCTCAGATCTCGAAAGCACCCCGCAGTCCAAGCACAAAGGCGCTGTCGGATTCTTTGTCGCCCAGGGGGTTCTTAACAAATTGAGCGAACGGCGAAAGGTGCGCGAAGTCGTTGAAGACATGGCGATAGTAGGCCTCGACGAAATGCTCTTTCCCCGGATCCTCGGCGAAATCAGCGAGCACGTCGCCCGGCTCGGCGATACCGTAGCCGACGCCGATCACGTCGCGGTGCCAGCAGGCGTTGAAGTGCTGAAACTGCACGCCGCCGCTGTAATGCTTGGTGACAAAGTTGTACTCGGCGTCGCCGTAGCCGAAACGCCCCCAAACACCCAGATAGTGCGAGAGCTCCTGGTCGAAGTTCGTTCCGAATCCGGCGCTCGTCCCCTTTTTCCCCTCGGCGGTATAGGCATACGATTCGGACCGGCTGACCCAGCCGTAGAAGCGAAGGTTCCCCGCATGTCCGCCGGCGTCGAGATGGAAGTCGGTTTCCAGAATGCCGAACCCGTGATGAAAGATGTCGGTCCAGCTGTCCCCTTTGTCCGGAAAGCCGTCCTGGTCATAATCGATGAAACCGTCTTCCGCCAGATAGGCGGCGCCGACCGAAAGCGCTTCCCCGACATTTTTCCAGAGCATCACGCCGAACGACGGGCAGGCGTATTCGTAGCCCAGGGTGAGATTGTGAACGAATCCGGTCGAGTTGAACTGCGAGATACCGCTGTTGGCGTAGTTGTTCGTATCGAAGTCGGTCGTCAGGTCGAGATGGCCGATCCGGAACCGCCAGCTTTCGTTGCATCCGAACTTGTGTTCATACCACAGTTCGGTGAATTTGAGGTTTCTGTCCGGTTCAACTTCATCGTTGAACACCGCGAGCGTCGGAATGCGCCAGTCGAGCGCGCCGCCGTAGCCGGCTTCCAGAAGACCGTAAAAAGTCCCCTTCTCGCCGAGATGCATCAGGAACCCGAAGTCGGCGGTATAGACCGCGTCGGTTTCACGCCTGTAAGAATCCGCCTTGTTCATGTTCGAGACGAGTTCGCCCTCGACAACCACACCCCACTCGATCGAGTCAAAAAAAGCGTCGGCGGGATCCTGCTCTTCCGTCTGGCCGTAATCGCGAAGTTCGCCGAGCCGGTCGCGTTCAATCCGGCGGATCACCTCGTCGCTCCGGCGCGGGGTTCCCAGAGACTGGGGCTGCCGATTGGGAATAAGCGACTGTTCCGTGGTGATCGGCTCCGTTTCGTTTCCGATCAGCCGGTCATAGACCGGATCGTCCGAAGCCGCAAGAGCGCCTGTCAGAAGACCGCTCAGAATCGCGGCCTGCGTAATGGAACTCTTAAAAACTCTCTTCTTCAAAGACACATCCATGCTCCTTTCCTTGCGCAACGCGCAAGACCAAAACACACGCTTTTCGGGCGTTGCGAGGAAAAAGCAGGAGGAAAACCGATCGCTCGGTCTGCTTTCAACGTCTCGGAATAAGCTCTCTTTTCCGTTCCGGCTTCCGTGCCGGAATCTCTCCGACGCTAACATCGGAAATCGGGTCATGAGGATTTTACTGAAACGACCGATTTTCGGAGTTTTTTCCGTTGTTCCCGTTATTCCGGTTCGGGTCGCGTAAAATGGGAAAACTTTGACGTTATAACCCGCAAAAACAAGAGGATTCCGAGAATCGGCAAAACCGTAAATTCCGCGAAAAAAGCCTGATCGGCCGATCCCGCTCTCTCTTCGGAGCTTTCGTGCCGGGGGGAAAACAGAACGGGCGGCTTTCGGCGTTCATTCCGCCGAAAACCGCCCGTCGAGTAGGTCTGCAGGGATTCGAACCCCGGACACAGGGATTATGAGTCCCCCGCTCTAACCGGCTGAGCTACAGACCCTTGCGCCTTTCGGCGGATTCGGAAACAGTATACCCCCGTTCGAAAAAAACGTAAGGGCGGGCGCTCGAAAGTGCGCCCGCTGCCGTAACAACTATTTCGCCGCACTCAGACGCTTGACCTTCGCGTTGCGGAAGACGACCGGATGCCCCTCGTGAAGCCCCTGGAACCCGATGAAACCGGAATTCGGGGTCTTGCTCGGCGCTTTATTGACCAGCCACGAGAAGACTTCGCTTCCGTCCGGATTCGCCGCCGCGTCGGTCCATTTGCTCTTGTTCATATGGGTGATCAGCGTACCGTTCATGTAGACGTCGATCACCGAGCCGACGGTGGCGATCGTCATCTCGTTCCACTGGCCCGGCGCTTTGCAGACGTTGATCGCCGTCGGGCATCGGCCGTAGACCGCGCCGCACTGATCCATTCCGTTCCCATGTTCGAATGAGTCGAGGATCTGCACTTCAAGGGCGTTCGGGATCCAGTTCGCCTTGTCGGTACACTGAATGATCACGCCGCTGTTGGCGTTTTTGGTCGTCATGAACTCGAATTTAATGATGGCGTCTCCGAACTCCCCTTTCGCCCAGATCGTGTCGTCTTTCGTGGCGTGTATGACACCGTCGGCGTCGACCGACCAGACGTCCGGGTCATACTCGGCGTTTTCGAGCTTCTCGCCGAAGAGGGGTTCCCAGGGGACGTTGGCAGCGCCCGGAATGACCGGTTCGGCGATCGGAGCGAACTTGATGTTCCGATACCGGATGGTCAAGTCGCCCTGTTTCCCCCGGAATCCGATATACCCGTACGGTTCCTGCTCGGCGAGCGACTTGCCGCGGAATTGCTCTTCAATTTCGGTCCCGAGCGGACTGTAGACGTTGTCGGTCCACTCGGCGGTGTCGATCATATTGATCATCACCCCGTTCAGTTCGACCATCAGGCGCGTACCGAGCGCGACAACGGTCATCTTGTTCCATTTCCCCTTCGGTTTAGTCACGTTCTGCGAAGCGGCCTGATAGCCGTAGAACGCGCCGCAGGTGTGGTAGTTCGGCTCGATCGCGATCGTCGGTTTTCCCTTTTCGTCTTGAAGACGGTAGCCGTCCCCCAGAAGCTGGACCTCGACGGTACAGGGGAACCATTTTTTCTTATCGGCGGCGTGAATCAAAAAGCCGGCGTCGGCTTTATCCTCCGCGTCGAATTCAAACGTGCAGATGAACGAGCCGTACTTCTCCTTCGTCCAGATCTCGCCATCTCCGGGCGAGGTGATCACGCCGTCGGTGCCGACGACCCAGTCTCCTCCGTTAAATTCGCCGTTTTCGAGGTTCGCGCCGAACATCGATTCGAGCGACATGTTCTCAATGGCGGGGGGAATGATAAAAGAACCGCGCTCTTTCGTCTGCGCGCCGACCGCCGCAGTCAATGCCAGAACCGCCAGGAGGGAATAAAGAAACGTTTTCATGGAAAATCCTTTCAAGATGATCTTTTTCAGTGATACGGAATAAAATTCACTCAACGCCCCCATTTTATCCGCCGAAAAATGAAAAGCAAGCCCGCACCCTCTTTTGCGCCGTTTTTCCATTTTTCGGCGCGGTGAAAAAAGATTCGTTAGGATGGCGGAAAAAACGCCGAAACCGCTCCGATAGCGGTGGAAAAAACCTCTTTTCCGGCTACAATAAAAATGACGGCACGATGCCCGGCAATCTGCGGGGGGGCGCCGTATCGAACACATCACAAAAACCGATGAAAGGTATCCGATTGACCGGGTCGAAAGAAACCGTCTCCCTCTTTGTTCCCGGACGACTCTGTCTTTTCGGGGAACATAGCGATTGGGCCGCAATCCATCGGCTGATGAACGCCGACATCGCACCGGGTCGGGCAATCGTGACCGGGATCGAACAGGGGATCGCGTCCCTCGCGGCCTGCGACCGGCGGTTCCGGGTAACGTCCGCCGCACCGCAGCTGGCCGATTTCTGGACCGATTTCAATATTCCTTTCGAGGCGAGGCGGCTCGAAGAGGTCGCTCGAAGCGATTCGTTTTTTGCCCACTGTGCCGGTTCCGCGTCGTATATGCTCGAGCATTATCCGGTCGGAGGGGTTCATCTCCATCTGACCGATATGCCCCTTCCTCTGAAAAAGGGACTCTCGTCGAGCGCGGCGATCTGTGTAACGGTTGTTCGGGCGTTTAACCTTCTCTACCGACTGGGGCTTTCTACCGCCGACGAAATGGAAGCGGCGTTTCGCGGCGAGGAGCGCACCCGCTCACGCTGCGGGCGGCTCGATCAGGCGTGTGCGTTCGGTGTTCGGCCTGTTCTGATGAATTTCGACGGGAACGACGTTGCCGCCGAGCCGATCCCGGTCGGCGGCGAAATTCGTCTGGTCTTCGCCGATCTCTGCGCGGGGAAGAATACCGTCCGAATCCTTTCCGATCTTTCCCGCGCCTATCCGTTCGGCGCGACGGCGGCTGACCGCGCGCTCCATCGGGCGCTCGGGGCCGATAACCTGCAAATCACCGATCGCGCCGTTGAGCTCCTCCGCGCCGGAGATGCCAAAAGTCTCGGCGCACTGATGACGCGGGCGCAAAAGATCTTCGATCGGAAGGTCGCTCCCCATTCTCCCGACGAACTTCGCTCTCCCCGCCTGCACGCCGTTTTGGCCGATCCGATCGTCCGCCGCCTGTCGTGGGGGGGGAAGGGGGTCGGTTCGCACGGGGACGGCTCGGTACAGCTGGTCGCCCGAAACGCCGAATGTCAGTGTCAGCTTGTCCGACGTCTGAAAGATCTCGGCACCCGGCCGTATGAATTGATTCTGCCGGTGGGACCGATCGGCGTCCGCTCGTTGGCGGACTCAAGTGCAGACCATTCCGTTGTTTCGCGTAGAGTAGCGAAGAGTACTCGGACAATTCGGAAAGCGATCATCCCCGTTGCCGGTCTCGCGTCGCGTCTCTATCCCGCCTCTCGGGCGGTTCGGAAAGAGTTCTTTCCGGTCGTCGACCGCAACGGTCTGGCGAAACCCGCCGTTCTGGTTCTCCTCGAAGAACTCGTCGAAAGCGGGATCGACGAAATCTGCCTGGTTCTGGCAAGGGAAGAGGATCGCACGGCGTACGACCGCCTTTTCGCTCCCCCCGAACCGACTCTGCGGAAAAAGCTTACCGGCGCGGCGCTCCGCGTTGCGGCGGCGATCAAGAAGATCGCCCGGCGTGTTACATTTGCCTATCAGCCTGACCCGCGCGGGTTCGGCGACGCC
Organism: Thermoguttaceae bacterium; assembly: GCA_017652805.1. Classification (GTDB taxonomy): domain Bacteria; phylum Planctomycetota; class Planctomycetia; order Pirellulales; family Thermoguttaceae; genus RUG695. Next base: position 48,710 of record JAGCAH010000156.1, on the reverse strand, counting down.
GTCTTTCGGACCCGTTCGTTCGCCGGCAGTCAGCCGGTTCTCCTCATGCTGGGGGATACCCTCTATCGCTCCGGCGGCACGATTCCCTGCGCCGCCCAGCTGATCGACGCTTTTCGCCGGACGGGAAAACCGTTGGTCGCCGTCCAGGCCGCCCCCGCCGAAAAGGGAGAACTCTGCGGGATGGTTCGGGGGGATTGGATCGATCCTGCCGAGCGTCTGATGAGGATTAACACTGTCGCCGAAAAGCCGGGCGCGGCAAAAGCTCGCCGCTCGATGTCGGTTCGCCGCCGCGATGGGAGCCGCTCCTGCTACGCCCTCTTCGGCCAGTATATCCTGACGCCGGCACTCTACGCCGAACTCGAAAAATCGATCACGTCAAAAAGGCGCGGCGAAGTCGATCTTTCCGGCGCGCTCGACGCCCTGGCTCGCCGAGGTGAGCTACTGGGGTTTGTTACTGACGGGGAATCGTTCGATCTGGGGACTCCCGAACTCTACCGACAGTCGGTCCGGCTCTGGCCGGAATAACCCGTCCCCTCCAACCTTCACAAAACCAAAAGAAAGGAATCAAGGAACCGGCGAAAAAAACACGGGAAGAACACGACGTTCCCCCCTCCGATCTCCGCCGCCTCGGTTCCCCGACTCGCCGATAAGGTCTGAAATGAAAAATAAGGAAATTTCATCATCTCCGATCCGCTGGCTCTTTTTTCTGCTGACGGCCGCCGCTTTCGTCTTCATCGTCCGCGGCTCCTTCCTGGGGCGCGCCGATATGAAGAACCGCGTGATCGACTGGCTCCCTTCCGGATTTCAGGAAACCCGTGAATTCGACTGGTTCCTCGCCCACTTCCAGGACGGCGAACTGCTGATGGTCAGCTGGGAAGGGTGTACTCCCGAAGACCCCCGGCTCGAAGAGGTCGCGTCCCGACTGTTGGGAACCGACCGAAGCGCCCCGTCCGGCGCGGAAGCCCCCCCTCCCTATTACCGGAAGGTCATGACGACCGGCCAGGTTCTCGACCGGCTGACCTCGTCACCCCTCGATTTGCCGCTCGACGAAGCCGAGGAGCGGATGCGGGGGTGGATCATCTCGAAAGATTTCACCCAGGGGTGTCTTATCGCCTTCATGTCCGATGCCGGGTTTCGCGACAACCACGGCGCGATCAACGCCCTGCGCCGCGCGGTCGGTGAAGTAACCGAACTTTCTCCCGACAAAATCCATATCGCCGGGGCGAGTCTCGACAGTGTCGTCATCGACGAGACAACGAAACATTCCCAGACACGCCTGATGCCCCTCTTTCTGGGGGTTTGTATCCTGATCCTCTATTTTCTCCTCCGATCGGCTCGGGCGGTCTTCCTCATTTTCATGGTCGCCATTTTCAATGAGGAGCTGAGCGCGGCGCTCATCTATTACGCCGGGGCGAACACCGACTCGATCTCCCTCCTGAGCGCGTCGCTGATGTACGTTCTGACAATCTCCGGTACGCTCCATCTTTTGAACTACTACCGCGACGATATGCAGTCGCACGGTCAGGACGGCGCGGTTCGCGGCGCGGTCCGCAAAGCGGTTCTCCCCTGCGCGCTGGCCTGTCTGACCACGGTTCTGGGACTCATCTCCCTGGCGGTCAGTCAGGTGATCCCGATCAGAAATTTCGGTCTGTTCGCCAGTAACGCGATGCTGATCGGGACGAACTTTTTTGTCTTCTTCTCGGCCCTCTTCCTCGAGGAGTTCCCGATCAAAAAATGGCTCCGGCGGGACGCCGAAACCGAAGAAAAACGGCGGCGAAAAGAGGCGTTCTGGAACCGTTTCGCGGCGGGGGTCGTTCGCTGGCATCGGCCGGTCACGATTCTGAATCTCGTTCTTCTGGCGCTCTTCGCGTATTTCCTTCCCCGGATCGAGACGATCGTCACCTTCCACGGGATGTTCCCGAAAGACGCGCCCGTATTACTCGACTATGACTATTTGGAAGATCGGATTGGCGGGCTGATTCCGCTGGAAGTCGTCCTGAATATTCCGACCGAACAGAACCCCGGCGCCGAACCTCTGCAGGCTCTCCGTCTGGTTGACGAGGTCGAATGGACCCTCCGCGATTTCGACGAGGTCGATTCGACCCTTTCGGCGCTCACCTTCCTCCCCGATCTGCCCGACGCCTCGTCGAGCGGCGTCCGCGCCGCCGGGGCGCGCCGCGCCTTTAACCAGGTCGTCGCCAGCCGACTCGATCTGCTCCGTGAGGGGTCTCTTTTCGACGACCGGCGCCTTTCGATCGATGAGGCGCTCAGCCTGCCCCCCGCCGAGCGGTGGCGCGTCAGTCTCCGCGTTCCGGCCAAGGCGCGACTGGCGTACGGTCCCCTTCTCGAAAAACTCCGCGGCGCGGCCGAAAAGACGATCGCCGGGACCGCGCCCGCCCTCGGTCTGGCCGGAGTCACCCCCCTGATCACCGGCGGGGTTCCCGTGGTGCATAAGGCGCAGCGGCAGCTTCTAAACGATCTGACCGAAAGTTACATCTCCGCGTTCTTCATGATCCTGATCGCGCTGGTCTTTCTCCTCCGCGGCGTGCGGGCGGGAGCGGTGGCGATGATCCCGAACATCTTCCCGAGCGTCGTCGTCTTCGGCGCGATGGCGGGAATGAATCTGCCGATCGACATGGGGACGATGATGACCGCCTGTGTGGCGCTCGGTATTTCGGTCGACGGAACGATTCATTTCGTCACCTGGTTCCGCCGCGCGGCGGCCGACGGGCTCTCCCGCGCCGAAGCGGTCGCCTACGCGTTCCGCCAGTGCGCCACAGCGATGGTTCAGGCGACGCTCATCTGCGGCGGCGGAATGCTCGTCTTCTCCCTGAGCGAGTTCCTTCCGGTGGCACGGTTCGCCTGGGTGATCGCGATTCTCCTCTTTATCGCCCTTTACGGCGACTTGATCCTCTTCCCCGCCCTCCTGGCGGGACGGCTCGGGAACTTCTTCCTCCCGAGATCGAAAACAGTTCCGGCAGAAGGGAAGATCGACAAGTGAAAAAGAGCGCGTGGCGGATCACCCCCCTGTCGGGAGGATGGTTTTCAATCGACGGCGGGACGTTCTTCGGGATCGTGCCGAAAAAAATCTGGCGGAACGTTCTCCCCCCCGACGGCGAGAACCTGGTACGCGTCCCCTGCCGTGTTCTGCTGGCGCGCCGCAAAGACGACGTTGTTCTTTTCGATACCGGTTACGGCGGAAAGGAACGCCCGAAACATCTGCGCGGCTATGCCCTCGAAGAGGGGAACCCGATCTTCGCCTCGTTGGCCCAAGTCGGCGTTCGGCCCGAACAGGTCACCCACGTCGTCATGACCCATCTCCATTTCGACCACGCCGGGGGAGCGACTTTGACCGAAGAAAACGGCGCGCCCGTGCCCGCGTTCCCCAACGCGCTCTGCTGGGCGTCGGAGGTCGAATGGAGCGACGCGCTCGATCCCGAACCGGCCCTGCGCGGCGCGTACCCGCAGGAAAACCTCCTCCCCCTCGCCGAGCGGAATCTCAGCCGCGCCTTTGAAAACGGAGAGGAGATCCTTCCCGGCCTGACCGCCTATGTGACCGGCGGACACACGCGCGGACACGCGGTCTTTCGTCTGGCCGCCGAGACCGGACCGGTCTATATCGTCGGCGAACTGGCGCCGACCGGCTGGCACACCAAACAGCTTTGGAGCACGGCATGCGACATCGACCAGATGGCCGGCCGCCGGGTCAAGCCGGAAATCCTGGCGCGCGCCCTCGGTGAGTCGGCGCCGATCTTCCCCGCCCACGACCCGCGCGGCGCCGCTTTCCGCCTGACAGAACGGCGGGGGGACGATTTTCTTTCCGAGGTTCTTTTCTGAAAACGGGAAACACAACAATCTCCCCGCCGCATTATTTTATCCCGCCCGACGCGGCTGACAATTGCGCTGAAAAAAAGAAGGCGCGGGTTCCGGAGAGACGAACCTGCGCCTTGCGTTCGGAGAGATGATGAATATAGTTTGCGACCCTTTTCGATAAAGCCCGTCGGGGCCTCCCCTTCCCCGAGACAGCTAGTCGTACAGTCCGAAGGAGAGAAACGGAAGAACGACCTGAAGGAACGATGTGTGCCGAGGCGGCGGAGGCGCATGATGTCTCGGCGGCGGCGGAGGCGCATGATGTCTCGGCGGCGGAGGCGGAGGCGCGTGATGACGCCCCGGGTCGTGCCCGAAACCGTGGTGAGGGGCGCCGGGCGCCTCATGCATCGGCGGCGGGAGAGCCTGACCTCTCATCACCGGAGCGTCGTGGTGATACCGGCCGCCGCCGGGCGGCTGCGCATAAGCCCACTCGGTGAGGCAAAGCGCGGCGAAAGTCAAAATACCAAGTGTGATGTTCCGCATTGTTTTACCCCTTCATTTCCTGACATTGTTGACCGCTTGCGCGGCAGACTCTTTTATGCCCCTTCGGACGGCTCGGAAACCTTTCGTTCCCTTCGTCCGTCCGCTCTGTTTAATACGAAACGAAAAGAATAGTTCCTCAAAAAAATTGAAAAAAGGGAAAAATTTTTTCTGCGCGCGGGAACCCAATAGGGGGATTCCCGCTGACAAAAAAAGCGCCGCTCGGGAGAGAACAAACGCGCGGCGCGGGATCGATAAAACGGAGACCGACTCCGTTACGGGGCCTCTGTTTTGAAGATGAGTTCGCCGACCGGATCGGAAGGTTCCGATGCGTCGGAATCGCCGGAGACCCCGGACGCCGCCCCTCCCGGCGCCTCCCCTTTCGGCGGTCCGGGAAGATCGAATTCTTCCCCTTCGGGCGGGTCGGGGAGAAGAACAATCCGGAATCCGGTATCGTCGCGAAAGTCGCCGTCGGCGCGGGAAATACGGCTCGCCGAACGGCACTGGTTCGGCTCGCACAGCACGCTTCCCCCTCGGCAGACTCCCTTCTCCCCCTCGCTCGGGCCTTTCGGATCGATCTGGGAACGGCGGTCATATTCCCCGTAACGGTCGGCGACCCATTCGCTGAGATTCCCGTGCATATCATAAATTCCCCACGCGTTCGGCTTTCGGGTTTTAACCCGGTGTACGCCGATCGGATTCACCCCGTCTTCATTTTCTGTTCGTTCGGCCGACCACCCCATCTCGGCCGGAACGCCCGTCCCGGCAAACGGGCCGATTGTGCCGGCGCGGCAGGCGTATTCCCACTGCGCCTCGGTCGGGAGAGCGACCGCGCATCCCGTCTCGTCACCGAAGATTTCGCAGAACCGACGCGCGTCGTCGAGGCCAATATACCCCATCGGGCAGACACGATAAAGCTTCGCGGTTCTCTTGGCGTTTTTCTTATCACTCTCGTAGATCCCCGGCTCCATCACGCTTTTCCACATCGCCTGAGTCACTTCCGAATCGAGAAGCCAGAACCCGCGCGTCAGCCTGACCGAGTGAGAGGCCTCGTCCCCGTTCCGACCTCTTTCCGTTTCGGGACTTCCCATCGTGAATTCCCCGGGGGGGCACCAGCGGAACGTGTACTTGATTCCGCCGTAAGACAGCTTCTTAACGTCCCCCGCTCTCTTCCCCAGCGCGATCGCACGACGCTTGACTGTGGGAGTTTCGACCCGAACCGGCTCGGAGAGCCGTTTGTCATCAATCGAGGTAAAAATCGAAATCGTCTCCCACTCGTGGATCACCGAAGCAAGAACCAGCGGGAACTGCGAAACGGCAAACAGCAAAAGGAAAGCGACGAACCGCCGTGCGACCATCTTACGTATCCCTTGACAAAAGACCCCCGAACCGACAGAGCGCCTTCGGAAAACTTTCCGCAAAACCGAACGCGCCCTCTTCCGGCCAATTACCGGAAGTCTGACAAACGAGACGGTTCATTTCAATAAGGCTCGTTTCCGAACCCCGTGCGTCATTTTTCCCGCTTTCACGGGAAGAACGCCTCCCGGCGTCCCGTCCCGTGCGGCATTCGGTCACATCCAGCCGACGACGCGGGCGATATCGAGGAAGATCACCCAGACCATCAGCCCCAGGATGATAAAAAGTCCGATGTAGCTAAGCGTGATCTGCACCGCTTCGTTCGGCCGTTTGCGGAAGATCAGCTCGTAAATCAAAAAGAGGAGATGCCCGCCGTCCAGAACCGGAATCGGCAGAATGTTGACCACCGCCAGGTTGGCGCTGATCAGGCAGAGGAAAAGAAGGAACGTTCCGTCATGCGAGCCGGTCGCCTTGTAGGCGATATCGACGATCATCACCGGGCCGCCGAACGCCTTGGCCGAAACATTCCGGCCGATATTGATCAGCTGCCGGTAGATCGCCCCCATCGAGTCGACCGTCTTCGCCCATCCGCTGGCAAGCGCCGCACCAAACGTCTCGGCACGTGCAATACGCGTCTCGCTCACTTCGAAGTTCAGATCGCGGTCGATCAGGAAAGCGTTCCCCGGCCGGGTCACCGTCGTTTCGAGGGTTGTCTTCGGATCGGGACCGATTCCCGTGTGTATCACCAGCGGGGTGCCGGTCGGCAGGTAGTTGACGTAGTCGGTAAAGAAGTCGAGAACCCGCGTGTTGGCCTCTTCGGGTTTGTCGGGGATCTCATAGAGGAACCCGCCCGACGGAAGAGGTTTGCCGAGTTTCAAAAGCGACTCGTAGATCGGTCGGGCGGGATCACCCTTCCCCGGCGCAGGAAGACCGACCTCGACCGAGGCGATTCTCAGTCCGATCGGGCTTGCCGCCCCGTCGAACCGAACCGAGGAATCGGTTCCCGTCACGAAAGGACGAACCATGTACGAGATGCCGAGTTCTTCGGACGCCATCCGTCCGTTAAACGAGACAAGATCTGTATAGCCGTCCGAGGCGGTGATCGTCATCGGCAGATCGACGTCGCCCCCGTTCCGCCGAACGGTCAGGACGATATCGGCGCTTCCCCCCCCTTTAACCGCCAGGCGATGAATCTGATAGGGAAAGAGGATCGGGTCGAGAACCGGCTCGTTGTTCACCGCCAGTATCACGTCGCCGTTTTCGACGACCGTCCCCGACTCGTCAACATCGGCGTCGCGCAAACCGGCGGCCGCGGCGGGGGAACCCTCGGCAACCGCGGTGACCCCCCCCATGGCGAAACGGATTCCCGTCTCGGCAAACGATTTCGGGGGAAGTTCGACCGACACCTTTTCGCTCCCGTCGGACGATTTCCCTGCGGGGAGGGTAAATTCATAAACGGCGGACGAGGCGACCGTTTTGCGTGCCAGACGCTGGTAGTCGGCGGGGGTATCGACCGGCTCGCCGCCGATCGCCGAAAGACGCGCGCCGGGAAGAATTTTTTCGGTCAGCGCGGCGGCCTTCTCACGTTCGGCGGAATCGAGAAGGAGCGGCGCCGCCCCCCCCTCGGCGATCAAAAGCGACGGGGAGGGATAGACTCCGATCGTCGGGGTCAGCTGGTTCTTCGACATCGTCGGGGTAATCCGCTTTTCGATCGTCTCGGCCCCGCCGCTGAGACTCCGCTCGATCGTGAGGGTCACCTCTTTCCGGTCGAGCATCGCCAGGCGGATATCAGAAAAGAGATAGCACGGTTTTCCGTCGATGGCGGTGATCAGATCCCCCGGCAGGAGGCCGGTCTTCCAGGCCGGGGAATCGGGAAAGACCTGACCGATCCGGCTGGTCGGTTCGGGGAATCCGATCGAATAGGCCCACGCGGCGCAGAGGACCGCGAAGAGGATATTCATGATCACCCCCGCCGAAATGATCGCCATCCTCTGGAAGACGTTCTTCGAAAGATAGCTGTCGGGAGCGTAAACCTCTTCCTGGTACTTCTCCTGCTCGGCCAGACGCTGGCGCGCCTTTTCGGCGTCGGCTCCCTCGGCCGTCTCGGCTTCGAGTCTGGCGCGTTCGATCTCGTTTTTGATTCCGCTGGGATTGTCTTCCTGCCCGAGCATCTTGACATATCCCCCCAGCGGCACCCAGCCGAGCCCGTATTCGGTCTGACCGATCTTGAACCGGAAGAAGCGGAAGTCATACGCGTCGAACCAGATATAAAACTTTTCGCACCGGACCCCGCACATCCGTGCGACGATGAAATGCCCGAACTCGTGCACGATGATCAGCGCGTTCACCCCGATCAGAACCAGAACGATCCGCCAGATCACCAGAAGAATATGATGCAGACCCGCGTCGCCCGCGGCGGCCCAGAGGGTTAATCCGAAATCCATGTTTCTGTCTCCGTACGAGCCTGACGGTCGAGTTCAAAAAGTCGCTCGAGGCTCGGCTCCTGTTCGAATTGATGATGGTCCAGGATCGATTGACAGATCCCGGTGATTTTGTGAAACGGGATTTTCCCCGCCAGAAACGCGGCGACGGCGACCTCATTGGCCGCGTTGACCACCGCGCCGGCCGACCCGCCGTCTCGGGCGACCCGCCGCCCGAGAGAGATTGCCGGAAAACGTTCTTCGTCGGGGGGGAAAAGTTCGAGACTGCGCGCCAGACTCCAATCGAGGGACGGCGAGGGACATCGGCGGCGCTCCATCCCGAAAAGGGCCAGCTGGATCGGCAGACGCATATCGGGAGTTCCCATCTGTGCAAGAACCGCCCCGTCGATGAACTCGACCATCGAATGAATGATCGACTGCGGATGAATCATTACGTCGATCTTTTCGGGAGGGAGGTCGAAGAGCCAGCGCGCCTCGATGATTTCAAACGCCTTGTTCATCATCGTCGCCGAGTCGATCGTGATCTTCTTCCCCATCTTCCAGGTCGGGTGCGCCAGCGCCTCGGCGACGGTAACGCGCTCGAGTTCGTCGAGCGACTTGTTACGGAACGGTCCTCCGCTGGCGGTCAGGATCAGGCGGCGGACGAGGTCCTTCCCCGCCGATTCGCCCGACCCGACGGACGCGCCGTAAGGCGAGACGGCGGGTCGGCACGAGGCCAGCGCCTGCCAGATCGCGCTGTGTTCGCTGTCGACCGGAAGGATCCGCCCGCCGGTTTTCCGCGCCAGATCGAACAGAAGCGAGCCGGCCAGAACAAGCGATTCTTTATTCGCCAGGGCGAGCGTCTTCCCCGTCTCCAGAGCGCGCCATGAACCGCGCAGACCCGCTCCGCCGACAATCGCCGCCAGGACGACGTCGATTTCGGGGGCGGAAACCGCCTCGTCGAGTCCGTCCGGTCCGTAGAGAATCCGCGTCGTCCGTTCCAATTCGGCCAGGGGGGCGCGGTCGGCCGCCGGGTCGGTCACCACCAGTATTTCGGGGTGAAAGCGGCGCGTCAGCTCGGCGAGTTTCGCCGTCTGCCGATGCGCGGTCAGCACGGCGGCGGTCAGTCGTCCGCCAGAGGCGGCGATCACGTCCAGCGCGCTCCCGCCGATACTCCCCGTCGCGCCGAGAACCGCGACGCGGCGAGGCGCGGTCTCGTCCGAGGTTTTCACTTCTTTCCGAAAATACTGACTCTGCATAGCTATCAAGGGGCGATAGGAATGATACGCCACCGGCGCTTATTCTACCCCATTATATGAAAAAATTCCAGTCCGAAATCCCCCCTTTTCGGCGTCGGGAAGGCGAGTCTTCCCCTTTTCAAAATAGGAAAATCTGGACGTATCAGTTAAAAAGGGTATACTATAACAGATAAGAGACTCTGCGGAGTTTAGTTCAAGGCGCGCGGCGCGCGGCGCGATAATGAAACGGGGTATTCTCCCCTGACGGCACAGATCGCCGAGGGGGAAGCTCCGCTCTCCCCGCCGACGGCGAAAAGCGGGTCTTGGGTGTTTTTGAATCTCCAAACAAACTTCCTTCCCTAAAAAAACGAATCAGACCGATGCAAAAAACTCTTGATGTCAAACTGGCGCGGATTCTGCAGGATCGGAGCTGCAACGACTTTATCCTCGCCGACGCCAAAGACCCCGATATGGCCTACGGGCTGGCCGCCCCGGGAAGAAGCCCCGAGCAGTACGGCGGCGAGGCGAAGTTCAAGACGCTCGACCAACTCCGGCAGCAGTGCCGCGAGATCATCGCCCAGGGACTGATCGACATCATGCTGATGAGCGCCTCGACCAACGAGGTTCTCGCCCTGCGCGAAGGGCTCTTTGTCAACTCGCCGATCACACCGGCCATCCGCGCCAACGACGCGACCGATATCTGGCTGGCCGGAACCGGCGCGATCTACGGGACGCTCCCCTCCCGCCCCTTCCGAACCGCGACGATCGACCACGCCCTCTGCGGAAAAGCCGAATGTACCCCCGAGGAACGCGCCGCCGGCCGGGGCGCCGATCTGGGGCTCTACTCGATAACGTTCAACAACGACCTCGACGCCGATTTCAAATCGCTCCTGGCCTATAACGAGTTCCGTCTCGAAGCCGAAAAGAAAGGCTTTCGTCATTTTCTGGAAGTCTTCAGTCCGAACGCCTGCGGGCCGAACTGCCCCGAAGATATCCCCCGATTCGTCAACAACCATATCGTCCGCGCCCTGGCGGGGGTAACCGGCGCGGGACGGCCGATCTTCCTCAAGATCCCCTACTACGGACCGAAGGCAATGGAAGAGCTTGTCCGCTACGACAGCGAGCTGGTCGTCGGAATCCTGGGGGGCTCGGCGGGAACGACCTACGACGCGTTTAAGATGCTCCACGACGCTAAAAAATACGGCGCGCGCGTCGCGCTCTACGGCCGAAAGATCAACAACGCCGAACACCAGCTCACCTTTATCACCTATCTGCGGGCGATCGCCGACGGTCAGATCGGTCCGGAAGAGGCGGTCAAAGCGTATCACGGCGACCTCCAGAAACTGAACATCCGCCCGCAGCGCTCCCTCGAAGACGACATGAAGTCGATGGCGACCAGCGACAGCTACAACGCCAAACCGCAGGCCAAGTCGACCGTGGTCAAGCCCTCTTCCCCGTCCGAAGGCGCCGCCGACAAAAAAACCGGCTACACAAATCCCGATTTCAGTAAGATGACCCCCGCCGAAAAGCTCGAGTGGAATCTCAAACGGATTCGGCAGTCGTATTGACCTCAGAAAGACGAAAAAAGGGTAAGGGAAATGAGCTTGCATGATCGGCGGCAGCACGGCAGAACTCTTTTCGCGGCGGTCTTTCCGGCGCTCTTCGCGCTCGTTCTCTCTCTGTCGCCCCCCTTCCCCGCATGGGGAGCCGGGGCGGTTCGCTCGCGCCTCATCTCCGAAACCGAAGCGACGGCGGCGGGCCTGACCCGTCCCTGGTTCAACCAGGTCGCGATGAACCCCAGCCACGACCGGATCACCCAGATTTCCCTTCTCGACGATACGCTTTTTATCACGTCCGATAACGGATGGCTCCATGTCATCGACACCAAAACGGGAAATACCCTCTGGAGCCGCCGTGTCGGGTCGGAACGCTTCTACTCCCTTCCCCCCGCGGCGAACAGTTACGCCGCGGTCGTCCTGCACGGCTCGACGGTACACGTCTTCGACCGATTCGACGGCAAAAAGCTTCTGGAATTCGACATTTCCGGTCCCGCCGGCGGCGGACCTCAGGTGAGTGAGCGCTACATCTACGTCCCGATCCTGACCGGAAAGATCTTCGCCTATCCGCTCCGCCGGTACGACGTCTATAAGGATCCGCTGGACGCGGCGCTCGAGTCTGTCCAGCAGGAGGAGGATCAGGACGCCGCGACTCTGCAGGAACGCGCCCAGAAGATTCGAAAGGCGATTGAACTGATCGCGACCGACAAACGGGTCGAAAAGAAAGGTCTTATTCCGTTCGACGACAAAGACGTGCAGGTCTGTCCCGCGCTCGGCGAACCTCTCGTTCAGCCGTTCCTCTGCACTCAGGATTCCGATCATGACTACTTCTCGTGGGTCACCACCAGCGGCTCGCTGATGATCGGCGGGCTCGACATGAAAAAGTCGCAAAATGCGCTCAAGCTTCTTTACAGCATCTCGCTGGCGCCGCAGTCGATGTATATCGACCTGAACCACTACAAAGAGGTCGACCTCGATTTCGGCAACGACATCAACGCCCGTCCGACTTTCATTCAGAAAGACAACACCGACGTCAACGCCGCCCGAGGGGGCGAAGCGAGGGGAGGGCTGATCCTGATGGGCGCGCGCAGCGGCTACGTCTTTGCCGTCAATGATGAACTGGGAACCACCGAATGGACCTTCCCGGTCGGGATGGCGGTGATCGACCCGATCGGCGTCGCCGGAGATCAGTGCTTCATTCCGACCTATACCGGCCACTTCTTCTGTCTGAACCTGAAAAGCGGCAAAGCGCTCTGGTCGATCCGCGACATCAAACAGTTCGTCTCGGCATCCCCGAGTCGGCTCTACGCGCTCGATATGATCGGTAACCTCCTTGTGATCAACCGCGACAACGGCCAGACGATCCACACGATCCCCCTGTCGACCGGAATGGGAGCCGTTTTCAATATCGAAAGCGACCGAATCTTCCTGGTCGGGCAGGACGGTCTGGTTCAGTGTCTCCACGAAAGCCAGCTGGACGAACCGCTCCGCTACCAGAAGTCGTCGTTCGATATCGCCGAAGAGTTCCAAAAACGGATCGACGAGGCGTATTCCGACTCCCAGGACGGAAAGAAAGCTGAAGAGAGATCCGACGAAGCGACGGACGAGGAGATCTTCGGCGACGAGGAAGAGGGGGAAGACGACGAGATATTCGGTTCGAGAAGGTCCTCCCGTTCCGAAAAGGACGAGAGAGCGGCCGAAACCGACGATGAAGAAGGGGCCGACGAAGAAGCCGACGATTCCGTCCCCGAAACGGGATCACGCGGACGCCCGCGAGGCAATGTTAACCGCGTCATCGACGCCCTCCCGACGGTGGTCGAAGGTGTCCGCGAGACAACCGGCCGCGGCCGCACCGACAAGAATGAAAAAGAAGATCCCTACAGTACCGACTACGACGACACCTTCGACGACGAGGGGGATAACGCCGACAACAGCGGTGGTGACAATGCCGACGAAAACGCCGAAGGCGAAAGCGGCGATACCGACGAAAACTCCGACGACGCCCAGTGGGACGACGCCGGCGATGAAGATCCGTTTCAGTAAGCTTTTCCTCGGCCGGCACCGAACGACCCGTCCCTTCTTCCCCAAAAGGAGGGGCGGTTTTCTTTTCTTCCCGCCGACCGACGGATTCGGGTCGGCACGGCGCTTTTTCCTCCTTTTCTCCCGGAAAAACGGAATCCCCCCCCTGGAAAACGAGCCCCGCTCGTTTAGAATAGAGGGTGAGTCTCTCTCCCCGAAAGTCTGCGCTTTTTATAGGGAGGAAGGTTCGCTTACCCCCATTAACCCGACGTTTTACCAAGACATTTGATGAGAACCATGAGTGACGAACTGAAGATCTTTTCCGGATCGGCCAATGTTCCGCTGTACGAGAAAATCTGCGATTACCTGAGCATCGCCCCGGGTCAGATCACGGTCGAACGTTTTCCCGACGGCGAATGTTTCTGCCGCATTGAAGAAGACGTCCGCGGTCGCGACGTCTTCATTGTCCAACCGACCTGCCGACCGGTCAACGACAACCTCATGGAGCTCTTGATTATGATCGAGTGCTTCAAACGCGCCAGCGCCGGACGGATCACCGCCGTGGTTCCCTATTTCGGCTACGCCCGTCAAGACCGCAAAGACGAAGGACGCGTTCCGATCACTGCCAAACTCGTCGCCAACCTCCTGACCCGCGCCGGCGCCGACCGGATTCTGACGATGGATCTCCACGCGGCGCAGATTCAGGGATTCTTTGACATTCCGGTCGATCATCTTTCCGCCTCGCCGGTCATTGACCACTACATCGCCTCGCTCGGCTACGACGCCGCCGAGACGGTCGTCGTCAGCCCCGACGAGGGGAGTATCAAACGCGCGGCGCAGCACGTGAAGATGCTCGGCGGCAACCTGGCGATCATCGATAAGCGCCGCTACGGCAACCGCGTCGAGCAGGCGAACCTGATCGGCGGGCCGATCGAAGGACGCGTCGCGTTCCTCTTCGACGACATGATCGCCACCGGCGGGTCGATCTGCGGGGCGGCGAAACTCGTCAGGCAGATGGGAGCGACCAAGATCTACCTGGCGGCGACGCACGCGGTTCTCTGCGGAAACGCCATAGAGCAGCTTAAAAACGCGCCGATCGAGGAAGTCGTCGTTTCGGATACGCTCCCCCTCCTTCCCGAACACGACCTGCCGAATATCCGCGTCCTGTCGATTGCCCCGGTTCTGGCCGAAGCGATCAAACGGATCCACAACAACGAGTCGGTCAGCCGAATGTTTAAGCAGCTCCCCTACGGGAAGTTCGGCGTCTACTCCTGAAAAACGCTTCTTCCGGCCCGCCTCCGGAAGGTAGTCGAACAAAAAATATGTGCTATAATGAGTCAAATCGGGCGGATTGGAGTAAGGGAAGCATCGTGCGATACCCGATGGCAATCCGTCGGAATTTCTTAGGTTAAAGGTTTAAAATGGCTGAAATCAAATCGTTGGCGGTTGAACTCCGCCAGGAAACCGGCAAGCGCCGGAACCGCCGTCTTCGCAAAGCTGGGAAAATCCCGGCTGTCCTTTACGGACACAAGCAAGACGTCGTCAGTCTCGCGCTTTCGGCTGATGAAGTCGCCGCGGTCATCCGCCACGGCAACCGCTTCGTCGCGCTCTCGGGCGCGGTGAACGAACGCGCATTCATCAAAGAATGTCAGTGGAACACCTGGGGGACGGAAGTCCTTCACGTTGATTTCGCGCGCGTCAGCGAACATGAACGCATCCGTATGACGGTTCCGTTCGATCTGCGCGGCGAGGCGCCGGGCGTCAAAGACGGCGGCGTGGTCAAGCAGCACATCCACACGGTCGAAATCGAGTGCGAGCCTTCCAACGCCCCCGAGAAGATCGGCCTGAACATCAACAACCTTCAGTTCAACCAGATCATCCATCTGTCCGAAGTTGAACTTCCCGAAGGGGTTAAGATCCTCGGCGATCTGAACGTTCCGGCTGTCGAATGCACCGAAGCCATGGAAGCTCCTGAAGCCGAAGAAGCCGCTGCCGGCGGGGAAGAGCCCGAGGTCATCGGCCGCAAGAAGGAAGACGAAGAAGAATCCGAGAAGTAACCGAAAAGGTTATTTCTCACCCGACGCTCTGTGCAGCGTTTTTTATGACATCGTTCAGCAGCAAAGTCAAAGCCTTTTTCACACGTCTGGGCGTTTTGAAAAAGGTCCCTTTCGGGGGGAAGATGAAACCGGACAAACTCATTGTTGGGCTTGGGAACCCCGGTTCAAAGTATCGCGGGACGCGTCACAACGCGGGCTACATGGTCCTGGCAGAATTGGCGCAGACGCTTTCGTTCACTTCCCCCACGCGCAAGTTTCACGGTGAAATCGTCGAAACACGCGCCGCCGGAAAGAACCTGTTGCTCCTGAGTCCGACGACCTACATGAACAACAGCGGTCAATCGGTCAGCGAAGCGGTTCGTTTTTACAAACTCGAGCTAACCGATCTTCTGGTCATCTGCGACGATGTCGATCTGCCGGTCGGCCGGATCCGATTCCGCGATTCGGGCGGCAGCGGCGGTCAGAAAGGTGTCAAAGACATCATCAGCCGCCTTGGCAGTGAAAAATTCTCCCGGCTCCGCGTCGGGGTGGGGCGGCCTCCCGAAGGGGTGGACACCGCCGACTACGTTCTTTCTGAATTTCGTTCCGCGGAAAAACCCGAAATTCACGAGTCGATTCGGCGCGCGGCCGAGGCCGCTCTTTGCTGGGTCGAGTTCGGTCCCGACGAAACGGCGAACCGGTTCAACGGCGGTTCCCGAAAAGACGGGACGAAGTGATCCCGAAAGGGGCGTTTTTCCGAAACCATTTCCGTTGAAACATTTGGTAAAACGATCAATATCGCAGCCATCCCCAGCGAGCATGGGGCTTTGAGAACCAAAGGGGCGAACGCCCCGACTCAAAGAGAAATATTCAGGAGTTAACATTGTCCGAAAACATTTACGAAGGTCTGTTTATTCTGGACACGGTCAAATACAACCGTGATCCCGAAGTCGTATCGAACCAGATCGCCGAAACGATCGAATCGTTGGGCGGTAAAGTCCGCGTCAGCCGCTTTTGGGAAGAACGCAAGCTTGCGTACGAGATCAAAGGCCACCTTCGCGGTATCTACTGGCTCACCTACTTCCGCCTCAGCACCGACAAGTACAAGGATCTGAACCGTCTGTTCCAGATCAACGGCAACATTCTTCGTTTCCTCATTCTGCGGATTGACCCGCGCCTTGAAGAAGCGCTTGTCGAACACGCTCTGGCCGGCCCCGTCCGCAAGGAAGAAGCCGCCGAGTCCGCCGACTTTGCCGCGCCCGATGACGACGACGCCGATGACGAATGAACCGTTTCCCGCCGAAAGACGCCTGCGGTCCGCGGAGGTCTTTCGAGGGGTTAAGATACACACCTAACATTTCGAAAGGGGAGCCATGGCAAGTTATAACCGAGTCGTCTTGGTTGGCAACACAACCCGTGATGTTGAACTGCGCAAAATTCCGAACGGCACCGAAGTCTGTGACCTGGGTCTTGCCGTCAATGACCGCCGTCGTGACGCCCAGGGAAACCCGGTTGAAGAGACCACTTTTGTGGACATCACCCTTTGGGGGAGAAACGCGGTCATCGCTTCCGAATACACACGCAAAGGCTCTCCGGTCCTGATCGAGGGGCGCCTCAAGACCGACACCTGGGAAACCGACGGTCAGAAGCGTTCCAAGCTCAAGGTCATCGCCGACCGGCTGGTTCTTCTGAGCAGCCGCGGCAATAGCGGAGGCTCCGCGCCGCGTCAGTCGTACAGCTCCGGTCAGGACGCGTATCAGCAGGCTCCACAGCAGCCGTCCTCCTTCCAGGACGCGCCGTCCTCCTTTGAGCCGGGCGATATCGCCGACGGCGATCTCCCCTTCTGAGAGGCCGCCCGACCCAAATTCCGTTAAATAACAACAAACAAAACCATAGGTGAACAGAATGATTAACGCTATCAAAGATAAACGTGCCCGCCGTCATCAGACGTCCAAGCTCCCGAGAGGGAAGAACGGCGGAATCGAGCTGATTTTGCTCCAAGACGTTGACAAGCTCGGCAAAATCGGCGACCTGGTCGAAGTCAAGCGCGGCTACGCGGTCAACTACCTGATCCCGCAGGGTCAGGCAGCCGTCGCCACCGAAAAGACGCGCCAGCTCGCCGAGGCTCGTAAAGCCGAAGCCGCGGCGGCTCACGCCAAGAAGATTGCCGACGCCCAGGAAATCGTCAAGAAGCTCGCCACCAGTCCGCTCACGCTGACCGCGACGACCGACGACAACGGGAACCTCTACGGCAGTATCTACAAGAAAGAGATCGCCGCCGCCCTCAAAGAAAAGGGCATCGAAGTCAAGGCCGACAACATCGGTCTCGAAGGCCCGATCAAGGTCACCGGTTTCTACTCGATTCCGGTCCGCGTCTTCGAAGGAATCGAAGGAAAAGTCGACATCACCGTCGACCGCGCGTAAACCGTCTCAATTTTTCCAGAAGATACACACACGTCTTTTTGCGTGTGTGTATCTTTTTTTAACGCCGAAATGAACAAATTCGTCCTCTCCCTCTTTGCCGCGGTCTTTCTGGCGTGGATCTATCCTCCGATCGGAAGCGCCGACGGGGTCTTTTCCCTTTCGTCCCTCGCCCATTGGGGGATTTCGGCGATTTTCTTCTTTTACGGACTCCGCCTCGACGGCGAGCGAATCCGCACGGGGCTGGCCAACGCGCGCCTTCACCTCGTCACGCAAACCGCCACGTTCGTCGTTTTCCCCCTTCTGGTTTTGGGGGCGATCGGCCTATCGGGGCAGATCGACCCGGCCGATCCGTTCGGAACCGTCGTCTCAGGGCTTTGGCTCGGCACCTTCTTTCTGGCCGCGCTCCCCTCGACCGTCTCCTCGTCGGTCGTCATGACGAATCTGGCTCGCGGGAACGTTCCGGCGGCGATCTTTAACGCCTCCCTTTCGAGTCTGGCGGGGGTCTTCATCACGCCGATCTGGATGCGTCTCTACTTAAACGCCGAAACGGGGGGAAGCGGACTCGGCGAGACTCTCCTCTCCCTCGTCTGTCAGGTTCTCCTGCCGGTCGCCCTCGGTATCGCGCTGAATCGGAAGTTCGGTTGGTTTTCGGTCAAATACGACAACGCGCTGCGCCTTTTCGATCAGTCGATCATCCTTTTGATCGTCTACACGTCGTTCTGCCATTCGTTCTCCGAAAGGATGTTCGACGGGCTTTCCCCTGCGGCCTTCCTGATCCTTTCGGCGTCGATGGTTCTTCTCTTTTTTACCGTCTACGGGATCATCGCGCTGGCGGCGCGTCTTTTGCGGTTTAACCGGCAGGACCGGATCACCGCTCTTTACTGCGGCTCAAAAAAGTCGCTCGTTCACGGAACGGTGATGTCGGCGGTCCTCCTCGCCGACCCGAAACTCGCCGGAATCCTCATCCTCCCGACGATGATCTATCACGCGCTTCAGCTCCTGATCGTCGGGATTCTCGCCGAACGGGAACGGAAAAACGCCCCGGCCGAGTGACCCGCCCCGGCGCTGCAGGGCGCAAAAAAGGAACGTTCTGTTTCTCTCTTGCGCGTTTTTTGGGGGTATAATAGAATCTGGAGAGGTTTGAAACGATTCGGTCGGGGACTCCCGTTGATTCCCGAAGCGGCCGGTTTTCGTCAAAGACCGGCAGGGAAGCGTTCAGTTTTATGTCACAAAAGAAGAAAACCAAAGAGATCGAAAAGTCGCCGTCACGTCATGACCGGCCGCGTGGCCGATCGAAACGTAAGTACGACCGCTCGGACACCATCATCGGTTTTCTCACCATTCTGCTCCCCGTTCTTGCTTTCGCGGCATACTACTTTTTCTTCCGCAACCGGGACGGGGAATCGCTCACGCCGACCCCCGCATCGGTAACCCGGGAAGCCGAGATTCCGAAACCGGCCGGAACTCCCACGAAAAATTTTGATCCGGCGGCGGATCCCTTCGGCGGAATCCCCGACGGGCCGCCCCCCGTTTTTACCGGTGAGGAACTCGCCGCATGCCGCGACTCCGCCGAGGCGGGGGACGCCGAGGCGTGCTACAGACTGGGAAGGTACTTCTACGACGGGCCGGACAAACATTTCGAAGAGGCCGCCAAGTATTTCCTTCGGGCGGCCGAACAGGGGCATGCCAAGGCGCAGTACCGAACGGGACTCTGTTACGACCTTCAGAAAGGCGTCCTCGAAGACAGGGCCGAGGCCGCGAATTGGTATCAAATGGCCGCTGATCAGGGGCTCGTACAGGCAGAATACCGCCTCGCGGAGTGTTACGACTACGGCTACGGGGTTCCGAAAGATTCCGCCACGGCGGACCGGTGGTTTCTGGCCGCCGCCGAGCAGGGGTACGTCAAAGCCCAGTACAAAATGGGGATGCGGACCACTGCAAATATCAGATCCCCCGAAACTCTCGGCGAGGCGTTCACCTGGTTCCGGAAAGCCGCCGAACGGGGATATCCTGACGCGCAATTCTGCCTCGGACGATGTTACAGCAGCGGTGAAGGGGTCAAGGCCGACCCGGCCAAAGCCGCCGAATGGTACCGTCTCGCCGCCGAACAGGAACACACCGCCTCGCAAATCGCCCTGGCCGAATGTTACCTGCGGGGAGACGGCGTTCCGCGCGACCCGGACGAGGCGCTCCGCTGGTACCGCCGCGCCGCCAAAAACGGGGATCCCAACGCGAAGCGGATTCTCCGCCGTCATCAGGAGCAGCGCGACTGATCCTTCCTGCCTCCGCGCCCTCCCGCGCTTGAGTTTTCCCCTCCTCCGCGGTAGAATCCTTTCAGGTGTTCCGTTTCCACACGGATCCGCCTCTCTCGAATGCGGATTCCCTTGAGTTCCTCTGTTGAAGAAAGCCCCCCGATGAAGTTCGCCGTCGATTTAACACGCCTCCGCCGCGCGGCAGGGATGTTTTTTCTTCTCTTTCTCGTCACGCTTTCAGTTCCGGCCGAAGAGAATCTGAAAGAGATTCCCACCGACCGGCTGATCAAAGCCGCCGAAAGGGGCGAGGCGCCGGCACAGTGCGAACTTGGGCTTCGTTACCTCGACGGAAAAGGTGGTCTCGAAAAAGACCTGATCACCGCGACCCGCTGGATCCGCGAGGCCGCCTCACAGGATTACGCCGAGGCGCAATATCAATTCGGCCGCTGTTTCGCCCGCGGCAAGGGGCTTGAACTGATCCCCTCCGACGCGGTTCAGTGGTATATCAAAGCCGCCGAACAGGGGCATCCGAAAGCAGAATACGCGCTCGGGAACAGCTACATGAACGGCTTTGGAGTCGCCCAGGACGAGGCTGAAGGGATCAAATGGATCCGCAAGGCCGCCGAACAGGGATTGGCCGAGGCGCAATGCCGCCTCGGCGGGTGCTATCTGACCGGCGATGGGGTCGAGGCCGACGCCTCGCAAGCCGCCCGGTGGTTCCGCGCCGCCGCCGAGCAGGGGCTGGCCGAAGCTCAATGCCAGCTGGCGTACTTCTACTTCATCGGAAAGGCGGAAATCAAAAAGGACGCCGCCGAAGGAACGCGCTGGCTCCGCCGGGCGGTCGATCAGGGATACACCGAAGCGGAGTACCAGTTCGGCAAATGTTTCGCCCACGGCCGGGGAATGAACGTCTTCCCCGGGGGCGCGTTCCAGTGGTACAAAACCGCCGCCGAAAAGGGACACGCCAAGGCGGAATTTTCCCTGGGGATCTGTTACCTCGACGGATTCGGCGTCAAACAGGACACCGCCGAAGGGGTCCGGTGGATCCGCAAGGCGGCCGACCGGGGTCTGCCGGAAGCCGAAAACCGCCTGGGCGTCTGCTATCTGATCGGCGAAGGGATTGAGCTCGACCGTGAAGAGGGACTCGTCTGGCTCCAGAAGGCCGCCGATCACGGCAACCGCGCCGCCCGGGAAAGCCTCGACAAAGTCAAATAGACGAACATCAAGACGCACCCACAAAAAAAGCTTCGGACTTCCAAAAAAGGAACGCCGAAGCTTTTTCTTTTACGGAGAAAAGAGATGCGGCTCAGACAATGCCGTGCGTCTTTTCGTAAGCGGCGATATCAGCTTCGTTCTGAAGCGTCAGCGCGATATCGTCGAGTCCCCGCAGAAGTCGGGTGCGACGGAACTCGTCGATCTCGAACGGCTGGTCCAGCCCGTAGTCGTCGGTGATCTTCTTCACTTCCAGGTCGACCGTCAGCTTGTAATTCTCGTGCGCGGCGGCCCGCTTGAAGAGGTCGTCGATCTCCTCTTCGGAAAGACGGACCAGCAGAATTCCGTTCTTAAAGGAATTGTTGAAGAAGATGTCGGCGAAGCTCGAGGCGATGACCACGCGGAAACCGTAGTCGGCGACCGCCCACGGCGCGTGTTCCCGGCTCGATCCGCAGCCGAAGTTGCGCCGCGCCAGAAGGATCGTCGCCCCTTTGTATTGCGGGAAGTTCAGTTCAAATTCCGGATTGTCGCTCCCGTCGTCCAGATAGCGCCAGTCGTAAAAAAGGAACTTGCCGAATCCGCTCCGCTCGATCCGCTTCAAAAACTGTTTCGGGACGAGCTGGTCGGTATCGACATCACTGCGGTCCATCGGCACGACAATTCCGGTATGTTTGGTAAAAGGTTTCATCGGTTCGTTTCCTCTATGAAAATGACGACCGGCGGAAGCCGGTCTTCTGTCTCGTGTATCTTCCCTCTTTGCGCGCTCAATTGAACTTCCAGTTGCGGACGTCGGTGAAGTGGCCGGCCACCGCCGCAGCCGCCGCCATTTCGGGAGAGACCAGATGGGTCCGGCCCCCCTTCCCCATTCGACCCTCGAAGTTGCGGTTGCTCGTTCCGGCGCACCGCTCCCGGGGCTCGATCTTATCGGGATTCATCGCCAGGCACATCGAACAACCCGGTTCGCGCCACTCGAAACCGGCCTCGACGAAGATCTTATCGAGCCCTTCAGCTTCGGCGAGCTGTTTAACCACGCCGCTGCCGGGGACCGCCAGCGCGCGGATATTCGGAGCGACCTTATACCCTTTCAGAACCGCCGCGGCGGCACGGAAATCTTCGAGTCGTCCGTTCGTGCAGGAGCCGATAAAGACGGTGTCGGGCCGGATCGATTCGATCGGCTGACCCGCCTCCAGTCCCATATATTCGAGAGCGGCGGCGGCCATTTTCTTTTCGTCGGAATTTTCGAAATCGCCGGGACCGGGAACGTTGGCGGTGACCGAAACGCCCTGGGCGGGATTCGTTCCCCAGGTCACCATCGGGGTGACGTCCGAAGCGTGGAACTCCACGACCTTGTCGAACGCGGCGCCGGGATCGGTCGTAAGGGTTTTCCAGTCGGCGACGAGTTTTTCAAACGCCTCGCCGGTCGGAATTCCCGGTTTTCCTTTCAGGAAATTGAATGTGGTCTCGTCGGGAGCGATCATCCCAGATCGGGCGCCCATTTCGATCGCCATGTTGCAGACGGTCATTCGCCCTTCCATCGAAAGGGCGCGGAACGCGCTGCCGGTAAATTCGACCACATACCCCGCCCCTCCGGCGGTGGTCATCTTACTGATGATGTAAAGGATGAGGTCCTTCGCCGTCACATGAGGAGCCAGAACGCCGTCGCAGTCGATCCGCATGGTTCGGCTCTTCTTCTGGCGGATCGTCTGGGTGGCAAGGACATGTTCCACTTCGCTCGTGCCGATTCCGAACGCCAGGGCGCCGAACGCGCCGTGCGTGGCGGTGTGGCTGTCGCCGCAGACGATCGTCATCCCCGGACGGGTATACCCCTGTTCCGGCCCGACCACGTGGATCACCCCTTGGAGCGGGTCGTGAATGTCGTAGAGGCGGATCCCGAACTCGGCGCAGTTGGCGCGGAGTGTTTCGATCTGTTTGCGCGAGATCTCGTCGGTGATCGGCAGGCTTCGGTCAGTCGTCGGAACGTTGTGATCGACAACCGCCATCGTCTTTTCGGGACGGCGGACCTTCCGTCCGGCCAGACGCATCCCCTCAAACGCCTGCGGACTGGTGACCTCGTGACAGAGTTGCTGGTCAATGTAAAGAAGGACGTCGCCGCCGGTCTCTTCGCGGACAATGTGCCGCGCCCAAATCTTGTCGTACATCGTCTGGGGGCGCTGAGAATCCATGGTCAGTTTTTCCTTTCTGGAAAGGGTCTCGGAGGGGAAGACATTCTCGCCGCAGCCGGAGGAAGAGAGGAACGAAGGCGCCGCCCGCCCGCCGGAACAGAGCGTCGGATATTATACCGCGTCCATCCTTTCTGAGAATACGGGGGGAACCGCCCGACAGTCGTCTGATACGCGGAAAAGGAACCCAAAATCGAAAAGGCGCCGACCGAAAAAGACTACCTGACCGCCGCTTCGAGCCGACCGCCCCGCGGTTTGGCCACGCTGCCGCGCGTCTCGGTCTGAACTTCACGCGCCTCGGCCAGGAGGAGTTCGGGACGGGGCGCGTCGAGTTCCTCTTTGGCCAGGGCGTAGGCGCGGCGTACGTCGGCGCCGCCGAAGAGTTTCTCTTTGAAAAGACGCCACGAGTGGCTTTGGGCACGCTCTTTCCAGACCCCCGCCCAGCGTCGGAAAAGCGCCTCCTGCGCGGTCAGGCGGTTATTCGGGCTCAGCGCCGGAAAGAGCGCGGCGCTGTATGTCAGAACCGAGTCCGGCTCGAAGAAAACGTCCTGTCCGAGTTCGCGGCACAAAAGCGCCATATCGGCATACGCCATCGGGCCGAGCGCCGGCTGAAAGAGTCCCAGATCGAGAAGCGTCCGGCGGCGGAAGAAGACGCCGGCCATATCGGGCGCCGCGAGCGTTCCGGCGGGGAGTTTACCGCTCCGAAGAGGGAGAAGTACTCCGTCCCGTCTCAGCGCGTAACCGAACGAGGCGAGCTTCCGACCGGTCGTGGTAATCTTCTCTGTTTTCGGAATCACCACCGCGGTGTTTTCATCCGAAAGGCGGCCGAGAGCGGGGCTCGCCCAGCCCTCGGCGACCTCGCACCCACACAGGAGGGGGCAGACGTAAGGGGTGTTCGAGTTTTGAACCCCAAAGTTGATCGCGTCGATCAGACCGATCGACGGATCAGCGGAGGCGAAGACGACTCCTTCTTCCTGGGTCAGATCGTAGCAGTTTTCATAACCCGCCGCGTTCACCACCAGGATGTCGTCCTCTTCGGGGCGGTTTTCCAAAATTGAAACCAGGGTGGTTTCAAACAGATCGGTATCGGTATCTTCTAACAGCGGTATAATGATCGTGAGCGACGTCACTTCGTTAAGCCTCGCTTGAGTCGTCCGCCGCCCGGGCTAGCGCCGCGGGGGGTCGAAATTACCGGAAAAAGCCGTTTTTTTACGGGGGCCTTCTCGTGGTTGCTTAGCTCTTATCGGCAACCTAATTTATAAAATTCCTGTAAATTCTATCACAATCGGAACAATTTGCCAAATCCCCTTTCGGAAAGTTTTGCGAAAATTTTATCCTTTTCAACAGGGAATCCGCCCTCCCCGCCGGAAAGGGGTGAGGGATCCCGTTCTCCCTTATCCTCTTTTCGGATCGGGCGCCCGAGGGGTTGCCCGATCCGCCGTTTCCGACAATAATATTATCCGAAATAGCGGTATACCCTATCCGAAAGGACCCCATATCCGAGATATTTCGGGAAAGAGAATGGCGCGTGCGCTCCGATTCGCCCGAATTTACCGAAATAGGGAAAAACAGTTTCGCTAAAACCATGCCGGGAAGAAAGAGTCCGATGACCCGCGGTTTCTTTATTACCATCGACGGCGGCGACGGCGCCGGAAAATCACTCCAAGCGAGACGGCTCGAAGAGTCGCTCCGCGCAGACGGGGTTCCGGTTCTCCTCTGCCGCGATCCCGGCTCGACCCGATTGGGAGAGGCGGTTCGCGAGATTCTCCTGGGACGCCGTGAGATGCAAATCTGCGCGCAGAGCGAAATGCTCCTTTTCATGGCGGCGCGCGCCGAAATGGTTCACGAGACGATCCTCCCCGCCCTCGAAGATGACGGCATCGTGATCGCCGACCGCTTTCTCCTTTCGACTCTCGTCTACCAGGGGATCGCCGGGGGGCTTCCGCTGGACGAAATCATGCGGGTCGGTCAGGTGACGGTTCAGGGGAGATTCCCCGACCTGACGATCCTTTTGGACCTCCCAGCCGAGGTCGGGATGGCGCGAATCAACCGTCCGCTCGACCGGATCGAACAGAAGGGAATCGCGTTCCACAAAAAGGTCGAAGCGGGATACCGCGAGGCGCTCGATTTCCTGGCCAAAGAGAGTGGAACCGCCCCACTGAAAATCGACGCCGCTCAGGATCCCGGCCGGATCGCCGCCCAAATCTACGAGGCGGTCATTCGCCGTCTCCCCCTGTCCGTCAAGGGGAAGCGGGAATAATCGGTATTGGATAAAATGAGTCGAATATGTAAAATTGCGGTGGTGATAATCCCCTGAAAGAATGAGGGTCTGAGCCGTAAATTTTGTTAGTTTTCAACCTTCACTGAATGAGCGTCATGAAAAAAGAAATCGTTTTAACCGCTTTTGACCTGGTCTCACCGATCGGCGTTGGAACCGAAGAATTCTGGGATTCTCTCACCGCCGGAAAGAGCGGCGTCGGCTACTCGACCCTGGTCGCCGAAGACTCGCCGAATCGTCCGCTGACCGCCGAGACTCCCGACTTCCGACCGAAAGACTACGTCAAGCCGAAGAAGAACATCAAGGTCATGAGCCGCGACATCCAGCTCGGGCTCGTCGCCGCGATGAAAGCGGTCGCGAAGGCCGGAATTTCGACCGGTTTCGACGGTTCAGCCCAGACGGTCGATCCCGAACGGATCGGCGTCATCTTCGGATGCGACCTGATCGGCATCGATATCACCGAACTGGCCGACGCGTTCAATGCCGGAATGAAAGACGGCGTCTACGACTACTCGACGTGGGGAAAAGAGGCGATGGAAAAGGTAATGCCTCTTTGGATGCTCAAATATCTCCCGAATATGCCGAGCAGTCATATCGGGATCGCGCTCGACGCGCGCGGACCGAACAACTCGCCGACCTTGGACCGGACGGCGGCGTTGACCTCGATCGCCGAAGGGGCGGTCATTCTCGAAAACGGCCGGGCCGACGTGATGATCTGCGGCGGGTGCGGCAACCGCTCGAACCCCTCCTTCCTCTCCCGGGGGAAAGCCTATAACCTAGCCCCCTGGACGAGCGATCCGGCCTCGGTTCCCCGCCCGTTCGACGCCGACCGCTGCGGAACGGTTCTGGGAGACGGAAGCGCGGCGTACGTCCTTGAAACGCGCGAGTTCGCCGAGGCACGCGGCGCCAAACCGATTGCCGTTTTGCGCGGATTTTCACGAGTCGACGACCCGTCGTACGAAATGGCAACGCAGTCCGGTTCGGTTTCGATGTCGATTCGCGCCGCCCTGGCCGACGCGGGGCTTTCCGCCGCCGACCTGGACCACATCAACGCCGACGGACTCGGAACGGTCAAAGACGACCGAGCCGAAGCCGCCGGGATCGCCGAGGCGCTCGGCGATCTGCCGGTCTACGCCGCTAAGGGGCATTTCGGAAACCTGGGCAGCGGCGCCGGAGCGGTCGAGCTGGCCGCCTCTTTCCTGGCGATGCAGCATGGGACGCTCCCCGCTTCGCTCAACTGCGCCAATATCGCCGGTGACTGCCCGATCAACGTGGTTCAGACTCCCCGCGCCGTCGAAAAGAAAACGTTCATCAAGATCAATCAGACCTACATGGGCCGCTCGAACGCGGTCATTTTCGAAATGTGCTGATCTGCGATCAGTACCAACACGCCGCATCGGAGCAGAAGCTGTCGGTGCGGTTTTTTTGTTACCGGGAAAAACCAAGCCTCCGCACCGGGGAACCGATTGAGTCATGGGTATAGCGAAAGTCGCGATCGTCGGCCGGCCGAACGTCGGCAAATCGAGTATTTTTAACTGGCTGATCGGCGAGAAGATCTCGATCGTCGACTCGGTCGCCGGAGTCACCCGCGACCGAGTGACCGCCCTCCTTCCCCTGGACGGCGAAGCCCCCTCCCCCGCGCCCGCCGAAGAGACTGAATCGGACGGCGACGCGTCTGTCGAAGAGGTCTTTCCCTCCCGCTACATCGAACTGATCGACACCGGCGGGATCGGGATTGTCGACAAAGACGATCTGTCCGAAGATGTCGAGGCGCAAATCAAACTCGCGCTCGAGTCGGCCGATATGATCCTCTTTGTGACCGACGCGCGGACGGGGATCGCTCCGCTGGACGAAATTATCGCCGAAAAACTCCGCCCCCTTTCGATTCCGATCCTCCTGGCGGTCAATAAGTCGGACGACGAAAAACAGGAAAAGAACGCCGAGGAATTCCGCACCTTCGGGTGGGAAATGATCAAGATCAGCGCCAAGCAGAAAATCGGCCGCGTCCGGCTGATGGAGGAATTCGAACGGCTGATCCCTCCGGAGGCGTTCGAGGATCGCGGTGAAAGCGTCGAAAACCCGACGATGAAAATCGCCATCGTCGGGCGGCGGAACGTCGGAAAGAGCACCTTTATCAACACACTGGCACAGGAAGAGCGCGTGATCGCCAGCAGCGTCCCCGGAACGACGCGCGACTCGATCGACGTGCGGCTCGAGTGGGACGGACAGACGATTGTCGTCATCGACACTCCCGGCTTCATGCGGGGGAAGAGTATCGGCTCGGATCTCGACTTCTACGCGCTCACCCGCGCCAAACGGAGTATCCGGCGCGCTGACGTCGTTTTGATGTTCTTCGACGCTTCGCAGCGGATCAGCAAGATGGACAAGCAGCTGGTCAACCTGATCGAAGAGCATATGCGTCCGGTCATCTTCGTTGTGAATAAGTGGGACTTGATGGCTCCCCACATGCCGACCTCCCGTTGGGGGGACTACCTCCGCGAGACGTTCGCGCAGTGTTGGCACGTGCCGATCGCGTTTGTCACCGGGATGACCGGTCAGAACGCTGACCGTCTTCTGAAACACGCGCGGATTCTGCAGCGGCAGTACCGGATGCGGATTTCGACCGGCCGGCTGAACAAACTGATCACCGCGGCAATGGACTACAATCCGCCCCCTCTTTTCTACCACCGCAAACCGAAGATCTACTACGCGGTTCAGGCCGACGTCGCCCCGCCGACGATAATCCTCTTCTGCAATATGCCCGACGCGTTCGCCGCGAACTACCGCCGCTTCCTTCTGAGCGTTCTGCGCGACGAGCTGCCGATCGGCGAGGTCCCGATCCGCCTGGTCTTCCGCAAACGGGAAGAGAAAGACACCAAAGACGAAATCGACGCCAAACGGAAGTCGTAACGCTCCCCGTTTTCTGTCGAAGATTCCATACCAAAGCGGTAGGTTCACCTTGCGCCGATCGGAAAAAAAGGATAAGATAGGGGACGGTTCCGTCTGTGCGGAATCTGTCTCTCTTTTACGGATTAAACCCGGCGCGGACTTTTCCCCGCGCCGCTGACAAACAGGGATGATCACTGAAATGAAACGCTATCTATGGATCGGTTTTCTTCTCGTCCTTTCGACAGCATTCCTTCCGGCGTGCCGCCAAGATAAGAGCGCCGGTAAGGTGACCGAAATCTGCAACGTCTCTTACGATCCGACGCGCGAACTCTACGCCGAATACGGCCGCGTCTTCGAGAGGTACTGGCTCGATAAGACCGGCGAGGCGATCACCGTCGAAGACACCCACGCCGGAAGCGGCGCGCAGTCGCGCGCGGTCCGCGACGGCGGAAAAGAAGCCGACGTGGTAACGCTGGCCCTGGCGTTCGATATCGACGACATCGCCATGGAACGGAACGGCCGACCCGGCCTCCTCTCCCCCGATTGGCAGAAGAACTTCCCGAACAACAGCTGTCCGTATATCTCGACGATCGTGATCATGGTCCGCAAGGGGAACCCGAAAAATATCAGGGGATGGGAAGACCTCGCCAAAGAAGGAGTCCAGGTCGTTACGCCGAACCCGAAGACAAGCGGCGGGGCGCGCTGGAATTACCTGGCGATCTGGGGTTACGCGCTTGATAAAGAGCTCGCCGACCTCGGCGGAATCGACGCGGTCAAAGATCCGGCCAATGCCGAGCGGGTCGAGGCCGCCCAGAGCGCCGCCTACGAGTTCACCAAGAAGATCTTCGCCAACTGCGTCGCCCAGGGGATGCCGACCGGCGCGCGCGACGCGACCGACGATTTCGTCAAAAGGGGGCACGGCGACGCCTTCCTCGCCTGGGAAAACGAAGCAATTCTCTCGCAGCAGATGGCGCCGGGCGAGTTTGAACTCGTGGTTCCCGAAATCAGCATTAAGTGCGAGCCGCCGGTGGCAATCGTCGACGCGGTGGTCGACCGCCGGGGATCCCGCGAAATCGCGACCGAGTATCTCAATCACCTCTACTCTCCGGAAGGGCAGGAAGTGATCGCCAAGAACCACTACCGCCCGTTCGACCCCGACGTCATGGCCAAGAACCGCGACCAGTTCCCCGAAGTTCGCTTCTTCTCGATCGACGACGTCTTCGACGGTTGGATCGCCGCTCAGCGGAAACACTTCAATTCCGACGGTCTTTTCGACCAAATGTTGGCCGAAATCAGCGCAGAGCAGTAACGGATCAATGTCAAACCTGAGTGGTCGAAAGAAGTATGTCTCCATCGTCCCGCCCGGTCTGAAACTGGTCGAACGGTCGGTTCTTCCCGGTTTCAGGCTGACGATGGGGCTCACAGTCACCTACCTGAGCCTTGTCGTGCTGATCCCCCTTTCGGGACTCTTTCTGGCCACACGCCATCTGACGTTCGACGACTTCTGCCACATCATGCAAAACGATCTGGTCGCCAAATCGTTTAAACTCACATTCAGCGCTTCACTCTGCGCCGCGCTGGTCAACGCCGTCATGGGGTTCATCGTCGCCTGGGTCCTGGTCCGCTATCGTTTCGCCGGTCGGCGGGTTCTCGATATGATGGTCGATCTCCCCTTTGCGCTGCCGACCGCTGTCTCGGGGATCGCGCTGGCGCAGATCTATTCCGAAAAGGGGTGGATCGGTCAATTCCTCCCGATCCCGATCCGCGGCACGCCGATCGGCGTAACACTGGCGCTCATCTTCATCGGCCTTCCCTTCGTCATCCGTACCCTCCAGCCGGCGATCGCCGACATTGACCGCGAGTTGGAAGAGGTCTCGGCCAGTCTCGGCGCGCGCCGCTATCAGACGTTCCTGCGCGTCATCTTCCCGACCCTTTCCCCGGCACTGATCACCGGTTTCGCGATGGCGTTCGCACGCGCGGTCGGCGAGTACGGCTCGGTCCTTTTCATCGGGGGAATGATCCCCGGAAAGACTGAAATCATGTCGAGCGTGATCCTTTCGAAGCTGTACGAGGAGAACGGCCAGATCCCCGCCTCGGCGGTCGCCCTGGTCATGCTCGCCGTCTCGTTCGGGATCCTCCTGCTGATCAACCTGGTTCAGATCTGGGCAAACCGCCGGTTTGCGCTGGCCAATTAGAAAGGGGGCCGCGATGACCGAAGACGAAAAACGGATTATCCGAAGATACAACGAACACCGCAAGTCGATTCTCCGGTCGACGACCGAGCCGCGCGGCGTACGGATTCTTCTGATCGTCCTTTCGGTTCTCTTCATGTCCCTCTTTCTTTTCGTGCCGCTGGTCTCCATCTTCTACGAGGCGTTTAAAAGCGGAGCGGCGTTCTTCTTCCGGGCCGTTTCGGACCACGCAACGATGAGCGCGCTGCGGATGACCCTCCTGGCGACCTGTATTTCGGTTCCCGCCAACCTGATCTTCGGACTCTGCGCGGCGTGGTGTATCGGGAAGTTCCAGTTCTGGGGAAAGAGCGTTTTGATCTCGCTCATTGACATTCCGTTCGCCATCTCGCCGGTAATCGCCGGGCTTCTTTTTATTTTCCTCTTCGGCACCAACTCGTCGCTCGGCCTCTGGCTGCGCGACCACGGATTCCGCATCCTTTACGCCGCGCCGAGCGTGGTGATCGTCACGATCTTTGTGACGTTCCCCTTCGTCGTGCGCGAGGTCCTGCCGGTCATTCAGGCGCAGGGAACCGAAGAGGAACAGGCGGCGCGCGTTCTGGGCGCGCGCGGATGGCATATCTTCTGGCGCGTGACGCTCCCGAATATCCGCTGGGCGCTCCTTTACGGGGTGATTCTCTGCAACGCCCGCGCCATGGGGGAATTCGGCGCGGTGATGGTCGTCGTCGGGAACTCGCCGAAGACGAACACGCTCCCGCTTCATATCAACGCGCTCTATCAGGGATACGCCGATCCGGCGGCGCCGTTCGCCGTAGCGACCCTGCTGGCGCTCATGGCGATTCTGACACTTGTATTAAAATGTTTTGCGGAATGGAAAATGTCGTCCGCGGAAAGCGACGTCTGAGGCGAAAGGGCATAGACCAAGATGAGCATAGAAGTCCGCCACATCGTCAAATCGTTCGGAACGTTCAAAGCGCTCGACGATGTCAGCATCCGGATCAATACGGGGGAACTGGTCGCGCTTCTCGGACCGAGCGGTTCGGGGAAAACGACCCTTCTGCGGATCATCGCCGGGCTGGAAGTCCCCGACCCGGTCAGCGGGCCGATCTTCTTCGGCGGGCATGACGTCGGCTCGCAGAAGGTTCGCGACCGCGGGGTCGGCTTCGTTTTTCAGCATTACGCCCTTTTCCGCCATATGAGCGTCTACGACAATATCGCGTTCGGTCTGACGGTCAAACCGCGTCGGATCCGCCTTTCAAAAGAGAAGATTCGCGAGCGGGTGATGGAACTTCTCCACATGATCCAGCTCGACAATCTGGCGAATCGGTATCCCTCGCAGCTTTCGGGAGGACAGCGTCAGCGGGTCGCCCTGGCCCGAGCCCTGGCGGTCGAGCCGCACGTTCTCCTTCTCGACGAGCCGTTCGGCGCCCTGGACGCCAAGGTCCGGATGGAACTGCGCGGATGGCTCCGCCGTCTGCACGACGAAATTCATCTGACGAGCGTCTTCGTCACGCACGATCAGGACGAGGCCCTCGAGCTGGCCGACCGCGTCGCGGTCATGAACAACGGAAAGATCGAACAGTTCGACACGCCCGACAACGTCTTTCATCAGCCCGCGACCGCCTTTGTGATGAATTTTCTCGGTCAGGTGAACCAGTTCCGCGGCCGTATGGCGGGGAAAGGGCAGGTCCGAATCGGAAAGTACCGAGGCCGGGCGGCCGAAATGGTCGTCAGCCGAAAGAACTGGGCCGACGGCGTCGCCGCAGCGATCTTCGTCCGTCCGCACGATCTGGAAATCGTCCGCAAACCGATTGAAGGGCGGCTCTGCCTCCCGGCGAAGATCGAACGCATCCATTCGGCCGGCGCTCACGTCCGAGTCGATCTCATTTCCGAAAACAACGAAAACCTCGTCGCCGAGATCAGTCACGTCGACCGCGAACAGCTCCGTCTCGAAGCGGGGGACGCCTGCTACGTCACCCCGACAAGTATCCGCGTCTTCGACCTGATTGAGCAGGACGACCTTGTAGAAGAGGGGGCGCTCTCATGAAATTCACCAAGATGGAAGGGGCCGGGAACGACTACGTCTACGTCGATCTCTTTCGCGAAAAACTCCCTGAACCGGCGGAGACGCTCGCCGGAAAGGTCGCCGACCGGCATTTCGGGATCGGCGGGGACGGTCTGGTTCTGATCTGCCCTTCCGAAACCGCCGACGCGCGGATGCGGATGTTCAACCCGGACGGGAGCGAAAGCGAAATGTGCGGCAACGCGATCCGCTGCGTCGCCAAATATGTCTACGACCACGATATCTGCCGTAAGATCCCCCTGACAATCGAAACGGGAAAAGGGATTCTCACCCTCTATTCGGAAGTCTCGGGCGGATGTGTAACGCGCGTCCGCGTCGATATGGGAGAAGCGATCCTCGAACCCGAAAAAATCCCGACCCTCCTTCGCGCCGCGTCGGGACTCGCCGAGGACCCGGCGGTCAGCGTTCCGTTTGAAATCGACGGGCGGAAACTGTCGGCCACCTGCGTTTCGATGGGAAATCCGCACGTCGTCTTTTTCGTGGAAAAGCCGACCGACGAGTTGGTTCTCGGGCTCGGTCCGCAAATCGAAATTGATTCCCGATTCCCCCGTCGAACGAACGTCGAGTTCGTCCGCGTGATCGACCGTGCCGAACTCGAAATGCGCGTCTGGGAACGGGGCACCGGCGAGACGCTCGCCTGCGGAACGGGCGCCTGCGCCACGGCGGTCGCCGCTATCCTCAACGGGAAAACCGACCGCGCGGTCACGATCCACCTCCTCGGCGGGGATCTTTTCATCGAGTGGAACGAATCGGACGGTCATGTGATGATGACCGGTCCGGCCCGCGAGGTCTTCGGCGGCGAGTGGCTCGGCTGACGTGTCTCTTTCCCTTTTTTCGAATTCCTCCATTTCGTTTTCACCGGCCCCGAACCCGCGGCGGCGCGTCTTGAAAAAACGTGCCGCCGCGGTAAAATTGAGAGGGTAAGAATTTCACCGACCGCATCCATACGACAAGCAGTAAAAGATGGGAATTTACGATCGCGACTATTACCGGGACGAAGACGACCGCGACCTGAGACGCTCCTCGCGCGGCATGAGTCTCGTCTTCATGCTGATCATGGCCAACGTGATCCTCTTTCTGGTCGATATGTTCCTTACGCCGACCGGGCATCAGGTCACGCATGTCCTGGCGATGCACAGCGAGACGATCTTTCACCCGGTCTATTGGTTCGAGCTGATCACCTACGGATTTGCTCACGACCCGTCGAATTTCTACCACATTTTCGGGAATATGTTGGTTCTCTTCTTCTTCGGACCGCCGATCGAGCGGCTCTACGGGAAGCGGGAATTCTTCTTCTTTTACCTTCTGGCCGTCCTGATCGGGGGGCTCGTTTGGGGAATCCAGACCGGGGTTCAGAGTCATTCTCTCGTTCGTGCCGACCAGCCTCCGCTCCATGCCGAAATGCTCGGCGCCTCCGGCGCGGTTACGGCGATCGTAATCCTCTTCGCCTGCAACTTTCCCAAAGCGCAGGTTCTCCTTTTCGGGATCCTCCCGATGCCTGCTTGGGCTCTTGGAGTGATGTATGTCTTGATGGACACTTTCGGGTCGTTCAGCGGCGGGAGCAACATCGCCCACTCGGTTCATATCGCCGGAGCGGCGTTTGCCGCGCTCTACTTCTTCACCGGACTACGGCTGAGCCGGTTCAGGCTCCCCAAACGCCACCCGCACCTGAAACTTCACGAAACGCCCCGAACCGAAACTCACGCCACCTATACCTGGAATACACCGAAAAGCTCACCGGTTCCCGACGACCAGATCGAAGCCGAGGTCGACCGTATCCTCCGCAAGATCAGAGCGACCGGCGAGGCGAGCCTTACCCAGACCGAACGCGAAACGCTGATGTATGCCAGCCGCGAATACCAGCGGCGGCAGAAAGGCGGTTCATAAAACCGCGTGTCGGAGCGCCCATCCCGATCCGTTCGGAAATGATTCCGCTCCCCACGCCGATTGACCTTTCAAGGGGGATCTCGCTCAAAAAGACGGATCGCCATGACACCTCAGACGGAAAGCGAGTCCCCCTCCCTTTAACACACGACCTTTTGGAGAGAGTACTATGAAGTGGTCGCAGACGTTGATTCCGACAATGAAAGAAATCCCCGACGGGGCGGAAATTCCGAGCCATATTCTGATGCTCCGCGCCGGAATGATCTCACAGGTGATGGCAGGAGCGTATTCGTACCTGCCGCTCGGCCTGCGGGTTCTCCGGAAGGCGGTCACGATCGTCCGCGAAGAGATCAATAAGACCGGCGCGGTCGAACTCCTCATGACCGCCCTCTGTCCGACCTCCCTCTACGAGCGGACGAACCGGGTCGAAGCGTTCGGCAGCGTCCTGATCAAAACCGATCTCCCCCGCGCCGGAAAGAAAATCCCGGTCGTCTTCTGCCCGACGCACGAAGAAGAGATCACCGATATCGTCTCGCGCTACATTTCGAGTTACCGCCAGCTGCCGATCACCCTCTATCAGATTCAGACGAAGTTCCGCAACGAGGAACGCCCGAAGTTCGGGATCCTCCGGACGAGCGAATTCCTGATGAAAGACGCATACAGCTTCCACACGGAACTCGATTCGCTCAACAAGCGCTACGAAAAGATGTACAAAGCGTACTGTGACATCTTCACCCGCTGCGGCGTCCCCTTCCTGCCGGTAGAGGCGGAATCGGGTCCGATCGGCGGCGACGCCTCCCACGAATTCATGATCCCGAGTCAGAACGGGGAAGACAACATCGTCTACTGCCCGAAATGCCGTTATGCCGCCAATATCGAAAAGGCGGAGATCGGCGGCGAGCCTCCCGCCGGTCCCGACGCGTCGATCGCGCTCAAAGAGATCGCCGAGCTCGACACTCCCGACGCGCATACCATCGAGCAGGTCTGTCAGTTCTTAAAGGCGAAGCCGGCGAAACTGATCAAAACGCTCATCTACGTCGCCGACGGAAAACCTCTGGCGGTTCTGGTTCGCGGCGATCACGATGTCAACGAGAACAAACTCCGCCGTCTTCTGGGCGCGGAAGCCCTTGAACTGGCCGATCCCGAAACGATCGAGAAGGTGACCGGCGCGCCGGTCGGTTTCGCCGGACCGGTCGGAATGGCCCAGAAGATCGAGATTGTTGCCGACTTTCAGGTTCGCGCGATCGCCAACGCGATCACCGGCGCCAACAAGGCCGACAAGCACCTGGTCAACGTCAACGTCGAGCGGGACTGGACGGCGGACAAGTGGGCCGACGTGCGAAACGCGACCGCCGGCGATGCCTGCCCGCACTGCGGCGAGGAGATGATGATCCGCAACGCCATCGAGGTCGGTCACGTCTTTAAACTCGGAACCAAATATACCGAGGCGCTCGGCGCCAACTACCTCGACGCCGACGGCTCGTTAAAGCCGATCATCATGGGGTGTTACGGAATCGGCGTGAACCGGATCGTCGCCGGTCTGGCCGAGACGAGTTACGACGAAAGCGGAATGATCTGGCCGGTCGCCATGGCGCCGTACGAAGTCAACGTCTGCCCGGTCAAGGTGACCGATGAGGCGAGCGTCGCCGCCGCCGAAAAACTCCACGACGAACTGGAAGCCGCCGGGGTCGAGGTGATCCTCGACGACCGTGATCAGCGTGCCGGGGTCAAGTTCAAGGACTCCGACCTGATCGGCTTCCCGCTCCGTATTACCATCGGCGTCAAGGGACTCGCCGAAGGGAAGGTTGAGGTCAAGTGGCGCTGGGAAAAAGATGCGCAGCTCGTTCCGATCGAGTCCGCCGCCGCCCAGGTCGCCGCGTGGATCGTCGAAGAAAAGAAAACCGGCGCCCGCTTCACCGAAGCGATGAAAACAATGCGCAAAGAGTAAAAGAGGTTCGAGATGAGCAGCATCCAGGTCGGTATTCTGATGGGAAGCGACAGCGACTGGCCCAAGATCAAAGGGGTCGCCGCCGCGCTCGATGAGTTCGGAATCGGCTACGAGGTGCACGTCATGAGCGCGCACCGGACGCCGGAAAAGGTCCTCGACTACGCCTCGGGCGCCCGCGCGCGGGGCCTGGGCGTGATCATCGCCGCCGCCGGCGGAGCCGCCCACCTGGCGGGGGTCGTCGCGTCGCATACCACGCTGCCGGTCATCGGGATTCCGGTCGAAACGGGCGTGATGGGAGGGCTCGATTCCCTCCTTTCGACGGTTCAAATGCCGGGCGATATTCCGGTCGCCACGGTCGGGATCGGTTCGGGCGGCGCGCGGAACGCCGGAATCCTTGCCGCCGAAATCCTCGCGGTTTCCAATCCCGAACTGATCGAAAAGCTCGCGGCGTTCCGCGGGCGGCTGGTCGAAAAGATCGCGCGGAAAGACGCCAAGCTCAACGAGGCGATCGCCGCCGAAAAGAACGTCTGAATCGGCTTTTTCTCATGATCCGCACGCCCGGAAAGGATTTCTGACCGGGCGTTTTTTTACACACAAAGGAAAACGGTAAAATCGAATGTCCGCCCAACCCCCTTACGAAACCCTCTCCTGGAAATCCCCCGCGGGCGCTTCTCCCTTCGAAGAGCTGCGCGGCGGCCGGCTAACCCTTATCGACCAGACACGTCTTCCCGCCGAATTTCTGCTGATGACGTGCAAGACCTCCGAAGACGTGTGGCGGGCGATAAAACAACTGAGCGTCCGCGGCGCCCCGGCGATCGGAATCGCCGCCGCCTACGGCGTCTGTCTCGGGATTCAGCCACTTTTTGCCGGAGCGAACCGACCGACACGCGGCGACCTAATCGCGGCGGTCGAAAAGACGGCCGCCTATCTGGCGACAAGCCGACCGACGGCGGTCAACCTCTTCTGGGCGCTCGATCGGATGAAGGCGCGCGCCGCCGCCATGCCGGACGCGGAATCCGACCGAATCGCCGCCGCCCTCATGAGCGAGGCGAAAACGATTCACGACGAAGACCGTCTCCTCTGCCGCCGGATCGGCCGGTTCGGCGCGAACCTGATCAAAGACGGCGACACCCTCCTGACCCACTGTAACGCCGGGGCGCTCGCCACCGCCGATTACGGAACCGCGCTGGGGGTTTTCTACGCCGCTCAGGAAGCGGGGAAAAAGATCTCCGTCTACGCCGACGAGACCCGTCCCCTTCTCCAGGGGGCGCGGCTGACCGCATGGGAACTGGCCGCCCACGGGATCGATGTTACGCTGATCTGCGACTCGATGGCGGCGATGCTGATGCGCCGGAAGAAGATCGACGCCGTCTTCGTCGGCGCCGACCGGATCGCCGCAAACGGCGACGTCGCCAACAAGATCGGAACCTATTCGGTCGCGGTGGCGGCGCGGGCGCACGGGGTTCCGTTCTACGTCGCCGCCCCCTTTTCGACCTTCGACCTGACCCTTTCTGACGGTTCGCAAATTCCGATTGAACAGCGCGATCCCGAAGAGATCCGGCGCGGATTCGGCCGACAGACCGCCCCGGACGGAATCAAGATCTACAACCCCGCCTTCGACGTCACTCCCGCCGAACTCGTCAGTGGGATCGTCACCGAAAAAGGAGTGATCACGCCGGTGGACGCCGGGGAGATCCGGCGCTTTATTCAAACCGAGTAACACACGTAAAGCGCAGCGCGGGTATCGCGGAAAAAATGGGCGGAAGTTTTTCTTCCGCCCATTTTTTAATCATGTTTTACACGTCGGTTCCGGCGCGGCTGTCCGAAGGGGAAGATGCCGGACCGGACGGTTTCCGGCACGCCGAGGTGCCAAGCAAAATCAAAAGAACAAACGCGGCGGCGGTGACCGCCGTCCCAACGCGGAGCGAGACGGGACGGTACCGCATCTCGACGCGCCAAACGCCTTCGGGAAGATCAATCGCACGCAGCGCGGCGGCGATCCGCCGGATCGGGACGGAACGAAATTGGCCGTCCGGTTCCTCCTTAACCCGTGCCTGCCATCCGGGCCAGTATTGCTCGGCAATCAGGAGCGTTCCCGGTCGAGTCAGGCGAGCTCCGATCTCAATCCGTTCGGGCTCGTAACACGTCATTTCCGCCGACTCCCCTTCGAGCGGTTCCTCTTCAAGCCGATGGCGGGCCAGATCCTGCCACGCCTTGAACCTTTCCGGCCGATGGACGATATGAACACGCTCTCCCCCCCGCGGTACCGCGTCGAACCGAATCCTTCCCGCCGAAACCAAGAGCGCATCGGCGCCGAGCGCCGCCAGCATCCGGTCGAATCCGGCTCCCTTTTCACCGGTCATCCGCCATCGGCGCAGTTCGCTCCGCAGATAGCGCGAGATCGAAAGATACCCGCTCGGCACGAACGTTCCGCGCACGTCGATATTCGCCGCGCGGTCGACTGCGGCGTTCTTCTGAAAGAGGGTGAGCCGATCCCAATAGACCCGCTCTTCGAGACGCCGGAACGAGGAATCGTTCAGAAATTCGGCGGGATAAAGGAATGCATCGCGATACAGGCGCGGCGGCGCGGCGCGACTGCCGGCGCGCCGATGAAGTTCGGCGGCAATCGGCGAGGGAGTTCGGAACGCCTTTTCCGGCGCCCCCTGTGTCATCCATTTCTGAGAGACCGCCAGATCGACCGCAAGGATAAGAAGTGCGACAAACGCCGCCAGGCGGCTGCGGCGGCGCGGCGAAATCGGGAATCTTCGCAAAAGGGAGAGAACCGCCGAAAGAAGGGCGAAAAACGCGGTCTGAGCCAGTGCGTAAACGGCGCACATCTTCGCCGCGCCGGGAATGAGCGGACCGTAAAGGGTTTTCACGCGATCCGGATCGGCTCCGTACTTCCCGTGCAGTTCCGGACAGAGAAAATGCAGCGCCGCCATTCCGAGAAGCGAAATCGCCAGAAGAACCCAAACGCTCCGCGAGGCGCGGCGGGCGCGGAAAAACCTTTCCCACCCGAGCCCGGCCAGGAGCGAAAGGGAGAGGGTCGTCAGGGTCATCATTTTGGCGGGATAGCGGAACGCGCCCCAGCCGGGAATGATTTGTTTCATCAGCCAGTAGACACCGCCGATCGGATCGGCAGGCTGAAACGGTGCGCTCGGAAAGAACCCCGGCTCATGGAACGCGCGAACCAGCCAGCCGAGCCCGAATCCGCCCCAAGCGGCGAAAAGCGACAAAAGCGCCAGCCACGAAAAGACGAAGGCGACCCGTCCGCGAGAGACTTGTCCCTTCCGCGGCATAAAAGAGGATTGGCGACGGCGGCGGGGAAAGAAATGGAGCGCCGAGACCGCCGCCAAGAGGGAGAACAGGCCCATGTAGATCGACGGGGTCCATATCTGCCGATCACCCGGAATGGCGGTCAGCCAACGCGAGTTGAACGGAAACTCATGGCCGCCGATTCCGGGCCAGACAAGTTCAGCGGCGCGCCAGGGAGGAAGAGAGAAGTTGTAAACCGCCATCTCCGTCTCCTGCCGTTCGGCGGGCGTCTCGGCCGACGAACGGGTTCGGCTCGAGCCGTGCGAGGTTTCAGCGGCGGGAAAAACCTGTACCGCCGCCAGGGCGAGCCCGAAAAGAACCGCGCCGACGGCCGCCGCAAGCGAACGGAACATCGAGCCGCTCCCGTCCCGGCAGAAGAGCCAAAGGGGAATCGCCGTAAGCGCGCCGAGAAGCGCGGTCTGGGGATCCCCTCCCGTGACCATCAGCGCGATCGCGCACGCGGCGGCGATTCCGGGAACCAAGGCCGGACGGATCAGAAGACGCAGCAGGGCGCCAACCAGAAGCGGAAGCCACGCCGCTCCAATCAGAAACGGGACGTTTGTCACCTGAAAGAGAACCTGCCCGGAAAACGTCCATGTCAGCGCGCCGGCAACCGCGCCGGTCGGGCCGCAAAGAGGGCGCGTCCCTTTCACGTTCCCGCCGGGGGAGAGGGGCGTGCGCGCCAGATAAAGGAACGCCCCGAACGCCGCCGCCAGGTGAAAGAGAACGTAAAACTTAAACGCCGCGTTGAACGAAACCCTCTCCGGTACAAGCGCGAAGACCGCCAGACGAATCGGATAGAAGAGCGCCGCGGCGGGATTTCCCGCCAGGGGAACGCCGAGATTTTCGTAGGGATCCCAGAGGGGAAGATGCCCGGCGGAAGTTTCGCGGACGATCTGTCGGGCAAGCGGAATGTGGTAATACCCAGCGTCGCGGTAGGCGAACTGATCGCTCCCGAAGATGATCGGGCCAAAAAGAAAAAGAAGAACGGCCGCAAAAAGAAGAATTCCCGCGGCCAAGACGACCGCGCCGGCGTGCCGGGAAATCTCTTGCGGGGCTGGATTCTTCCAAAAGGGCTTCATCATATCACGCTAACCGACCACTTTCAGCGGGGGGATTCTGACCTTCGTGCCGGTCAGTCCGCCGTAACGCTCGCAGAGGGTTTTAAAGTCGTACCGAAGAAAATCCCACAGTTCCGGCCGCGGATCACCCGAGAGCCACTGGCGCGAAAGGGCCGACACTTTTCGATTATACTCTTTTTGGGAGGCGCCGTGGGCGAAATAGCGTCCGCCGAACGAACGGAGCGAGCCGTCGAAATTTGCCGAGATATGATAGAGCTCGTGTATCAGTGTATCGATCTTCTCGCCGATCGGCAGGTCGACGAAACGCGGAATGTAAATCGAAAGGACATAGAGAATCGGCCGATTCTCTTTGTCGTGAAGGAGAGGCATTTCGAGAAGCCGATTGTTCCGCTTTCCCCGCAGTCCCCCCCCCTCGAAGCGCAGAGGGGTCATCGAGGCGAAGACGCCGTACATCTCGCGTTTGCGCGTTCGGACGAGCGAAACGGCGATATTCTCCATCCGGATTTGTGAAAAGACGGGGAGCTTTAAGACGATGTCGCGGCAGACGTCTCGGATCGGGTCGGTGTAGTTGAAATAGTTCTTTGCCATCAGACGTTCCCCCCTTGCGGGATCTTCCCCACTCCTGAAACGGATTCCCCATTTGATTCCGAGCGGAATGCCGCCGTCACTTTCCCGTCTCAAGACAGAAGGAGGGAATCGATCCGATTCCCTCCTTCTTAGACTAACAGCGTCGGAAAGGCGCCGATACTCAGTCGACCGTCGGGATGACCGACGCGGCTTTCTTGGCGCGGGTTTCTTCGCCGACAAATTCGATGATAGCGCGTTTGCCGGCGTCGCCCAGACGAGGGGTGGCCAGACGGAGAATACGCGTATAACCGCCGGGACGCCCGACATAACGCGGAGCGACCTTGTCAAAGAGAACCGCCACAGCTTCCTTTGAACCGAGGAGCTGAAGCGCACGGCGGCGATAGGCCAGCGCCGGAGCGGCTTCCTTGATCCAGGCTTTCCACCCTTCTCCCTGACGCCATTCTTTCCACTGGTCGGTACCGCGGGCGGCTTTGCAGTTGAGGTCTTCGGCGGCCTTGATGAACTTCTGAGCCTTCACGGCAAGAGTCACACAGCGCTCGACGAACGGACGGAGCTCTTTGGCCTTGATGAGGGTCGTCACAATACGCCCCTGAGTCTTCGGCGCCATCTCTGGAGTGTCGTAATCGTTGGCATCGCGTTCGGTCAGAATGAGCGCCGAGGCGAGATTCTTCAAAAGAGCACGCTGATGGTTCGGATTACGTCCAAGTTTTCTTCCAACTTTTCTATGTTGCATGGCCTTAGCCCCTGTCGTTCTCAGATGCCGCGGCGCGGCACCGGTTCTCTATGGTTCTTATGGTAAATCGATATCGCGCAGGGCGCGAATGGTTCAGGAAAGACGCATCCCCAACGTGAGGTTGTTTTCCCGAAGTTTGGTTTTGACTTCTTCCAGCGAAGTGCTGCCGAAATTGCGGAGATTCATCAGGTCGTCCTCGGTCCGGACAACCAGGTCGCGAATCGTCTTAACGCCGTCGGAGTCAAGACTGTTCTTGGCGCGAACCGAAAGGTTGAGCGATTCGATCGACTTCGAGAGAATCTCTTCCATGAAGGGATCGTGCCCGCCTTCACGGGCCGCGGCGCCGCGCGAGAAGACCGTCAGACCGAGACCGGAATCCTGAATAAAGGGATTCAGGTGTTTGCGAAGGATCTTCGCCGCCTCAACCAGGGCCCAGTTCGGTTCGATCGAGCCGTCGGTCCAAATCCGGAGGATCAGCTTGTCGTACGTCGTCTTCTGACCGACACGGGTCGGCTCGATAAAGTACTGAACGCGCAATACAGGACTGAACGACGCGTCGAGGGGGATCGCCCCGCGATCTTCGTTGCGGTCTTTGTTCTCCATCGCGTCGGCGACCGGAACGTAACCGCGTCCTTTTTCAACGACCAACTCGACCTCAAACTTGACGTCGTCGGTCAGGGTGGCAATATGGAGCTCGGGGTTGATGATCTCAACGCCCATGTCGAGGATGATATCGCCGGCGGTGACTTCACCCTTTTCGTTCTTTTCAATGCGGATGACGTGCTGGGGCTTGTCGTCGGACACCTTAACGATAACCGATTTGATG
Organism: Thermoguttaceae bacterium; assembly: GCA_017652805.1. GTDB lineage: Bacteria > Planctomycetota > Planctomycetia > Pirellulales > Thermoguttaceae > RUG695. Next base: position 5,852 of record JAGCAH010000156.1, on the reverse strand, counting down.
TTAAGCACCAGTTCGGTAACGTCTTCCAGAATGCCCGGAATCGTCGAAAATTCGGAAGGAACGATGTGTCCGCCGTCGGTACGGATCTTCATCGAGGTGATCGCGCTCCCCTCGAGGCTCGAAAGAAGAACCCGACGGAGACTGTTGCCGACCGTAATCCCATACCCCTGCTCAAAGGGCTCGACCGTAAATTCACCGTATGTGTCGGTAAGCTCGCGAACCGCGACCTTACTCGGCAATTCCATACCTCTCCAGTTAATTTTCATCTTTCAACTCCGCAACAAAGGTTTAACCATTCACAAAGCAGCAATCGAAATGCCGACAGGCGGGGCGACTACTTCGAGCAGAGCTCGACGATCAGCTGCGGCTGGAAAGGAACCGACTCGCCGCGCGCGTCGACCGGAACGGCGACATCGTCGGCTTCGGGGAGACGGAGAACCGTCCCGCTCGGAACTTCGGTATCGGACTTGGCGAGGAAATCGGGAACTTCGTTACGGTTTTCAAGGACGGCGAGTTTGACGGCTTCGAGACTCGTCTTGCGGTTCTTGACCGAGATGACATCGCCGGTACGGACGAGGTAACTGGGGATGTCGACGCGGCTGCCGTTGACCAAAATGTGGCCGTGAGCGACAAGCTGACGGGCCTGGGCGCGGCTGTAGGCGAACCCGAGCCGATAGACGACATTGTCAAGGCGGCGTTCGAGGATCGACATCAGAACCTTCCCGGTATTCCCTTTGGCGACTTCAGCCATACGGTAATACTTGCGGAACTGCGTTTCAAGAACTCCGTAGAACGTCTTGACCTTTTGCTTTTCGCGAAGGTGAATACCGTATTCGGTCAGCTTACCGCGTTTCATCCCGTGCATACCGGGAGCAAACGCACGGCGGTTCATCGCACAATGCTCGCTGGCGCAACGCGCTCCTTTGAGCATCAGCTTGACCCCTTCACGACGACACTTTTTACAAACAGCACCCGTTTCTCGAGCCATAATCAAATCACTCCAAACCGTGATATATAAAAATCGTTAATCTCTTTTAGTTCAATGGTTGAAGAACAAAGCGCGCGAAAGAGGCGCGCCCGGCGTGCTCAGACGCGGCGGCGTTTCGGAGGACGGCAACCGTTGTGCGGAAGCGGGGTGACGTCTTCAATCGTCTTGACCGTCAGACCGGCCTGCTGAAGGGCGGTGATCGCCATGTCGCGGCCGCTCCCGGGTCCCTTGACTTTGACGTCGAGGTCTTTCATCCCGAACTTCTTCGCCTTGTCAGCGGCCTGCTGCGCAGCCATCTGACCGGCGAACGGGGTGCTCTTACGGCTCCCCTTGAAGCCGGAAGTCCCGGCCGTAGCCCAGCAAAGAACGTTGCCCGCGGTATCGGTGATCGTCACATTTGTGTTATTGAAAGACACCTTGATATGAGCGACGCCGCTCGCAACGTTTCTCTTGACCTTACGCTTCTTCGCAACTGCTTTCGCCACTTTTTACTCTCCAAAACGATGTGGAAATTTTTTGTTTTATGTTTTTGTGTATATACCTGTAAAAGACCCGAACCCGGCCGCGGCGGGGCGGCCGTGCGGAAGATCAACCGCGCGATTAACGCAGGTCCTTGACGCCCTTCTTCCCGGCGACGGTCTTTTTGGGGCCTTTTCGGGTACGGGCGTTCGTCTTGGTGCGCTGACCGCGGACCGGGAGCCCCTTGCGGTGGCGGATCCCCCGATAACAACCGATTTCGCGCAGACGCTGAATGTTCTGATTGACCTGACGGCGCAGCTGACCTTCGACGGTGTAGTCGTTGTCGAGAAGAACGGCCAGTTTGGCGACTTCTTCTTCTTTGAGGTCTTTGGCGCGGGCCAACGGATCAACGCCGGCCTTACGGCAGAGTTCGGCGGCGATATGCGGACCGACACCGTAAAGGTAGGTCAACGAAATGACGGTCGGACGGTTGTTCGGAATGTCAACACCCAATAAACGAGGCATGAATATCTCTCCCTACTGATCTGATGCTAAATTTCAACCTTGACGCTGCTTATGACGCGGATTATTGCAGATCACGTAGACCTTGCCCTTCCGTTTGACCACTTTGCAGTTTTCGCAAATACGTTTCACGCTTGCACGGACTTTCATGACAGCACTCTTTAATTACGTTTGTCGATGGTATAGGGCGCGGAAGGAGCATAAAGACGCTCCGGGAGCACCATAGAAAAAATCTCTTAGGGAATTATACAGACGGTTTTTCTTTTTGCAAGGGGGGCGGAAAAACCGATAATCCCGTAAATTTAGCGGAAAACCAAAAAAATCCGGTTTTTTTAAAGATTTCCCGAAATTTTTACTTCCCCCGATAGCGCTGGAAAAAAGTTTTAACCATCGCTTCTTCTTCGGCGGTTGTCGGCGGTCCGGTCAGGATGATCGGGCCGGTCGAAAGAATCCCGACGGAATGCTCGATATGAGCGCTCCGTTTGCCGTCGGCGGTGGTGATTTCCCATCCGTCGCGCCCTTCGCGAATCCGCTTGGTACCGACGTTGACCATCGGTTCAATCGCGATCGCGACGCCGGGACGGATTTTGAAATCTCCGTACCGAAGAAAACTGTTGTAGACGTAGTTCGGAACCTGGGGTTCCTCATGCATCTGTCGGCCGATTCCGTGTCCGACAAAGACTTCTACAACCGAGAATCCGTTCTTCTTGACACAGCGTTCCATCTGACCGGCCACTTCGCTCCACATTTTGGCGGTTCGGAGTTTCTCGATCGCCAACATGAGCGCGGCTCGGGTTGTATCAACAAGTTTTTTTGATTCGGCGTCGACCGTTCCGACCATGTAGGTGTCGGCGGCGTCGCCGCACCAGCCGTCGATCTTACATCCGGTATCGACGCTGACGATATCCCCTTCGGCGATTTTGCGGTCGGAAGGGATCGCGTGGACGACCTGCTCGTTGATCGAAACGCAGGTCGCCGCGGGATAGGGGAACCGGCGCCCCGGAACCCCCTTGAAGCAGGGGAAGGCCCTGTTCGACGCGAAGAATTTGTCGACCTCGGCATCCAGCTCCTTGGTCGTCATCCCCGCGCAGACGATCTCGGAAATCAGATGATGCGCCGACCAGACCAAAAGCCCGGCCTTGCGCATCTTGAGAATTTCCTGCTCGGTCTTGAGAGGCATATCAACCTTCGTTCAGCGCGTCTAGCACCTTCTCGACCCGAACGAAGACCTCGTCGATCGTGCCGGTCCCGTCGATCGAGACGAGGTTCCCGGCTTTTCCGTAGTAGTCGACCAGCGGGGCGGTCTGTTCGTGGTACGAAACCAGGCGCTGGCGGATCACTTCCGGCTTGTCGTCGGCGCGTCCGCGTGAGGCCAGGCGGGTGAAAAGGATCTCTTCGGGAACCTGAAGTTCGAGGACGACGTCGAGCTTCGTTCCCTGGGCGGCGAGCGCCTTGTCAAGCTCTTCGGCCTGAACCACGGTGCGCGGGAAACCGTCGAAGAGGAAACCGCGATCCGAATCGGGTTGGGCGATCCGTTCTTTGATGATCGCGATGATCACATCGTCCGGAACGAGTTTCCCCGCCGACATGTACTCTTCGGCTTTCAGACCGACCGGAGTCTTGGCATCGCGCGCGGCGCGGAGCATATCCCCCGTCGAAAGGTGAAGAAGGTTGTACTTCTTCACGATATGTTCGGCCTGCGAACCTTTACCGGCTCCCGGAGGCCCCACAAAGACGACTTTCATTCCCATTTTCTTATCCTTCTTTTCAAATCGGCGCGTAAGCCGAAAGATGACTATTTTTCGATGATCCCCTTGTAGTTGCGCATGATCAGGTGGCTGTCGATCTTATCGACCAGGTCGATCACCACGCTCACGGCGATCAGAAGGCTCGTCCCGCCGAAGAACCCGGCAATCCGGTAGTCGACGTGAAGCATCGCCATGATGATCGTCGGGACAATGGCGATAATCGCCAGGAACCCCGCACCGACGTAGGTAATGCGGATCATCACCTTTTCGAGGTAGTCGGCGGTCCGTTTCCCGGGGCGGTACCCCTTGATGAACGAACCGTGGTTCTGAAGATTCTCGGACATATCTTTCGGGTTAAAGGTGACCGCCGTCCAGAAGTAGCAGAAGAAGTAGATCAGAATGATCTCCATCAACACATAGGTGAACGACGACTCCCGGTTAAAGATCCCGTTGAGCGCCGAGGAAAATTTCCCCATGAAGGTGGTCGGATCGGTCCAGTGCTGAACCATGTAGGCGACCAGGAACTGCGGGAACATCAGAAGCGAGCTGGCGAAAATGATCGGCATGACGCCCGCCTGATTGACGCGCAGCGGCAGATACTGGCTGGAGCCGCCGTAGACCTGACGGCCGCGGACATGTTTGGCGCTCTGCGTCGGAATCCGGCGCTGCCCCTTCATCACGAAGACGACGGCCAAAACGACCAGGAAGAAGAGAAGAATCAGAATGGCGATCGTCTCGACGCCGAAATCGGTGCCGAGGGTCAGACCGCCGTTCGACGAAGCTTTCGTCCAGAGGTCGTGGATCGCTTCCGGCGCGCGGGCCAGAATACCCGCCATGATCAGGAGGCTGATCCCGTTACCGATCCCGTATTCGTCGATCTGCTCGCCGAGCCACATCAGAAACGCGGTTCCGGTGGTCATGATCAACACCGCCATAAAGAGCCACGAGAAACGGAGCGAGCCGGAGGCGGTCACGCAGTTCTCGTAGAAAATCGGCTGACCGACCTGCGACTGGGCGTTGAGTGTCTGGATATAGAGGTAACTCTGAAGAACGCAGATCGCGATCGTCGCGTAGCGGGTATATTCGTTGATCTTTTTTCGACCCGTCTCTCCCTCTTTTTGGAGGTTTTTGAGCGGTTCCCAGACCGTTGCCAAAAGCTGGAAGATAATCGAGGCGGAAATGTAAGGCATGATCCCCAGGCCGAAGATCGTCATCTGATCGAGCTGAGTACCGCTGAAGACCGCCACCCGTTCGAGGAGTTCCGAGAAGTTACTCCCGGTCACCAGCCCCTGAAGCGCCTTGGCGTTGATCATCGGGAGCATAATATTCCACCCCAGACGGTAGACCGCCAGAAGGCCGAGTGTGAGCAATATCTTTTTTCTCAGTTCGGGAATCGAGAATATTGTCCGCATTTTCTCAAACATGGGATCCGCCTCTCTTAACAATCATTGTTATAAACAAGAAATCAGCAGCCCGGCAAAGACTGCTGAATTCCTTGTTAACATCCTATGTAAATTGTCGAATTTAACACGTCAAAAATCATTCGGCTTTCTTTTGCTTCATTTTATTTTTGACGACCGGCTTTTTGCGCGGGAGAACCTCAACCGAGCCGCCGGCCTTTTCGATCGCCGCCTGGGCCCCCTTGCTGAATGCGTGCGCTTTGACGTTCAGCGCTTTGTCGAGCTCCTGGTTGCCGATGATCTTCACATATTCGGCGGCGCGGTCAACGATCCGAAGCTGCTTGAGAAGGTCGGGCGTGATCGCTTCCTTCCCGTCGAAAGCGGCAGCCAGGGTCGTCAAAGTGACGCTCTGAACCATGTCGGCGAACCGTTTGTTGTTGAAACCCCGTTTCGGGACGCGGCGGACCAGAGGCATCTGGCCCCCTTCGAAACCGGCCGAGAGGGAGAACCCGGCACGGGATCCCTGACCGTTCATACCGCGCGCGGCGGTCTTTCCGTAACCGGAACCATTACCGCGGCCGACGCGTTTCTTCCCCTTGTTTTTGGTAATCTCTTTATTGACAGCGGTAAGGTTCATTACAGTTCCACTCCTCTCAGTTTGGCGACTTCATTCTTGGTGCGGAGGCTTTCCAAGGCCGAAATCGTAGCTTTCACGAGGTTTGTAGGATTGGTGCT
>JAGCAH010000155.1 GCA_017652805.1 Thermoguttaceae bacterium | reverse complement strand
CTCCGACCCGCCCCCGGCGCCCGATCTTCCGCAGAATCCCGGCACGCTCGTTGCCGATTTAACCCTCTCGTGGTCAGCGATGGCGGAACCGGACGAAATCACCGACACTCCGCAGGTGATGGCCGGAGAATTCCGGTCGAAAGAGGATTCCCGCCGGGCGGTGATGATCGTCAATCTGAATTTCGGCCGTTCGGTCAGGGTCGATTTCCGGACGCTGGACGGCTATCGCGTGGCCGGCGCGTTCAATCCGGTCGCGGTCAAGATTGACGGGCGCCCGGAGACCGGCTGGTGGATTCCGCCGGGTCACGGAACTCTCTTCCTCCTGGAGAGATAACCTGTCTTCTTTAGAATCTCCCGAGAGACAAGGCTGCGGCTTCAGACCGCAAAACGCGGCGCCCTTAGCCGCACTTGGAACGGTTAAAGGCACCGCGTTCAGCTCTCTTCGCGGATTTAGCCCGCACCACATCGGCCGCTAGCGGGCGGCCCGGCCGACTTGAAATCACGACGGGTTAAACCGCCCGCCGCGGCTCGCGGAATTGGCTTGCACTATATCGGTGCCCAACGAGGCGCCCGGCCGAATTGGAATTACGACGGGTTAAACCGCCCGCCGCGGCTCGCGGAATTAGCTTGCACTATGTCGGCGCCCAACGAGGCGCCCGGCTAGCCTTCAATCACGACGGGTTAAACTGCCCGTCGCGGCTCGCGGAATTGGCTTGCACCGCTTTGGCGCCCAACGAGGCGCCCGGCTAGCCTTAAATTACGACGGGTTAAATTGCCCGCCGCGGCTCGCGGCCCAGCCGGCGTATTTTTCGGCGCAGTATTCGGTGAACCGGTCCTCTTCGATCGCGCGCCGGGCGCCGGCCATCAGACGCTGGTAGTAGGTCAGATTATGAATGGTGAGCAGAATCGGGCCGAGCATCTCCCCGGTCATAAAAAGATGGCGCAGATACCCGAGCGACCGGCGGCACGCCGGACAGGGGCATCCTTCTTCGAGCGGCCGGGGATCCCGCTCGTAGCGGGCGTTCCGGAGCCGTTTCGGCCCCTCGTCGGTGAACGCCATGGCGTTCCGGCCGTTCCGGGTCGGCATGACGCAGTCGAACATATCGACCCCGCGGCGGATCCCTTCCAAGATGTCTTCCGGCCGGCCGACTCCCATCAGATAGCGGGGTTTCCCTTCGGGCATCACGGGCGCGACCGCCTCGATACAGTCGTACATTTCCTGAGGCTGTTCGCCGACGCTCAGCCCGCCGATCGCGTAGCCGTCGAAATCGAGCGCGGCAAGCTCTTCGGCGCAGATCTTGCGCAGATCGTATTCAAGTCCCCCCTGAACGATGGCGAACTGCGTCTGTGTCTCGAGCCGGTGCGCGTCGCGGCATCGCTTCGCCCAGCGGATCGTCCGCGCCATGGAGTCTTCGATCACACGGCGCGTGTTCGGCAGACCGACCACATGGTCGAGAACCATCGCGATATCGGAATCGAGGTCTTCCTGCACCTGAACCGACCGTTCCGGCGTGAGTTGAAACCGCGCGCCGTCGATGTGCGACCGGAACGCCGCGCCCTCTTCGGTGATTTTCGAGAGCTGGGCGAGCGAAAAGATCTGGAACCCGCCGCTGTCGGTCAGCATCGGTTTTTCCCAGCCGGTAAAGCCGTGCAGGCCGCCGAGCTCCCTAACGATCTTCTCGCCCGGCCGGAGCATCAGATGATAGGTGTTCCCCAGAACGATTTCGGCGCCCGTCTCCTGCAGCTGGCGCAGTTCCACCCCCTTGACCGTACCGCGGGTACCGACCGGCATAAAGGTCGGCAACTGCACCGTGCCGCGGCATGTGGTGAACGTGCCGCGCCGCGCCGCCGAGCCGGCGTCGCGATGAAGAAGCGTGTATTTGAACGGGGCGGGGGACTCTGACATTCCGATCGAAAACGGCGCGCGCCGCCCCAAACGGAGCGGCGCGGCGAAACGTGTTACTTTTTAGCGGCTTTCAGACTTTCGAGCGCCTCGCGGTTCGCGGCGAGCTGCGTCTGAAGGTCGGCCAGCACGCCCCGTTCCTTTTCGACGACCGCCGGCGGCGCCTTATCGACGAAACTGCTGCCGAGTTTCGCCTCTTTCGCCTTAGCGAGCCCTTCGAGTTTGGCGATCTCTTTTTCCTTCTTGGCGATTTCGGCGTCCAGATCGATCAGACCCGCCAGGTCGACGAAGACCTCGGCTTTCCCCGCGACCGCGCCCGCCGACAGGGCGGGCAGAGGAATATCGGTTCCCCACGTCTGGCAGACGGCGCCCGCCATCGACTTGAAGTAGGGGCGCATCGGACGCAGGAGCTCGGTCACCGCGTCGTCGCAGCGGACCGCGCAGTTGATTTCGGTCTTCGGCGGGATGTTCTGGCGGGACCGGACGTCGCGGATCGCGCGGAGAATCTCCTGGAACTGGGTGAACTGCCGGCCGATCGCTGCGGCGAATTCCGCGTCTTTGAGGGAAGGAATCGGGATCTCGTCGAGGGTCGGCCAGGGAGCGATCGTCACGCTTTCGGCGGCGGCGCGGGGAACGAGTCCGCGCCGGGGCGCGAAGTCGGCCAGACGCTGCCAGACCTCTTCGGTGACGAACGGCACCATCGGATGGAGCAGACGCAGGAGCGTGTCGAGGACCGAAACCAGGATGGTGCGGACGGTGTTCTTGGCGTCGTCCCCTTCGGCGCCGGACAGACGCGCCTTGACCATCTCGAGATAGAACGAGCAGAACTCGTCCCACGCGAAATCGTAGAGGGCGCGCGCCGCCTCGGAATACTTGAATGTTTCGAGCGCCTCGGTCACCTGGCGGATCACGACCGCCAGACGGCTCAGGATCCATTTATCCTCCAGGAGCAGGTCGCTTTCGTGAATCTCGCGCGGCTCGAAGTCGGTCAGGCTCAGCATGACGAAACGGGACGCGTTCCAGAGCTTATTGCAGAAGTTGCGCGCGGCGTCGAACCGTTCTCCCACGATCGGGCCGGGCGGAAGCGCCTTGTCGGCCTCGGTCTCCGCCCACTGGGTCTTGAACTCTTTATGGCATTTCGGGCACAAAATCTTCGGCTGGGTCCGGTTCTTTTTGGTCTGTTCGATGATCGCGCCGCACGAGGGGCACTCGAAATCGAGACTGAGCCGGACGTCCTGGCTTTCGGTGGTCAGGTAGGAGATGGCGAATCGGAGCGAGTCGGCGCCGAACTTTTCGATGACGAAGACCGGGTCGATCCCGTTCCCCTTCGTTTTCGACATCCCTTCGCCGTACTTATCGAGGATTTTCGGATGGATGAAGACGTCGGGGAACGGCTTTTTGCCGGTGTTGTAATACCCCGCCAGAACCATCCGCGCGACCCAGAGCGTGATAATGTCGCGGCTGGTGATCAGGAGGTTTGTCGGGTAGTAATATTTAAATTCCGGAGTCTCGTCGGGCCAGCCGAAAACCGAGTGCGGCCAGAGAGCCGAACTGAACCACGTGTCCAGAACGTCCTCTTCGCGGCGGAGCGTCCGGCCGGGAACCGCGTCGTCGGCCAGATCGGTCTCCTGCGAGCAGATCCACCATTCCTTCTTATCAGCATCGTAGCGCCAGACAACGTCGGAGCGGCCGGCGAACGCCGCGGCGAGTTCCTCTTCGGTCGCGTCTTTGCAGTACCAAACGGGGATCTGATGCCCCCACCAGAGCTGCCGGCCGATTGGCCAGTCGCGCTTTTCGCTAAGCCAGTCGAGGTATCCTTTGGCGTAGCGCGCGGGCGTAATACGAACCTCGCCGCTCTCGACCGCGTCCATCGCCGTCTGCGCCAGGTCGGCCATTTTAATGAACCACTGGTCGTTCAGATACGGCTCGATGGGGGTTTTCGACCGGTCGGACATCGAGATTTCAATGACGCGGTCTTCGACCTTTTCGAGGAATCCCTCTTTTTCGAGATCGGCGAGAACCGCTTCCCGCACCTTTTTGATCGGCAGACCCGCGTAAGGCCCGGCGTTCTCGTTATACGTGCCGTCCCGGTTCAGGAGGTTGATCATCGGTAGGCCCTGTCGCTTGCCGACTTCGTAGTCATTCGGGTCGTGCGCCGGGGTGATCTTGACGCAGCCGGTGCCGAGTTCCGGTTTCGCCCAGACGTCGCAGACCAGCGGGATCTCGCGACCTGTCAGCGGGAGTCGGACGCGGCGGCCGTCCCGCGCCATTTCGGCGAGCTTG
>JAGCAH010000154.1 GCA_017652805.1 Thermoguttaceae bacterium | reverse complement strand
TTACCTGGGATTTCACGAAAAACGAGGATTGCCGCTTTGCCGCATGCATTACGGGAGACAGCCACTACGACAATCAGGGAACCGTCGGCGAAATTCTCTATGTGATAACGCAGGGATTCGGCGGGATACATCCGAACGATAAGCCCGACGACGCGATCAAGACGCCTTTCGACAAGAGCAGCCAGACGCTCATCGATATTGCGGCGATCAAGCCGAAGACGCGGGAACTGAGAATATTCCGAATCGGCGCCGGCGGTGCCGGCCGCGACCGCGCGTTCACGTTCTGACGCGGGACCGGCGAAGCGTCTTCCCGCCGGCCGAACAGCACCGGGTTCCCCGGCTCAACGGCCGATCAGCCCTTCGCCCCCTTCGAAAAGCTGAAATACTCCAGCGTAACGCCCCCGACTGAAGTCGGGGGATATGGGGTTCGACAATCCCGGAAAGCCGGGCTGCAGTCTTTCCGCCCTCCCGGCCCGCCGAAATCCTCCCCCTCAAAAAAATTTCCATTCCCCCCCCTTCCCGCCCCCGAAGTTTGATATAGAATACCGCCTCGCCGAACGGTTTTCCCGGCATCCGGCAACTTCTATCCACGAAAAGCAATGTATCCTTTCATCGGCAAACGCGGCTCTTTCTGACCCCGCAAGACGATTCAAATCAATCCTCCGTTTTTATCACCGCAGAATCCCCCGGCGCGGTGCCTGGGGACGGTGCGGCCTTACTCCATTTACGTTAGGAGGATTTTATGATCGAAGCAATGAACAACATGCGGAACGGCAAGCTTGCGGCGGCGTTCCGCCCCGCCGACGACGACGGGCTCTTCTCGTTCGAGCTGGTCGGGACCCTGACCGCCGATTTCACGGGCGAGCCTTCCGGCAGGGTTACCGGCCGGATTACCGGCGGCGTCCTCGTCGCGGAAGGGGAACCCGGTCCCGACGGGACGGTCTACGGTTTTGACGGCGAGCTCCGTGACGCCGTCATCGACCCGGAAACCGGCAAGGTTTCGGGGGACCTCATGGGCGTGTTCATGAACAGCCCGGTCAACGCCCTGCTGATGGGCACGTTCAGCGGGGAATTCCTGAAATAGCCCCGCCCCGGCACCCCCCCGCCGCGAAAAAGCGGCGGGGGCGGCACGGGAAACCGTTCGCACGGCCCCTGCCCTTTCAGACAATCAAACAGAACCGCCTATCCTCCGCCCGGCTTATTGATTTTTTAACAAATTCACGATAGAATATTCACCGGTTGTTAGGGTTGTCAATTCGCCTCTTTCCTCATTTGCGGCGGCCGGCCTGTATTCAAGGTGAAGGCGGTTCACGTACCCGGCGCCAAGTGTTTCACCCCGCCTCCGCGAAAGACCGCCGATGAAAAAGCTCTTTCTCACCGCCGCCGTCATTTTCAGCGCCGTCCCGGCGCTCTTCGCCCAGGTGCCGCAGGCCGACCGCCTGGCGGTCGAAAAACGCGCCGCCGAACTGGCCCCCCTTCTCTCCCCCGAACCGGTTCCCCTCCTCCCGCCGATCGCCGACCGCGCCAAGTGGAGGGATTTCGCCGATATCGGCAGCGGATACGACCACATCATCAGCAGTGCCGAAGCCTATCTCAATAAACCGGTCGCCGAACTCCCCGAACAGCTCTACAAGGAGTTCTACACCACCGGCGAGCGGACGAACTACGAAAACGCCTGGAGCGGATGGCGGAACCGGGTCACGTCGCTGGCGCGGGGCGAACTCGTCGAGGACAAGGGGCGGTTCCTGCCGGCGCTCGAAGAGATTCTCCGAAAGATCTGCGCCCACCCGAGCTGGTCCCTTCCCGCGCACGACTACGGCGCGGCGGTCTACGACGGAAAAGACGCCGCCGCCGACATCATCGCGACCGAGCTGGCCGGGAATCTCGGTCTGATCGTTCAGGCGATGAGACCGGTCCTCTCCCCCGGCCTGCCGGAACTCGTCGAAGAGAACATCCGCCGCCGCGTTCTCGACCCTGTGCGCGCCGAAATCGAAGGCGCGAACAACCCGATGATGGAGTGGGTCACGCTCACCAATAACTGGAACACCGTCTGCTTCTGCGGAACGACCGCCGCCGCACTGTCGGTCTGCGAAACCGCGGAAGAGCGCGCGTGGTTCCTGGCGGCCGCCGAATATTTCGTAACACACTACTTCTTCAGCGGCTTTTCGAACGACGGTTTCTGCAGCGAGGGGATCGGCTACTGGAACTACGGGTTCGGCCATTTCGCCATGCTCGCCGAACTCGCCTGGCGCGCGTCGGGCACGGTCAACCTCTACACATCGCCGAAGATACGCGCCGCCGCGCGCTACGCGCTCAAAGCCGAAGTCGCGCCCGGCTGCTACGCCGCGTTCGCCGACTGCCCGGTCTACGCCGGTCCGTCCAAAACGACCCTGGCGATCCTCAGCCGCCGGCTCGGGCTCGGTCTGACCGGACTGGAAGAGGAGCACGGCTATCCGCACTGCAAGTTCAGCACGCAGATTCTCGCGGCGGCGTATTTCTTCCCCGCCTACGACGCCGGGGGCGCTCTCCCGCCGCTCGTCCCGCCGGAAGACGCGAAGCCGGCCGACTATCT
>JAGCAH010000153.1 GCA_017652805.1 Thermoguttaceae bacterium | reverse complement strand
GGCGGTTCCCCCGTAGAGCAGAACGAGGAGAAACGCCGTGAAGCCGATGTTTTTTATCAAAGGCGTTCCCGCCGTTCCAGCCGACAGACAGCCGCGCGCGATCATATAAACGCCGGTCGCAAGGACGATGCCGATGATACAGGGCTTCATTCCGAACAGCGCGGCCTGAACGTATCTGTTGTTCAGAAAGTTGTGCAGCATCGCTGTCATCAGCAGAATGATGACGAAGGCGGGAAGAACGACGGCCAGCGTGGCGATCAGCGCGCCGACGACGCCCGCCTGACTGCTGCCGACGTAGGTCGCCAGATTGACCATGATCGGTCCCGGGGTTGATTCGCTCACCGCGATCATATAGGTCAGCTTCTCGTCGGACATCCAGCCGTAAGTCGAAACGACGTCCCGGATCAGCGGAATGGCGGCGTAGGCGCCGCCGAACGAGAAGCAGCCGACTTTGAGAAAACCGAGAAAGAGTTCCCAGAGGATCATATCTTCTGCCCGTCCTTTCGGCGCGAACCGCGTAACAGGAAGACCGCCAGACTCACCGCGGCGGCGGCCAATATCAGCGTGACGGAGGAAACGTTGACGGCAAGCGCGCCGCTCAGCAGCATCACGGTCAGCGAACCGACAATCACGGCGGCGGAAAACGGAGTTTTCGGCGTCTTTTTGAGCATCGTCAGCGCCGCGTCGGCGATCAGGATTCCCACCGCGATCTTGATTCCCTGAAACGCTCTGGCAACCCACGCGATTTCCAGAAAATGATCCAAAAAGCGGGAGAGCGCCAGCATGATCAGAAACGAGGGGAGTATCAGGCCGAGCGTAGCCAGGATCGCGCCGGGAACCCCCGCCTGCTTATACCCGACGAAGGTGGCGCAGTTGACGGCGATCGGGCCGGGCGTCGATTCGGCGATCACCAGGACATTCATCATGTCGTCGTGGGTGATCCATTTTTTGCGCTCGACGCAGATATCTTCGATCAGCGCGATCATCGCGTAACCGCCGCCGAAAGTAAAACAGCCGATCCTCGCAAAGGTCAGAATCAGATCGAGCAGTATGGGCATTGACTCTTTCCTTTGCGGCGGAATGCGCCGCTTTGATTTCGATACCCCGTGTGGCCGTTCGACCGGCATCCGGTAAAAAAAGCCGGGAAGTTTTGCAACGACCCGGCTTTTTTACACAGACCGAAGTCTGTTACCACGTTACGGGATAATATTGACGCTGATCTCTCGGCGTGCGAGCACCTCGTTGGTCTCGCGATTGACCACGCGGATTCGGATATCCTTTTCACCCATCCGGTCGGCCGAGAAGTAGAGGGCGTAATCCTCGCCGAAGTTGAAGTCGTTGAAGGCGACCGGATCGGGATTCCCCGTGTAGCGGTTGATCGTTTGGCCGCTGCTGTCCTTCTGGAGGAAGTAGACTCCGTCGGGAAGGATGATCGAGATCGCGGCGGGCGGTACGTCGCCGCTCTTGGTGACTTTGATCCGGCCGTTGAACTCCTTGTTCATCGAGATCTGCGCGGGGAACATGTCCGCTTCGAGAACGACGTGTCCTGCGGCGTCGGGGATCGAGGCCGGCGGCGGGGGAACCGTGTCGCTCAGGCTCGGCGGGGTCGAGGCGGCGTCGTTGGGCGTGGAGGGCGCGCTGGGCGTGGATGCCGACGGCGAGCTGTCATACGGAACCGGCGGAGAGTCGGGAATCCGGATCGGATTGGCGTAGTTGTCGTCGTCGGGCGGCGTGCTCGGGGGAAGGTCGGTCGGCGTGGTGTATGACGCGCCCCTTTGGTCGACCCGGGCGTCGAACGTGAGGATCCCGCTGTTGTCGATGTCCAGGTCGAACGCGATCAGCTGGCGCGACTGCGCCGGAAGCCCGTCGAGTTCCCAGACCGCCGTCTGACCCTCGTACCCCGAGACCGTCGGGGTGCTTGCCGCAATACGGGTTCCGGGCGGAAGCGTAACGCGCACCACGGCGTCCTGCGGCATCGACGACCGGTTCGTGATCTCCAACTCGTAGCTCAGGCGCGAGCCGGGCGCTCCCTGCTGCGGGCCTTTGAAGCCCAGCGTGAAGATGGCGTCTCCCGACCAGAACTGCGAGATCATCTTCTCGTCGACGACGACCCGTTCCATGCCGCCCGAAGCGGGACGGATCACCTGAACCTTGATGTTGTTCGTTCCCGGCCCGCCCGAGGTCTGCGAGAACGGAACGGTCGCCTGACCGTACTGATCGGTCTCGATTTCAATCGCCGAGCTTCTGTCCGGACCGAATCCCGCCGGCGGGCCCGAAAGGACTTCGTAGCGGACGATCCATCCGCTGCGCGGTTCGGGAACCGTCTTGCGAAAGACCTTTGTCGTCAGGTCGACCGTCTGGCCGACCGGCGAGACGGTCGAGGTCGGGAACCGGAACATTGCGTCGATCCAGTGGATCTGGCCCGTCGAGGTGCGGTTGTCCCAGTTGTCGATATTATTGGCAAAGACCGAAACCGCCGTCGTTCCCTCTTCCGCCGACTGAACCGTCGCCCACGACTGACCGCGGAGAATCGTGATATCGTCCAGCGGAGTCGAGGTGCCGCGGTGAATCCGCCAGAGGCGGGAACTGGTCGACGTGTACATCTGCTTGGCACTGACGCGCCGAGTTGCCGTGGCGTCGAAGTTCAGGCAGCTCCCTCCCGGATTGCTCGTCAGGAAATGCCCCGTTCCGTCGAGGTTCCATTCGAGCTTCTGGCCGGTCTTGAGATACTCGTTCCCCTCGCCGACGTAACTGGCGACCATCACCACTTCGGTTCCGACCTGGGCGATGATCGTACGCGGCTCCATTACGACTTTCGGGCCTGCGGCGTTGAAGTATCTCGGGAAGAGAACCCCGCCGTTCGGCAGCTGCGCGGTCCAGCGGTCCGAGTCGCGCGGCGTGATGAGGGTCGACGAGTCGGCCGAGACGTTCTTCCAGGGCGAAATGTCGCACGCGCTCGGCACGTTGTCTTCCTGAATCTTCGGTTCCTTTGACGCGGGGAGCGTCTTCGTTCCCTTATCGCGTTTCCCGCTGAGCGGGCACTGATAATTCGGGTCGGTCAGCGGGCATTTGTAGTCGGGATTAATGAGGCGTTTTCCCGACGGGTCGAAAAGGGGCTGACGTCCCGACGCCGTCGACGCGCATCCCGCCCAGAAGGGAAGGGCGGTCAGAAGAAGGAGCGCGATTGCTGCCGCCGCAACGGCCTTCGTCCGTCGGGCGGATGCTGAGGAAACGCTCTGTTTTCTTCCGAATTCTCTGTACATTGCTGATTAACCGTATTAAAGGAATGAAGGACAGAACCCCCACAAAGGGTAGAACCGTTCTATCCCCTATTCTAGCCCGCTCGATGTGAAATTTACGAAAAATCCATCCGAAACTTGCAACTCTCAGAAAAATAATTACCGAGGAAATTCGTATAATCGGTATAATCGTTACAATCGTTAAGATAAAAAGGATGGGAAGGACGCGTTGAGTTTAACGGCAGGTCTGAAGAGGGGCGAAACGTTGAAAACCGGCGTCCCGGAAACGGTCGGGACGCCGGTTTTTCGGAGAAGCGGTCTTACTGAGGGGCGTAACGATTACCTTGCGGACTGCTGAGCGGCCTGAATCGCCGCGTCGACCAGAGCTTTCTTTGCCTCTTCGAACGGAAGGTCGCACGAGGCGCCGGCCGCCTGATGGTGGCCGCCGCCGTTGAACTGCGCGGCGAGCCGGCTGCAGTCGACCGCGCACCGGCTCCGGAAACTGATCTTGAACGTTCCCGATTTCTGCTCGACCAT
>JAGCAH010000152.1 GCA_017652805.1 Thermoguttaceae bacterium | reverse complement strand
TGCTCCAGTAGGGGCTGGTCGGAAAATCACGGAAGATCTTCGCAAAGTATTTCTCGGCCAGATCGGTGTTCTTGCGTTCCCACTCGTTCCATGCCAAGAGGTAGTAGCACTCGGTATTGAAATGTCCGTCGTGGGGCGAGTTGACCGCGGTCTGGAGGTACTCGATCGCCTTGGCATTCTTTCCGTAGTAGTCGGCGCGGTATCCGCAGAAGTAACACGCGTCGACCGCTTCGGGAGAATTGGGCGCCATCTTAATGAGCATATCGCAGACGGTCTGCCCCTCGTCGTACTCTTTCAGCTCAAAGAGAACGTTCGCGCGCAGAAGTGCCGCGGCGGCGGCCAGACGGGGATAGTCGGTCCAGAGCGTTTCTGAGCTGGTCAGGAGGTTCAGAAGCTCGTTGTTGGCGTCGTCCAGGTGATTTCCTTCATAGAGGGCGGTCGCCTTTTTGAACATCGCCTTCGCCTCGTCTTCGGTCAGTTTCGGAGCGGCTTTTTGAGCGTCGCCGCTCGGATCCCCCTGTGCGTTTGCGGCGGTCTGGGGATTGTTTGATTTTTCCTGCCCGTCGGTCGGCTGCGCGGCGGGTTGGCTCGGCTGACCCGACTGCGGCGGGTTCTGCGCGACCTGCCCGGAACTCGGCGCTAACTGGTTCCCCGGCCAGACGGGCTGATTCGGCGAGAGGTTCGCCGGCGGAAGGTTTTGCGAATTCGGATACGCACCCCCTCCAGAACCGACGTAAGAATTGACCGGTGTGTTCGGCGTCGACTGGGGATTGAGATTCGGTGCGGGCGTATTGCTTGCGGTCTGCGGAGAGGCGGACGGCACATTGCGTGAGGCGAAAGCGGCGCCGATCGGGTTGGCGATGGCGTCCTGTCGGTCGCGGTCGATCCGTTCGACGATCTTCATCAGAACCGGATCGGACTGACTCGACGCGTAGCGATAGACCGCCTGGAAGACCGCCTGCTGGTTCGAGTTGTCTTGCGGGTTGCGCGTCTTGCCGTATCGGCTGGCGTAGGCGAGAATCAGATTCCCGCAGGCGCCCACATAGTCCTGAGGCGAGAGTTTTCCGGTTGTATTACCGCGATTGGCATCGAAGTAGTGAATTTCGTACTGGTTCGGGTTTGAAGTGCTAGGAGCGATGTCGGCGAAACCGAGGACTTCCCGAATGGCGTAGTCGTAATCCCCCCCGCCGAGACGGATCGTCGAATCGTAATAGGGAATCGTGTCCGAGTTGGCAAGGCTCAGAACCGAGAACTGGATCTGCCGCAGAAGGGCGTACGCCTCGTCGAATCGGCCGAGCTTGGTCAGAAGCTGGATCTTGAGATACGCCACCTGGGGCGAGAGGCTCGAATTGCGCTGTTCGATCTGCGCGATCGCACGGAGGCCGTCTTCGTAGCGGTTAAGCCGCAGATAGCAATACGCTTCGTAGCCGAGCGCTTCCTGAATAAGGGCACTGTTGGCCGAATCGTTTTCGTAGGAGCGGATGAACTGATCCATCAGGCGGATCGCCCCTTCGTAATCCTCCTGAAGGACCTTTAAGTAGGCGCGCTGAATCGAGGCGCGTTTGGCGTAGGGATAGCTCGAATCCATCGACAGGCGGCTGAACTCCTCGTCGGCGCGGGCGTAGTTCCCGGCGCGTCCGTCGGCGGCGGCCTGTTCGATGAGGCAGACGTCGCGCCGCGCCCCGTTCGGGAACTTATTGATACAGGTCTGGAAATATTCCTGCGCCTTGGCGTAATGACCGACGTTTGCCTCGCTCACCCCGGCGTAGTAGTAGGCGTACTGGAGGTCTTCGCTGTTCGGAAATTCGGAGATGAACTTTTCAAGGCTCGGGATCGCGTTGCGATAGTCCATCAGGCTGAAATAGGAATAGGCGTACTGGAGAAGCGCCTTGCGGTAGACGTCTTCGTTCCGCCCTCGTTTCCCCTGCTGAATGACGTAGTTGAGGTGATCGCGGCCTTTGGCGCCGTCGTTCGCGTCGACGTAGCCGCTGCGCATCAGATAGGCGTAGCCCAGGAAGAGTTCGGCGTCGTTTCGTTTCGCCGACCGGGGATACCGTTTGATGAAATCCTCAAAGGCGTCGATAACATTGTTCCACGACTGAGTTTTCTGAGGACTGTTCGAAGGGAGCGCCGCGGCCTGAAGGTAGAGATTATAGGCCGACTGATACTGGGATTGTTCGGATTGAGCGTAAAGGTTTCCCGCCGTATCGACGCCGGAAGGAAGAAGAGGGGTAAGCCCAGCGGCTGAAAGGAAGAGAAAAATTCCCAACAGCGACAGACCGATTTTGCCGATCCCTCTCAGGAAAAAGCCGCCGCGCCGGAGCCGAGAAGTCATAGATATTCCCTTAAAAACGGTGATTTTGGATTCATCGGACGATAATTCCGCTCCTCTATCTTACTAAAATATCGGAAGGATGTCGAGAGGGGTTAAAAAAGATGGGGAAAAAGGGAAAGTTTTTCAAAAAAGCTGAGAAGAGATAAAAAAACGGGACGCGTCCTCCTTTGACACGCGTCCCGTTCGAATCGATCCCGGCGAGCCGGATTATTCCATCGCCGCCTGGACGTCCTGATCTTCGTGCGGCGTTCCGACCGCGTGGAGGTGGTCCTTATCGATATAGATCACTTCCGAACCGTCAAGCTTTTTGATCGTGTAAGGAATCGGCCAGCCGACACGGATTGTCTGTTCGTAGTAGATGGTGCACTTGTAATGGGTGTGGTGAACCTGAACCGGGCCGGTGAGGGGGAAGAAGCGGGGCGGATCGACGTAGTCGGAGATCAGTTCCTTGATGATCTTGACGTTGTTCCGATAGCGGGTTTCAAGGAACGGAATGCCGCCGCTGTTCGGTTTGGCCTTCTCGAGCAGACGCATCACCTCATCGTCCGAAGGCTCGTCGAGCCCTTCCGGAATATCCTCTACGATCGGCGGCAGAACCGGCACCTGGCCGTAACGGTCCTTCTCGAACGCCAGATCTTCGTACGCGCCTTGAAAATAGGGGCTGACAGGGATCGGAATACTGAAGATCCCGAGCGAGGGCCCGGGGAGTCCGATACAGCCTGAAACGAAGAGAAGCGCGGAGACCAGAAATCCGCAGCTCACCAATCGAAAGCTAAGTTTTCTCATTTCATCATCCTTGACCATTATCTGTGGAGACCCCTTCGAAGGGTCTCTTCATAGGTGTCCATCGTTATATTCGGCAAACTCTGGTCCATGAGTAAATCCGAAATTTACGATTTTACGGATTTTTCATAAAAAAACGATTCTAATAGGTGGTCGACTCCGTTCCGTTCGGCGAGATCACGATATTCTTCCCCGACGGCATCGGACGGATCGCGATGGTATAGTCGTTTTCCAGGAGAAACTTCTTCACTTCGCGCAAAAGCCCGAACGAATCGGGGTAGACCGACAGGGTGATCACGCTCGTCGGGCGGAGATAAAGCGCCAGCTTCTGCCGAAACAGAGAATCCGCTTTCAGCGCCTCGTCCCACGTCTCGCCAATCTCCGCCGATGGGATAAATTCCCCCTCGTCAAAGACAATATTCATCATCGTCCGCCCGTCTTGGGTGCGGACCTTGTGAAGAGAGCCGCGGAATCGGAACAGATACCCGTCGTACGGGCCCATCTGATCTTCGAACGTCCCTTTTTCGAAATCGTGCAGGGTGCGGAAATATCCCCGGACCCGTTCGGCGAAATAGCCGATTGGCACGTGCGAGATCTTTCCCTCCCGCAGAGCGAAGACCCCTTCGCTCCCTTCGACCTTCTTGGTGAGAGGGGTCGGCATATTTTCAAGCACTTTGGCCTTCGGGCGCGCCTGCGCCAGCCGGTCGGCTTCCCCCCGGAGACGTTCGGTCTCGCTGTCGAGACGGCGGAGCTGCGCTTCCCGTTTCAGGCGTTCCTGCTCGGTCGTCGACTTTTCGCGTCCCGCCTTTTCGATGGCCGCCTCGGCGGCGGCGATCTCGCCGGTCAGTTCCAGGTATTCGGCTCGGGCTCCCTCCGCCTCATTTTTGACGTTGAGCATTTCGGCGTTGAGCCGGTCGACTTCGGTTTTGAGCTTTTCCCCTTCTTCCCGGAGCCGGACGAACTCTTTGATCGACTCGACGTAACGCGTCTTTTCGGCGGCGGTCGGCTCGGCCGGGCCGCGCGCCTCTTCGGCGGCCGTCAAAAGGGTCGGTGCGGCCGATTCGGGCGGCGCGATTTCGGCTTCCGGTGTGGGTTGAGTGTCGGTCGACGGGGAATCGACCACGCTTCCGACCCGTACGCCGGCGACCATTACGAGGATGATCATGATCCCGACCATATTCGAGATAATATCGAGGAACGAGTCTTCTCCGCTCTGGGGAGTCTCGCTCCCCGCACGGCGTGTGTGTCGTCTCATGGCGTCCCCCGATCGAGCCGCTCGACGCGGACGCGCTGCGACCGCATCAGCTCATCGAGCCGCGCGGCGGTCTCTTCCCCACCCGGGGCGGTCTGAATCCGAAGCCAGGGGGACCAATACATATTCCGCCCCGCGGCGTGCCAGCCGTGGACAATCGCGACGATCTCCTTTAAGACTCCCTGCCGGTCGTCGTTGTTCCGCAGGGGGATCTCTCGGGCGTTGCGCGCGCCCGCCTGCGCCGGGAAGAGGACGGTTCCTTCTTTACAGATCACGGTGATCGGCCGTTCGATCGAGGTCTGGGTCGGTTTTTTCAGCTCTTCGGCGAGATTGATCTCCCGTTTATCCCTTTCGGCTTTCACGCGCGGCTCTTTCGGCGCGTCTTTCGCGTCGGCCGGTTTGCCGCCGCTGTCGATCGGGCTGTCGGCTCCTTCGGCCGAGGGATCGGCCTCTCCCTGGTTTCCGGAAAGGAACGTGGTGTTGCCGACCGTCTGCCGCGGGTCGATCGACGCGCCCCGACTCTTTTCCTCGCTTGTTTCGGAGGGGAGTTTAGCAAACGGCGTGGTCGGCGCGGCGCTGTAAGGCGCATCTCCCTGCGCGAAGAGCGTCGGTTCTTCAACGTCGCTTTCGGCGGGGACCGCCCCGGAAGGGAGAGCGTCGCCCGCCGAACGGAGCGCCTTGTCCGAGCCGCCGGGCGCGGGGGTGCCGGTTTGAACGTTTCCTTCCGCAGCGGCATTTTGTGTGTCAATTCCCGACGCGGGGGGGGCTCCCGTCTCGCCCGTCGGGCCGGCGAGGAGTTCCTCATCCGAAACCAGCGGCGTCGGTTTTCCGTCTGTTCCCCGCCCGTCTCCGGCGCCGAAGCCGCTTCGGTCAATCCCGGTCTGGGCGGTGTAACTATCTCCCGACGGTGCGGGAAGATAACCGCCGCTTTCCCCCGGGAACTCGCCCTCCGGCACGGACGCGGTTCCGCCGGTCAGGAGGTTTTCGGACGGGCCGCCGCTTCCGGCTCCTCTATTCCCCGAGGCGCCGCGAGAGAGTCCGACCGAGCCGCCCGTTCCTCCGTCGACCGATTCCGCTCCTCCGATCGGGGAATCGAGTCGGGCGTACGGGCCGAGCTGCGAAGCCAGATCGCCGTTCCCTACCGCGCCGATTTCCGGGGAGTCTTCATCTTCGGGGTCAATGAGTTGCGCCTGTCGGCCGTTGGCTTCCAGTTCATTCAAAAGCGCCGCGATTGGTCCGGCGAGTCGAGCGCGCGCCATCGCGACCTGTTCTTCGACCCGGCGTCGGAGTTCCGGGTCGGGGCGCGGGTATTCGATTTCGGCGTCGCTTTCGACGAACTCGTAACCGAACTCTCCCCCCCATGAGGCAAGCGCCGATTTAGCGATGTAATACGTCTGAGCCGATTCCGGTTTCAGGATGAGAAGGGGGTACGGCTCGTTTTCACTGTCTCCCTGCCCCGTTTCGATAAAATACTGCCGCGCGGCGCGGAGTCCCGCGTCGAACGGGTTTCCCGGATACTTCGCGACCAGAAAATCTTCGGGAACGAACTGGACCCGTTCGGGCATGAGTCGGATTCCGTTTTCGTCGCACTCCACATAGATCGGGCGACGGAATGTTCCCGACTTCCCCCGGTACGGGAGGATGGCATAGGTCGGAGTCCCTTCCGACTCTTCAATCTTCTTTTGAAGCTCTTCAATCCGCCGGTTCAGTTCGGCGATCTCTTCGGCTTTCGCGTCGATCTCTTTTTGGAGTTCGCCGCTGTCCGACGCGGAATCGGACTCCTGAGAGAGAGCCGCCGCCTGTCTGTTCAGTTCGACCAGTTCAGTGACGAGACGATTGATTTCCGTTTCGGCTTCGGCCAGACGCGCCCGTTCGTTCGAGAGCTCGTTGCGCGTCCGGTCTCTTACCCCTTCCAGCTCCGAAAGGAACCATTCGGCCGACTCGCGTTGCGATTCCAGCTGTTCGGGATCGATTCCGCCGTTTTCCCGCAGAAACCGAGCGTAGAGTTTTTCATCTTCGGGGGAGAGGGACTCTTCCGGCGCGGATTCCGTTCCGACGGCAGTCGGTTCGGCAGGAGGCGGTTCGGGAGCCGCCGTTTCTTTCTCTTCGGTCAGGTCGCGCATCGCGGCGTCCGAAAAGAGCGGGTCGGCGTCGGCCGCCGAGGCGGCCGTCTCCCCCACAGCCGTATCGCGGCTGATCACCACCAGGAGCATGATGAGCATCCCCATGGTACACAGAAGGACCGCCAGGAACGGAAAGAGCGTGACGGTCGGCCCGCCGTCGCGTCGGGTCCGCTGCGTGCGTCTCATGCCGATTTCTTTTTCCCCCAGAATCCGGCTCGGAGTTTCGGTGTGTGAACGGAATAGGTCGGCATTTCCGTTCCCCCCTCGTTGTTTTCCGCCTCGGCCGCGCCGCCGTCATGCAGCGGAATCGTTTCCGGTTCGCCGAACCGCTCTTTGCTCTTTTCGATCAGCGCGGAAAGACGCGAGGTGTTTTTGCCGACGGTCGGCTCTTTCAGCTTTCCGTTGAGGAGCCGGACCGCGTCGGCCAGGGCGTTGGCCGTATCGACGAAACTTCCCGCCTCGGCCAGGGAACGAAGGTTCTGGTTCAGACGGTCTTCGAGCCGGGTGATCTCACCGTTGGCGTGCAATAGTTCGCGCACGACTTTTGTCTCTTCGACCATCTGGCTCCGCAGAGACTCGACCCCGTTGAGATGCTCGCGCATCGAGCGGAGGACCGGGGCGATGATTTCACTGAAGAATTCCTCCTCTCCCCGGTTAATCATGTCGGCGTGTTTCCTGAGAGCTTCGCCGAGCGCGTCGTTGAGGGAAAGCTGTATCCGCTCGGCGCCGCTTTGGATGATATCGCCGCTCTGTTTGGCGGCGGCGGCCATCGCCTCTTCCCAGATTTCGGTCTGTCGGCGCATCAGTTTGTCGAACGACTCGACCATCATCTTAAGGATCCGGCGGCTCGCCTTGAGCTCTTCCTCTTCGAGGGGGGACGAGGCGGGGCGGAACCGGCCGTGGAGTTCACGGTCGACCAGGCGGTCAACGCGCGCGAAGAATTTCGATTCGCTCCGCTGAACGAAGTACTGCGTGAAGTAGAGAACGAAGACGAGCGACAGAGCGAGCGCCGTGGTGTCGAACGCGACTTTCAGTCCCGAGGCGAGAAGTTTGCCGGTCGTTTCGAGTTCGGTCAGGTTCAGGTTGCCGAGTGCGGCGGTGATCCCGATCACCGTTCCGAGAAATCCGAGGATCGGGATCGCCCAGATGAACATCTTTACCATTCCGTAATCGGCCTCGGCGGCGAAAGCGTCGTCGTCGGCCAGCGAACGGAGTTCCTGATCGAGATCGTCGACCCGCCCTCCCGACTGCAGGAAGCGGAGCGCGCGGCGGAGTCGGCTGATATGAAGCGATTCCCCCCGAACCGAGACCGCTTTCGTTAACGTTTCCAGGTAGCCGTTTACCTCGCCGCTTGACTCCCGCTGTGGTTTGATCGGCGGGAAAATGAGACCGAGTCGGAGACGGCGCCGGTCGGCGGCGATCCTCAGGTATTTGAAGAAGAGACTCGTCATCCCGATGAAAAAGAGGGCGACGGTGATATATTCCACCGGGTGTCCCGATGTGTATCGAACGACCAGTTCGTCGTGGATCATTCCGCGGCGAATCAGCGTGTAGAATCCGAAACAGGCGCCGCCGCCCCAGAGGATCGGCGAGGTGATAAAAGCTAAGAGACCTTTTTTCATCGAGTGACTCCCGGTATGCCGTGCCTTTCCCCGGACGGGGAAGGGGGACGGAACTTCATTTTCTCTCCGCCGCCGCTCGGGGCGCCGACAGAGTACGGTCGCGGGAGTCTAATGATTTTCAGCGGGGTTTTCCAGAGCAATAATAGAGAGCGGTTCCCTGTTTTTCGGGGAAAAGCGGATCGAACAGCGGCGCGGCGGACGAAAAAACGCTTCCCCGCCGCTGAGCGGGGAAGCGATCGGAATGTCAGGCCGGTTTCTGAAACTACGCCGCCTTGCGAACCGATGCCGCCGGGTGGAATTTACGGTTCTCGTTGGCGGCAAAGAAGGCGCGGATTCCGTCGACGACGGTCCATAGCTCCTCTTCGCGAAGTTCGGGGAACATCGGCAGGGCGAGGACTTCACGGCTGACCCGGTGGGTGATCGGAAGATCCTGAGGCGCGTAGCCGAGGAACTGGAAGCATTCCTGCTCGTGCAGACCGAACGGATAGAAGATGTCGGTTCCGATTTTGCGCTCCCGCAGATCGGCGCGCAGGTCGTTCCGAAGCCCGCCCGGTACGCGGATCACAAACTGGTGCCAGACGTGGTAGCGGTCGGGGAGTTCTGTCGGGAGAGTGACGATATCGGTCAGCCCCGCTTCGCTGAAGAACTCCTTATAGAGTTCGGCGTTATGCCGGCGCTTTTCGTTCCATTGGGACAGATACTGGAGTTTGACGCGGAGAACCGCGGCCTGGTAGGCGTCCAGGCGGCTGTTGATCCCGATCTCCTGGTGGTAGTAGCGCGGTTCCATCCCGTGTACCCGCAGAAGGCGCAGACGGGAACCCCACCGCTGGCTGTTGGTTATCATCATCCCGCCGTCCCCGACGCCGCCGAGGTTTTTAGTCGGATAGAAACTCAGGCAGGCGATATCGCCCCAATTTCCGACCGGGATTCCGTCGAGCCGGGCTCCGATCGCCTGGGCGGCATCTTCGACCAGGAGGATGTGATGCCGTCCCATGTCGTGATGTTCCTGAGTCAGACGGCGTAGCGCGCGCATATCGGCCATCTGCCCGTAGAGGTGAACCGGGATGATCGCGCGGGTACGGGGAGTGATCTTCGCCTCAACGTCTTTGGGATCCATGTTGAACGTGACCGGGTCGATATCGGCGAAGATGGGGGTCGCGCCCAGGCGGGTCACGCAACTGGCGGTCGCGAAAAAGGTGAACGAGGGGACGATCACTTCGTCGCCCGGCCCGATTTTTGCCGCCATCAGCGAGAGGAGAAGCGCATCGCTTCCGGAGGCACAGCCGATCCCGTATTGAGCACTGTGATAAGAGGCAATTTCATGTTCCAGCGCTTGGACTTCCGGTCCGAGAACGAACATTCCACTTTCGTTGACACTGAGCAGAGCACCGGCAATTAAGACTTTGATTTCCTCATCCAGCCGCTTCAGGTCGAGAAGCGGAACCGATTCCGTTGTCTGACGGACTGAAAGATCCGAATTCATGATCGCTTATGGTCTTCCTAACCGTTAAAGGCAAGAGAGGGAATCAATGAGCCCCCCTGTGAAGTTGATCCATACCCTAATAAGATACCGGTTTCTATCTTTTAGTCAAGATTGATTTGGTATCAACTAATCTGAATACGTCGAATTAGCGCGTTTTTTTCGATTCCGCCGCGGTTTTTTGAGTTTCTTTCGATGAGCGTCGGGAGTTTAACCGTTCTGCCGACGACTACGTTTTGACAAACTGTATGCATTTAGAGTGTTTAGAGAAGATAGGAAAGACATGCCCGGGTTGCGTGCAAAAAAGGGGCGCCCCGCGGGGCGCCCCGTCGATGCCGTGTGAACCGGCTTTATCCGGCGTCACTCTTGGATGAACGTGAATTTCTCGCCGTCGAAGTCGACCGTCAGAACGGGTTTCTTTCCAGTCTGATCGATATCTTTCGGCGGGGACTCGAGGAGCCGGAGCGCCAGCGGGTTCTGAATCTCCCGCTGGATGACCCGTTTCAGAGGCCGCGCGCCGTAGACGACGTCGTATCCCGACTCGGTGACCGCGTCGACAGCCTTTTCGGTGACCTTGAAGACGATCCCCTGCTTTTCGAGGAGGGCGCCGAGTTTTTTGAGTTGGAGCCCGACGATCTGCCGGATTTCCTCTTTCGTCAGCGGCTTGAAGATGATCGTCTCGTCGATTCGGTTCAGGAACTCGGGGAGGAAGTGCTGCTGAACGATTTCGCGCACCGCCTTCTTGATCTCATCGGCGGTTCCGCCGTTTTTCGAGATCTCCTGAATTACCGGTCCCCCCAGATTTGAGGTCATCACGATGATCGTATTCGTGAAATCGACCGTCCGTCCCTGTCCGTCGGTCAGCCGTCCGTCGTCAAGAACCTGAAGGAGGACGTTGAAGACGTCGCGGTGCGCCTTTTCGACTTCGTCGAAGAGGATCACCGAATAGGGGCGGCGGCGAACCGCCTCGGTCAGGACGCCCCCTTCTTCGTAGCCGACGTAGCCCGGAGGGGCGCCGATCAGACGCGAGACGGTATGCTTTTCCATGAACTCGCTCATATCGATTCGAACGATCGCCGTCTCGTCGTCGAAGAGGGTCAGAGCCAGTGCCTTGCACAGTTCGGTCTTTCCGACCCCGGTCGGACCGAGGAAGAGGAATGAACCGAGCGGACGGTTCGGGTCTTGCAGACCGCTCCGGCTTCGGCGGACCGCGTTGGCGACCGCGTCGACCGCTTCGTTCTGGCCGATCACCCGCTCATGGAGCCGGTCTTCGAGCTTGATCAGTTTCGCCTTTTCGGTTTCCATCATCTTGCTGACCGGAATCCCCGTCCACTGCGAGACAACCTCGGCGATCTCTTCCGGGCCGACCACCTGACGGAGCAGGCGTTTCGGCGCGGGACCTTCCTGCGCGGGATTTTTCTCTTCAGCGGCTTCGAGTTCTCTGATCTGGGTCAGAAGGGCGTTCTTCTCCTGATCGAGCTGTGCCAGCTGCGCGAAGTAATGCTCGTAAGGTCGGCCGTGCGATTGGTCTTCGCGCAATTGACGATTGACCTGTTTGATCTTCTGCTCGAGTCCGCTCAGTTTCTCTTTGAGGTCGTGAACTCCGCCGACCCCGCTCTTTTCCTTCTCCCAGCGGGCGCGGAGAACCGCTAATTCCGCCTTCTTTTCAGAGATTTCCTTTTCGATCTCTTCGAGCCGCTCGACCGCATGCGGTTCGGTCTCGTCCTGCAGCTGACGGGCGGCCAGCTCCAACTGGATCACGCGCCGCTGAACCTGGTCGATTTCGGTCGGTACCGATTCGAGTTCCATCGCCAGGCGGCTCATCGCCTCGTCCATCAGGTCGATCGCCTTATCGGGAAGGAACCGGTCGGTGATATACCGATTCGAAAGCTCCGCCGCGGCGACCAGCGCCGAGTCGGTGATCTTAACCCCC
>JAGCAH010000151.1 GCA_017652805.1 Thermoguttaceae bacterium | reverse complement strand
TTTTTTTGCCGATTATTTAAAATTCTGCGATTTTTCCGATTTTTCCGAAAGTATCGGTTATTCGGGGTCGAATGTACCAGTAGGGAATTCATATCGAATCCCGGCTTTGGTCGTTTGTACCGCTGCATAAAGGAAAAATACGATGAATCGCTCCAAAAAGTTTTCGAAATGGCCGGTTTTCGCTCTTTCTCTCCTCCTTCTGGGGAGCGGAGCCGCAACGCTTCGCGCGCAGGGCGGGTGGTTCAGCCCGATAAGTCAGGCCGCGTCGATGGAAGAGATCGCTGCCGTTCACACCCTTCAATATGTCGACGAGGGGGACGGAACTGACAGCGGGGCGATTCAGCAGACCTCGTACCGCCAGGCTCCCCGCCGGATGCCGACGCGCCGTCCGGCGCCCCGCCGTCCGATGCGGATGGCGATGAACGGCGATGACGACCTCTCGTGGTCTTTCGACGAAGGGGCGGATTTCTCGGTCGCCGAGATCGAGCCGAAGATTCAGGAAGAGGCCGAGGTCCTGCCGAGCGAAGCGATCCGAGTCCGCCCGAAAGAGCAGACGGCCGGCGGCGCGATGAGGGCCGTTCCGGTCAGCGAATCGGACAGCCCCGAGACCGGCTGGGAAGGGGATAGCCGAAAAGAGTTCAAGGATCTGGTTCCTTCGTTCGACCCGGATCAACAGCCTCTCCCCGTTCCGACGACACGGGGGAATTCCCCGGAACCGATTTCCGACGCCCATACTGCCAATCAGGCGAAACTTCCGCAGGCACAGACACAGATCGACCGATTCGGGAATATCGGCCATCTTGAGAACTACTACGCCGCGCGGACCGAAGACGGCGGTCTTTCGGGGAACCCGTATGCCGACGGCGTCTACGATTTCCACCCGATGTACTTCCCATGGGATCCCGCCCGCCAGACCCATACCCGGATGTTCCCGCCGGCCGAATCGTACGGCGTCAACAACTGTGGCGGCTGTTACGATCCTTACTGCGGATATCGTTACGGCTGCTGCCGGGGACTCCTTCGAAACACCGAACTTTCGGCGGGGGTCTATTCCTACCAGGATCCGATCGGGTTCAGTAATAATGCCGATTTCGGCGTCGATCTGGGGGTCAACTGGACCCTTCCGCGCCGGATTCTCGGGCTGACCTGGCAGGCCGGCGCGCGGTACCTCCGCTCGGGGAAAGACAAGCTCGATCTGAACCTCGCCGCCTACGACCTGGACTTCGTCCCCGACGACCTGAAAACCGACTTCCATCGTACCCAGTTCTTCTGGACGAGCGGGCTATTCTACTCCTGCCCGGGAAATCCCTGGAAATTCGGCGTGGTCTATGACTCGGTTCAGGACAAAACGGTTCAGAAGTACAACGTCAGTCAGCTCCGGACCGAACTCTCCCGCACGTTCTGCAATTCCGATATCGGGTTCCGCGGCGCGTTCCATCTGAAGGAGGAGAAGTTCCGCTATACGGCCGACGATTTCGAGTACGAGGCGAAAGTTTCGGCGCAGACCTACTACACCGGTTTCATTCGCCACAGATTCGTAACCGGCGCCGAAGGGACGATCAGCGCCGGAGCGACCGAGGACAGCGAAGCGCTCATCGGCGGGCGGATCGAGGTTCCTGTGACGAACCATTCCTGCATCCGGAACAACTTCGTCTACGTTTTCCCGAAAGACAAAAAAGAGGACAATTCGCTGGGGGACACCTGGAGCGCCTCGATCTCGTGGGTCGTCTATCTGGGCGGAAGCAGTCACGGCGGTCTGGCCAACCCGATGAAGCCTCTCTTCGACGTGGCCGACAACACATCGCTTCTCCAGCGCGTGCGGATCCGGGAAGACTTCTGAAACGAACCGGACCACATTTCGCCCCGAAAGAGAAGGTTCCTTCCTTTTCGGGGCATTGTAGCTTCTTGACGGTCTCTTCTTCTGCGTTAAAATTCATAGGACAGAAGTAGGATACGTGAGTTCCGGGCGTTTTGCTTTTTTCGCGTTATCCCGATGTCTGAAAGAAAACGCGAAGTTCAGTCAACTCCAAACCATCAACAGGCGGTCGGTGATGAAAGAGAAAAACCAGGTTCGTGAGCATTGGGGGGGAAGCCTCGGGTTTATTTTGGCGGCGGCCGGTTCGGCGATCGGCCTGGGGAACCTCTGGAAGTTCCCATACGTAACCGGTCAGAACGGCGGCGGCGCGTTTATCCTGGTCTACCTGCTGGCGGTTCTGGTGATCGGTTTTCCGGTGATGGTCTGCGAAATCTCGATCGGGCGCAGCGCGCAGTCCGACGCGATCAGCGCGTTTCAGAAACTCTCTACGGGGAAAAGCGGGGTCACCCATATGCTCGGGCTTTTCCTGATGCTCGGCGCGTGCGGCCTTTTCTGTTTCGGAAAATACGGTCTGGCGGGGATTTTCTTCCTGGTCGCGCTGGTGATTTTCCGATTCGGCTGGGCAACGGTCGGGATCCTGTCGGTCGTGACCCCGTTCTTCATCCTGTCGTTCTACGGCACGGTCGGCGGTTGGACGATCGCGTATTTCTTTAAAGGGCTCTTTCAGCAGCTCAACTTTACCGACGCCGCGTCGGCCGAACAGACCTTCGCCACCTTTGCCGACAGTTTCGGGCCGGCGGTCTTCTTCCAGCTCCTTTTTATGGGGATCACCGGGTCGGTGATCTGGTTCGGGATCAAGAACGGGATCGAACTGGCGAGTAAATTTCTGATGCCGCTCCTCCTTGTTTTTATCCTGATCCTGATCATGCGGAGCGTAACGCTCCCCGGCGCCAGCGCGGGGATCAGTTATCTGCTTACCCCCGATTTTTCTCAGATCACGCCCCACTCGTTCCTCGCGGCGCTGGGACAGGCGTTCTTCTCGCTCAGCCTGGGAATGGGGGCGATCATCACTTACGGCAGTTATCTTGATTCGGAAAAGAACATTCTTTCGTCGAGCCTGATGATCATTGTGGCCGATACCTTCTTTGCCCTTCTGGCGGGTCTGGCGATCTTCCCGGCGGTGATGGCGATGGGGATGGAACCTTCGGCGGGAGC
This sequence comes from Thermoguttaceae bacterium, assembly GCA_017652805.1. Taxonomy (GTDB): domain Bacteria; phylum Planctomycetota; class Planctomycetia; order Pirellulales; family Thermoguttaceae; genus RUG695. The sequence goes on along the minus strand of JAGCAH010000151.1, from coordinate 3,903 downwards.
CGGTCTGGCGTTCCAGGTCATGCCGCTCACGTTCAACTCGATCGGCGACCATCTCGGCTGGCTCTGGTCGGCGATCTTCTTTTTCCTGATCTTTATCGCGGCGCTGACCAGCGCGATCAGTATTGCCGAAGGGTGCGTCACCTGTCTGATCGACCATTTCAGGTTCCGCCGGAAGAACGCGGTCTTCTGGACGATTTTGCTCGCTTCCCTGTTTGGCGTTTTCTGCTCGATCAGCGTCTTCAACTGGAACCGTCTGCCGGCGCTCCAAAAAGCGCTCGTCTGGGCGTTCGGCGCGTCGGACAACAGTCTGTTCGACCTGATGGATCACTTTTCGTCGAACTATCTCCTTCCGCTCGGCGGTCTGGGAATTTCCCTCTTCGTCGGCTGGCAGTGGGGAATGCGCCATGCTCTGACCGAACTGCGTAAGGGGGGGAGCGAGGTGACCGACATCAACTTCTTTGCTCTTCTGGCCGGTCTGAAAGACGATCCGCTCAGTAAGGGAACCCATTCTCTGACCCTTTCGCTGATCCTGGGGATTCTGATCCGCTTTATCAGTCCGATCAGCGTGATCCTGGTCTTCCTCTACAACATCGGCTGGCTTTCGCTCAAATAGGACGATACAAAAACAGAAGCTCCCTTTTCCGGTGACAGCCCATCGGAGAAGGGAGCTTTTGTACTGGTCGGAGAAAAGCCTTTCGGCGGCGTATTACGAAGCCGGGGTCGGTTCCTTTTCCATGGTGATTTCGTTCCCGGCGTCATTGTAGCGGACGCGGGTCATAAAACCCTGGATCAGGAGAGTTCCGCGGCCGCTCGGCGTTTCGAGGTTTTCGTCGTCGGTCGGATTCGGAACCAGGTCGCGCCGGAAACCTTTCCCCTCATCGCGAACCCGAATAAAGACAAGTTTTTCGGAAACGGTGCAGGTCACCTGAAAATGCTTTTCCGGGTTGCAGTGGTTTCCGTGTTCGATGGCGTTGGTGATCGACTCTTCGAGCGCCATATTGACGGCAAAGACGTCGCGCCCGTTCCACCCCAGTGAGGTCATCTGAGCCAGAACGTCGTCAATGAGCCGACTTGCCTTTCCGAAGACGCTCGGGAAGGTTTGGTCGATCTTCCAGACAGGGGGATTGGAGGGATCGGCGGTCGACGGCATGGCGCATCATCCTTTGCGTACCGGGAGGTCAGAGCGATTTGACCGCTTCCATTTCACCCTTTTTGATCTTAAAGACCGAATCAAGCCGGGTAATCTTGAACGCTTCCATGATGTTATCGTTGATCCCGCAGAGGGCGAGTTTGATCCCTTTCCCCTTACAGCGGCTGTTGACCGTGATCAGAACACGCAGCGACGAACTCGACATAAAGATGACATTCTGGAAGTTGATGACCAGTTTCTTGCTCTTGAGCCGGTCGACCAGGGCGTAGAGTTCTTCCCCCCACTGCTGAATCCCGATTTCATCGTTCAGACGGGTATCCATACAAGTGGCGACGATGGCGTCGTCGATATAATGGCTCATGATCCGTGTTTGGGCGTTGCTCATCGCATTTCCTTTAGTTGATGAATGAAACGTAAACGGGCGCGGCGAACGGTTCCGACCGCGCGTTCTTTTCTTCTATTCGAATAAGATTATACCTTTTCGCGGGGGAAATTTCCAGAGGAAAGCGCGTCGGCCGGTCTCGTTTTCGGAAAAAAATGGGAAAAGAGGAAGTTTGATCGAATAATACTTTCTCGCTTCGCGGATTCCGCTTTGTCTCAGTAGAGGGAATCTTTCGTTTCGGTTCCGGCGGTTCGTGAAAATTCGTCTTCCGGCGCTTCGGGTTCATCCAGCGAGGTATAGCCGAGCCGAGCCGCCTGTTTGAGGTCGGTCGATTCGTTTTCCAGGTCGTTGATATAACCGTAGACCTCACCCCGGCGCTGATAGGCGCATGCCATCTCGGGAGCGCGTTTGATCGTTTCGGTGAATGCGTCGATCGCGCCGAACCAGTCTCCCTGATAGACCGCCACGCAACCGAGAACGTAACACGCGTCGGCCGCGTCGGGATTGATCTTCAAGACGGCGGCGGCGTCCTGCGCGGCGAGCGAAAAGTCGCGATCCGCCTTATCGGCGAATTCGCGCGCGCGCGTCATCTCCCCCTCGGCGGCAGCGGCCCGCGCCAGGAGGTAAGAGTCCTTCCCGATTACCAGATGCGCGCCGCTTCGACCGTAGAGCGCGTCAGTATTTCGCGGATCGGCTTCAAGCGCCGACGTATAATGGCGCACCGCGTCGTTCCATGCGTTTTCCCGCATGGCGGCGTCGCCGGTTGCGGTTTGCCGGAGGCTCTCGCGCCGGGCGGCTTTCTCCCTGGTACACCCCACGAGCGCAAGGAGCAGAACGAGGAGGAGAAGGGGGGAGCGGGAGGGATATCTTTTCATTGGAATGTTTCCGAGGGTTTCGTTGGTTTTCAGGTGATATGGGAGAGTACTTTTTTGTCTCCCCCTTGGCAAGAGAGATTTTTCGCCTGGAATATCGGCAAAAAATAGGGTATGATCGAAGGCGGTCAGTGATCATTCCCACCTTTTTCGGAAGGCTCTCCCATGAAGGTAAAGATTTCGCGCCGGACGATCCCGCTTGTCCGGCTCATTCTTCCCTGCGCTCTTTTGATTGGAATTCTCCTCTGCCGTGCGGCGTTTGCCGCCGACAAGGGTCAGGCCGTTCTTTCCCACTCGTTCCTCGGCCTGGTCAGGGCGGGAGGACTGATTGGACTGGTGATTTTTCTCCTTTCCCTCTGGGGGGGCGCCGAGGCGATCCGTCTCTTTCTGATCCTCCGCCGCGAGAAGATCTCCCCTTCCGGTCTGGTCGAAGAGATCGAAAGCGCCTCCGGCGTCGGCGCGTTTCATCAGATCCCCGAGATTTGTGGCCGCCATCCCTCGTTCCTCGCGTCGGTTCTTTTGGGGGGATTCCGCAGCGCCACCGAGGGGTGGGATGCGACCGAAAAGGGACTGGAAGAGTCGCTCGATGCGGAATCGGCGCGTCTCTACCGGAAAACCGACTTTTTAGCGTTGGTAGGGAGTATCGCGCCGATGCTCGGGCTTTTGGGAACGGTTCTCGGAATGCTTTCGGCGTTCGGGGAACTGGCGGTTTCCGAAGGGCTCGGCCGGTTCGCGAATCTGGCGCAGGGGATCTATCTGGCGTTGGTCACGACGGTCGACGGTTTAGTCGCCGCCATCCCGGCGCTGGCGCTCTGCGCGTTCTTTAACCATCGGATCGCCGAACTGGTGAGCGACGCGGCCCAGACCGCCGAGTCGCTCACTCTGCCGCTGAAAGAGTACCTCCAAACCCGCAGTACCGCCGTGCCGAAAAGCGGGTCGGCTCCTCCGGAACTCCCGAGGGTCCGCGCGCACCGGGAAGGAGAGTAAGCCGGTGAAAACACCCGCCTTCCGACGCGCTGCGATCGCCGCGAACCTGACCCCGATGATCGACGTGGTCTTCCTTCTGATCATCTTTTTTGTCGTCTCGGGGAGTATGACACGGCAGGAAGAGGCGCGTCCGGTACCGCTGCCGACCGCCGCGGGAGGGGAAGAGGTCGAAAGCCGCGAGACGGGAAAACTGGTGATCACCATCGGCGAGGACGGCGCAGTCTGTGTCGGAAGTCAGGTTGTTCCGCTCGACGAACTAAAAGAGAGGCTTCTGCGCGAGAGGGAAGCGAGCGTCCTTCCTCTGGAAGTCCGTGTTCGCGCCGACCGAAGCCTTCCCTGGCCGCAGGCTGAGTCGGTCCTCCTTCTCTGTGCCGAGGCGGGGATCAGCGATCTTTCGTTTTCCGTTCTGCCGAAATGACTTTTCAAGAAATTCCGATTCGCTTTTGACCTTCTCTTAGTGTGATACGGAGTGTGTTCTTTCTTTGTTTTCCGACGGAAAACAAAACTGAAAT
>JAGCAH010000150.1 GCA_017652805.1 Thermoguttaceae bacterium | reverse complement strand
GACGATTCTCTTTTTCAAGAATCTTTCGCCCCCCGGCGAGGAGGTTCCGAAATGGGCGCGCCCGGTCTACCTGAAAGCGCGCGGGAAAGACGGGGATGAAGTCTTTCGAATCACCGCCGGAACGAACGGCTCGATTCAGGGTCCGATCGAGCGAAAATACGGATACACGACTGTTTCGGTCGCCGACTGGGATGGGGACGGTCTGTCCGATATTCTGGTCAATTCCGTATGGGGAAAGGTGGTCTGGCTTCGGAATATCGGGAATGCCACGCAGCCGGCGTTTGACACGCCGCGTCGAATTGAGGTGGAATGGGACGGCGCGCAGCCCCGCTTGGAGTGGGGATGGATGACCCCCGAGAACGACGAGCTCCCTATCTGCCGGCCGCCGGAATATTTTTCGAGCGTGCCGGGAAAGGCGCTTCTGACACAGTGGCGAACCACGCCGGTGGCTTACGACTGGACGGGGGACGGTCTGGTCGATCTTTCGATGCTCGATACCGAAGGATACTTTGTTCTCTTCGAACGATACCGGGATGAAAACGGTGAACTGAAACTCAAATCGCCCCGCCGGGCGTTTAAGGATCTTAAAGGGACTCCTCACCGTCTGAATGCGAACAAAGCCGGAGGGAGCGGCCGACGTAAGATCTGCGTCACCGACTGGGACGGGGACGGTCTTCCCGATCTCTTGATCAATACCCGAAACGTCGCTCTCCTACGGTGTGTCCGATTCGAGGGAGGAGACTGGTTTTTTCAGGATATGGGAGATCTGAGTTCAACGGTTCTGGCGGGACATTCGTGCAGCCCGACGACTGCCGACTTTAATGCCGACGGTTGTCCCGATCTGGTTGTCGGCGCCGAAGACGGACGATTTTATTATTTGAAGAATGACGTGAATCGTTAAATTGCCGGGATAAGGGGATTTCGTTTCAACAGTTTTCCGGTATAATAAATTAGCGGAATGAGCCTTTAGGATCGAGGATGCCGAGGCTTCTGCCTTGCCTGCCGTTTATAATCAGTTCCGCCTGTTCCTGACAGGCGCGGGTCGCGTCACTTAACTTGACGGTTTTCAGAAAAATGAAAAAGAAAGAGAATCATCCTGACGACGCCGGAAAACCGACGATCATTGTTCCCAGAAAGCCGAAAAAAGGGGTTGGCCCCGAAATTGCCGACGACGCCGACATGAAATCATTTCGGCGCAAATGGGCGATCATCAATATGGTGATCGATTCCGAAGAGGGGTATACCATTGAGGAACTCGCCGCCCATTTCGGTGTGAGCGCCCGAACAATCCGGCGTGATTTGGGAATCTTCAACGTTGTTTTCAACGGATTCGATGAAGAACTCGAAAAGTGGGGGAAACGCCGTTTCACAATGGAAGGAATTCCGATCGGGAGCGATCACGGCAAAGAGTCTCGAGGTCTGAATCGGGATGAACTGATCGCTTTCTGCGTCGCCCAGCGATTGATGGGACCTTTGCGCGGAACGGCGTTCGGCGACAATATGCGATCCGGGTGCGATAAAATGCGCCGTTGCCTCAGGAAAGACACCCTCGAACGGGTCGACCGGCTTGTTTCGATGTTTTGCCGTCCCGAGTTCAAACGACCTGCTAACAGCCGTTCGGGGCGGTTCATCAACACGATCGTCTCGGGCCTGTATCATGGGCGCGGTTTAAAAATCCTGTACTACAGCGTTGAGTCGGAAAGACGGAGGGTCTATACCGTTATTCCGGTCAAGCTGCTCTACATTGACGGCTTTATTTTTCTCGTCGCCTTCAAATACAACGATGTCGCCGATCCGAAAAACTCCGATCCCCGACCGTTCCTCTGGAAACTGAGCCGGATCCACGGAGTGAAACTGACGGGAATCCAGTTCCGCCATCCCGAAAAATTCGAGCTGGAAAGATATTTCAACGGGATCTTTTCGCTCGATCAGAGTCGTCAGTCCCAGATTAACGTCAGGGTCTGCTTCGAAAAAAGCGTCCTCCCCTATCTGGAAGAACAGAACCTGGATTGGGTTGAACCTCTCACTTTGTTCGAAGACCATGAGGACGAAGAGAGCGATGACGAAGACGAGGAAAAGGTCTATTACGTCGGGGAACTGAAAGCCGAACCGGACGAGTTCGTGAAGTGGATATTGAGTTTCGGCAGCCTTGCCGAAGTTCTTGAACCCCAAGCGATGCGAGACCGCGTCAGAAATGAGCTCCGGTCGGTCTGCCGGGTCTACCATTCCTGACCTGCCTTATCGGTCGGAAGTCAAAAAACAAAAATCAGCTCTCCCGAAGATTGATTCGGGAGAGCCGATTTTAAATAATTAGCCCGTCTTTTCTCTACGACAGAAGGATCCCGCGCTCTTTTAAATAGGAGATCACTTCGTCGGCGAGCGTCTCGGCCGACTTGTTGGCACCGTCGAGTACCAGTTCGGGGTTGAGCGGAGCTTCATAGGGGTCGTCAATTCCGGTAAACCCTTTCATCTCGCCCGCGCGCGCCTTTTTATAGAGTCCTTTCGGATCACGCGCCTCACAGACTTCAAGCGGGGTATCGACGAAAATTTCGATGAAGTCGTTTTCGGGCATCGTTTTGCGCACTCGGTCGCGGTCGATTCGGTAAGGGCTGATGAACGCGGTCAGGGCAATCGTTCCCGATTCGGCAAAGAGTTTGGCGACCGCGCCGATCCTGCGGATGTTCTCTTCGCGGTCTTCCGCCGAGAATCCGAGTCCGAACCGTTTTGAGAATTCCTCACTATGTTCCCCGGCCAGAATTTTCGGCGAGGCGTTCAGACCATGCCGGACATTGTCGCCGTCGAGGACGAAACTCTTTTTTCCGAGCCGGAAAAGCTTATGGTCAACGATATTGGCGATCGTGCTCTTTCCGCTGGCGCTCAGACCGGTGAACCAGACAATGCACCCCTTGTTTTTGTTAGCGGTTTCCCGCTCATTTCGCGGAACGGCAAACTGATGCCAATAAACCTCAACGTTGTTTGTGTCAGCCATTATCTCATATCCTTTCCCTTACGGTTCATTGAACCGAAATGATCAAACAGGTAAAGTGAACTCCTTGATCCAACTGTGGTAGTTATCGTTCATTTTGCCATTTTTCTTTTCTCTTCCGCCGCACTCTCCCGCGAATAAACAGGAAGAAGGGTGAACGGATCGACCGGCGCGGCGGCGACCGCCGCGCGCGCAACCCCGTCGGCCGAAGGGGAACCAAGCGGTTCGGGTAGAAAGAAGCGCGTCTGCTCAGGGGGGACTTTTAGCCGACGCGAGGTGAGGGGAGGACCGGCGTAAAGGAGCGGAACGGAATCTTCCGCGGAATCCTTCGATCCTCGATTCAGCCAGTCGGCGATCGGTTCGAGTCGAAATGAGGAATCCTG
>JAGCAH010000149.1 GCA_017652805.1 Thermoguttaceae bacterium | reverse complement strand
GGCTGTAATTTTCCGACCCTCTTTTGCCGGGTCGTTGTAGGTGCGCAGGAGACGCCCTTTTCGGACATCCCAGATGAGGAGCCGTCCGACATTTTCTCCCGTGCCGACGACCAGTTTTGTGTTATTCGGCGTAAACTGGAGCGCGGTGATCGGCTGACGGTGTTCTCCGAATTCGGCCAGGACTTTTCCCCCCGCGGTCTGCCAGATCCCGACGTATTTCTGCTTGTTCCGAACCGCCAGCATCTGCCCGTCGTTAGAGAAGGCGCAGATCCGTCCCGCCGCGTTGTCCCGGATATGAAATTCCGAAACGAAAAGCGTCTCGAGGGGGAGTTTCTTGGCCTTTTCGATCGGGATCGAGCGGGCGGTCGAAAGATCCCAGACCGCGATCGTCTGGTTCTGTTCTTCCCCCGATCCCGGCCGAGGGGCCATCAGCGCGGCGGCGAGTTTCCCGTCGGGCGAGATCGCCAGAACCCGGCTGACGTGTGTTTCAATCTCTTCCGATTTCGATCGGTAGGTCTCCGGAAAACAGACCTCCTTGACCGGATCGGCCGAGAGGTCGCGAAAGCTCCAGACTCCCTCTTTTGACTGAACCGCGAGCCAATCCCCCGCGGGGGAAAGGAGCGCGTCGTTCCAGGAGGAGTCTTCCAGATGAAAGGGCTCGGGGTTCCCCTTTTTCGGTTCCGCCAGAGGGACACGGTCGACCGACACGCTCCCCGAGCCGAGTCCGTAGACCGAGCCGCCGCTGACGACGTAACACGCTTCGGCTTTCGGCGAAAAGGCGAGCGCGATCGGGTTTTCGAAAGTGTCCAGCCCGTAGTTGGGGCAGGGGAGGGGGTGCTGAAACTCGATGTTATAGAGGGAGATATTCGTGCCGAGCCGAAGATCGCCCTCGCCGCCGCGCGTTCGGGCGCGGACGGCCATGAAGCGCCAGTCGTTCGTCGTTCTGATCTCGGTCACCTCGCCGCCGACGTTCAGAAGAGAGTCGTTCTCCCCGTCCTGCCGATCGAGGAAGGGGAGGGTCGGCAGATCCGTAAGGGAGCGGCATCCGGCCAGGAGCGCCAGCCCCTGGACGAGAAAGAAGCGTCGGCCGAAAGGGAAACTTTTTCTTGTCATTCGGAACATCAAAGGTCGGGGCGGTTTTGCTGTCGCCGAACCTCCTCCGCCGAATGGTAATCAAATCCGGGCCGCCGAGTCAAGTAGGAAAAAAGGGGTTATAACGATTATCCGCCTTTTGAGCGGAAATATCCTTTGAATTCTTTTGCGAAATAATCTTTTTATCTGATTTATTCCAGATTTGTGGTTATTATGGAGGTTACCGATCCGGTACTAGCGATTATGTCGGTTTCGGCGAAAAGAGCAATTTCATCAGAATGAGGGAAAATATGAGCGGGCGTCCCGGGGTTCCGAAAAACATCTGTGTCTACGCTTTTGCCTTCCTGGTCCTCTTTTTTGCCTGGACGGGGATTCTTCTCCTCTATTACCACCACTGGGAACCGGGCGGTTCGCCCGGCAAGGGGACGGCGCTTCTCGACTTCGGGCTTGAAGAGAGCCTGGGCGTTTGGTTCCTGACGGCGGTCTGGTCGGCGATCTCCTTCTTTTCGTTCATCATGGTCCGGGTCGTCTGGGACCGAAAGAGACTTCATTCGGCGGTCGGGATCGTTCCGGAAGAGATCGGCGGGGCGACGATTCCGAAGTTCGGCAAATATCACGGCTTTCGGCGGATCTTCTTCTGGCTCTTCTGCGGAGCCGTCGCGCTGATGATGAGCGCCGATACCGTCTGCGGGTTTATCCCGTACTTCTTCCGCCGGCTGGTCGACGCAGTTAGGGCGGGCGCCGGTGAAGACGGTGATATTTCTACCTTTGCGATCTGTCTTCTGGGCGGGGCGATTCTCATTTCGGGGGTCATCGCCGCGGCGATCCGCGACTACACCCGCGGGCTTTCGTTTTCGAGACTCTATGCCTTTGCCGCGTTCGGTCCGACGCTCTTCCTTTTGGGGATGAGTCTCCTTTTCGGACTGACCGTGCCCGAGACGGCGCTGAACCGGCCTTCCGCTCCGCGCAAGCCCGCGGCGGCCGAAGCGGCGCCGAGCGAAACGACGCCGAAGACCGATCAGGCGCCGTCCGATCCCTACTTGCCGGAATCGAATTACCGAACGATCTCCCGCCAGAAGGGAGCCGACAAGAACGTGTTCACCAAAGCCGATCTTTCAGACGATGTCACGTTCGAGAAAATCTTCGGAATGAACGTCTCGCTTGAGGAGAAACTGAACCTCGACCGGACGATCGAAGAGACACTTCATCTGAAAAGGTCAATTGAAAGCTACCTGTTCGCTTTCCTTCCGAAACTGAGCCTCCCCCAGGCGCAGACGTTTCTCCGCCGCGGCTTCTACGGGTATTTCCTGGCGATGTTGGTCTGGAGCCTGGGTCTTTTGGCGCGAATCGAGCAGGTCGAGTACGAAGATCTGGTTGCGGAACAGACGGACTACCGCGCCGCGGTCGGAACCGGACCCACTCCGACCAGAACTCTTGAAAACATTTTGAAGTTACGCCGAAAGCACCGCAGTTTTATCTGACGGAACTCACTTGGCGATCGCCGTCGTTCGCGTCTCGCGAATGACGGTGACTTTGATCTCGCCAGGGAATTGCATCTCTTTCGCCAGTCTTTCGACGATGTCGTGGCAGATCTTGGCGGCCGACTCGTCGGTCGTCTTGTTCGAGTGAACCAGAACGCGGATTTCGCGGCCGGCGCGTACGGCGTACGCCTGCTCGACTTCGGGGAAATCGTTGGCGATCGCTTCGAGCTCTTCCATCCGTTTGATGTAATGCTCGATCGTCTCGCGGCGCGCGCCGGGCCGCGAGGCGCTGCACGCGTCGGCAGCGGCAACGATCACCGTGTACGGGTTGTCGATCTTCGGCGCGGCGTGATGACCCAGCGCCGCGTGAATCACTTCGGGCGGCTCGTGGAACCGGCGGAGAAGGTCGGCGCCGATATTCGGATGCGCGCCTTCAATTTCGTGGTCGACCGCCTTACCGATATCGTGGAGGAGACCGCAGCGGCGCGCCAGGCGTTCGTCGAGTCCGAGTTCGGTGGCGATCATTCCCGCGATAAAGGCGACTTCGATCGAGTGGCGCAGAACGTTCTGACTGAAACTGGTTCGGAAATAGAGTTCTCCGAGGTGGTAGACAAGCTGCTCGTGCATGCCGTGGATATCGACCTCTTCGGCGGCTTCGACCCCCGCGTGGCGGATGAAGTCTTCGATCTCCTGTTCGGCCTCGACGGCGATCTCTTCGATCCGGGCGGGCTGAATCCGCCCGTCGGCGATCAGGCGCTTAAGGGTCAGAACCCCGATCTCGCGGCGGATCGGGCTGAAAGTCCCGACCAGAACCGCTCCGGGGGTGTCATCGACGACGATGTCGCACCCGGTCGCTTTCTGGAAGGCGCGGATATTCCGCCCTTCGCGGCCGATGATCCGGCCTTTCATATCGTCGCTGGGAATATCGACCATTGTGGTCGTCGATTCGGCGGTATAGGTGGCGGCGTAGCGCTGCATCGCCAGGAGGAGAATGTTCCGCGCCTGTTCCTGGCACTTTTCGTTGATGTACCGCTCGTGCTTTAAGATGATCGACCCCTCCCGGTCGGTGAGGGTCGTTTCCAGATCGGCGAGGAGCTTTTGCGTCGCTTCCTCTTTGCTCAGACCGGAGATCTCCGAAAGTTTCGCTTCCTGCTCGGCGTAGATTTTATCGAGCTGAGCGTTGCGCGAATCGTGGTAGGCTATCTTGTCGCTTAGCCTCTGCTGGGCGATTTCGGTCTCTTTTTGACGCTTGTGAAGTTCGTCGCTCTGCTTGTCGATGGCGTCTTGGCGCTTATCGAGCTGCCGTTCGCGCTCGTTCTGTTCCTGACGGCTTTTGCGCGACTGCTGTTCGAGGAACTCCTTTTGTTTGATCTCTTTTTCTTTGAGTTCGAGCTCAGCTTCTCGGCGGTAATTTTCGGCCTCGACCTTTGCCTGGCGGATCGTCTCTTCGGCCAGGGTTTTGGCGTCCTGTTTTCGTGAACGTTCGAGAATGTGCTGGATGAAATAGACCGCGGCGCCGGTTGCGACCATCAGGATGATCGTCACCAGCAGATAGGGAATATGTTGAATCACGAATGGCCTCGCTATATGCTATTTGGAATTTTCAGGGTATTTAATGGAATAATCCACCCTCATTTTATCTTAAGATGCGATGAATGACAAGTAGAAAAAGAAATTTACGGAAAAACCGTTAAAGTTTCCCTATTTTAAATCCGATTTTAACGATCAAGGGGGTTTTATCGAAAAAACCTGGGGATAATACGGACCTTCAGCTATAAAGGTTTTTTATAAGAATCATGAGATCAGAACGATTTTCAGAGGAAGACAATCGGGCGTATCGCGATCACCGATCGGCGTGGGATCGGTTCGGTGACGAGGAGTCGGCCGGCCGAATGTCTCGATCCGACTCGCCGATGACGCTTATCCGTTTCCGCGACTGCGGCTCGCCGCCGACCGAATCGTCCGATGAGGCCTCGGCCGTTCGGGAGCCTCCCCGCAAAAAAACGGGCGCCCCCCGCCGCGTCTTCCTGCGGCTCGCCACCCTGACGGCCGTCTGGCTCTTCGGTCTGGTGGCCGGAGGAGTGGGGGTCCGTTTCGTTCCCTTTGAAAAGTGGGTGAAAGCGCCGAACGCTCAGAGCGACGGGGAGTATGTGGTGGAAAATTTACCCGTCGATCCGACTCCTTCCCCTGTTCGGGAACCTCTTCCGGCGGGACAGCTTCCTCGGACCGACGTCGTTAGGGAACCGGCCAAAATCCCGGCGGCCGATCCGAATGAGTGGTCGGGTGAAGTCCTCGAGACGGTCGCTTTGATCCCGCCGTGGAATCCGTCGGGGGATATTCCCGATTACGTTCCCGCGGTCTCGGCGCCCCGAACCGCTTCCGATTCGCTGAAGACCGCCGACGCGTTCCGTCCCGCCGAACCGATCCCGGCGCCGCAGGTTTCCGCGCCCGAAAAGAACGCCGACACCCTCACCGCCGCCCGTCCTCAGCCGATCGCCGAGGTAACGCCGAGCAAACCGGCTTCCGCCGAAGAAATCGCGCCGACCGAGGATTTCAGCAACCCGTCGACCGAGCAGATCGCCAAAAACGAGTCTCGGCCGATGAAGAACCAGATCGAATATTTTGAACCGTTCGAAACGGTCTCCTTCTCTTCGCGGGAGCCCGAACCTGCGGTGAAAGTCACCGCTTCCGAGGATTTTTACGATGACGCTTACGGCGTTGATAATTTTTCTGACTACGTTCCTCCGCGCCGCGGTGAGGAAGAAATTCCGAGTTCCGATTCGGTCTTTGGAGAGAGATGAGGGGTAAGGGGAAACCTATGTCGCTCAATCAGGCGTTTTTAAAACTTTACGGCGAAAAGACGGCCGAGCCGTTGAGTCCGGACCGTCCGGCCGAGGAGGATACTCTTTCCCGCCGCGTCCCTGCCGGCGAGCTGGCCGATGCCGCCGATGAGCTCAATATTTCGCTTCGCGTCGACCGGGGCGAGACGTCGGTCTCGCGCCGCTTTGCCGCGATGCGTGAAGATCGGCAGCGGAACGTCTTTTCGCTTGAAGAGGAACGGCGCCGCCGGAACCCGTGCCGGAAAGACGACGCCGCCGAAGCGGGTCCCGCCGCGGAGGAGTCCGTCCTTTCCCGAACCGATCCCCCGGCTCCCGAGACGCGGGTAGAGCCCGCCGCCGAACCGTGCCCGAACCGAACGCGCCCCGAGCCGAACGAACCCGAGGTGATTCCGCTGCGCGCCGCCGCGCCTTCCGAACCGCCGTCCGCCGAACTGCCCAACGGTACGGCGTGGTGCGACGAAACGCTCGAATCCGCCGAGGTCGTCTCGATGCCGACCTGGCCCGCCGCATGCCGTGAAATCTTTCGGCGGGGCGCGACGGAATTCGCCCAGCTGACCGACGTGGTGAGCGCCGCGATGCGGAAAGGGAACAAGATTCTCGGATTCGGCGGCTGGGGGAACGGAATCGGGGTCTCGACCCTCCTTCTGGGAATCCTCGTTGAAATGCTTTACCGCCGTCAGCGGGTTCTCCTCCTCGACGCGAATTTTCAGCACCCCGGTCTGGCCGAACTTCTGGACGTTCGCGCTGGGGCGACGTGGGAAAACCTTTCGCGGTCGGCCGAGCCGGATCGCCCGAGCGGTCTGGTTCGTGTCGAAACCGATCCGGTCCCCTTCTGGCTCCTTCCGCTCAGCCGGGAGAGTCTTCCCGAAGCGGTCGCCGCCAGTTGCCGCAAGAGCTGGTTCCGCTCTTTTTTGGAACTGACCGAACCGTTCGATCTGGTTCTGATCGATCACGGTTCGCTTCGAAGCGGGAACCCTCGGGAGAAAGTCCTCGAACTTCTCCGGTTCGGGTGCGACGGCTACTTCATGGTGACCGACGCGCGTTCTCCCCGGAGAGGCGAAGAGGCGGGTCTGCCGACGATTTCGGACGAGTGCAGGCTCCCCTGTTTCGGCGTGATTGAGAATTTTACCTGATTACCGACGGATGTGTCATGTACGAAGCCTACTGGAATCTGAACAAAAAGCCGTTTGAGATCGGTTCCGATCCCGACTTTTACTTTCCGGCCGAAGGGCATCAGGCCGTCTTTCTCAAACTCCGTTATCTTCTGGAAACGAGGCGCGGGAGCGCCCTTCTTCTGGGGGAGAACGGGACGGGAAAATCGCTCCTGGTGACGCTCCTTGGACGCCTTCATCTGGAAGGTTCGCCGCTCGGCCCCTTTTTTGAGGTGAATATGCCCCGATTCGGCTCGCAGGATCTCCTTTTCTACCTGGCCGAAAAGGTGCGGGAAACTTCGTCGGACGCGGCGAAGAAGATCGCCTCGCTCGTCTCGGGCGCGGCCGACGACCAGCCGCCGGTCTACAAGGCGTTTTCGACGGTCGAGCGCGCCCTGACGCGCCTGGCTGCGGAAGGGCGGCGTCCGGTTCTGGTGATCGAAGGGGCCGATCGGATCGACGACGCCGACGTTTGGTCGACGCTCGCTTCTCTGATCGAACTCGAGTCGGAAGGGGCGCCTCTGCTGAGCCTTCTTCTGACCGCGTTGCCGAAAAAACTCCACCGTCCGATCCCGTTCGTCGAAGACGAGCTCGAGGCGGCGGCGGAACTCCTCCCTTTGGGCGAGGAGGAGACGATCAGGTATATCGCCCATCGACTCCGCACGGCGGGAGCGAGCCGGCGCGACATCTTCACACGCGGCGCGCTTTCGGCGATCGCCAGGCTGACCGGGGGTGTTCCGCGCAAAATCAATCGTCTGGGCGATATGGCGCTCCTGGTCGGGTATGCCGAACAGCTTCCCCGGATTGAGGAGGAGATGATCGTCAATCTGAACAACGAGTTGATACCTTCGTGATTTTTGATAAGATAGGGAGAACGATGAGTGATTTGATTCTGTACCATGGCGGTCTTTCCGCTCCGATAACCTGCTTGATTCCCGCGGAATCCGAAAAGGACGCGCGCCGCGAGGCCGCGTCTCTTCTTCAGGTTCCGGTGAGCGACGCCGACCTTTCGACGGTTCACCGCTGGGGGGACGGCGCACTGACCCCGCTGGACGGCCCGATGGATTCGGAGGTCTACAACCGGGTTCTCGACGAGTCGGTGATCGACTACGGGGGGAAGAAATACGCCTGGACGATTCCGCTTTCCCTGCCGGTTACCGCCGAACTGGCGGCGAAGATCAAGGCGGGGGATCGGGTCGCCCTGACAAGCGGCGGCGAGGCGGTCGCGATCCTCGACGTCACCGACGTCTTCCCCTGGGATAAAGCGAAGTATATCAAGTCGGTCTACCTGACCGAACGAACCGATCACCCCGGCGCCGACATGGTTCTGGTCGGCGACGCCGACAAGACGTTCCTCCTGGGCGGGAAGATCCACGTCTTTTCGGCGCAGAAAAATCCGTCGTTCGGTAAATACGTCCTTTCACCCGCCGAAGTCCGCGCCCTGATCGCGAAGAAGGGATGGAATCGGGTCGTGGCGTTCCAGACGCGCAACCCGCTCCACCGCGCGCACGAATACGCGCTGGTCTACGGACTTGAAAAGCTCCTGAAAGAGGGAGCGAACGCGGGCGCCTGCCTCAATCCGCTCGTTGGCGAGACGAAAGGGGACGACGTGAACGCCGAGATCCGAATGCGGACCTACGAGAGACTGATCGACAACCGCGCGCTCGGCGAAGGGGACAGCGACAGGGAACTCTGGGCCAAACTGGGCGAGACGGTTCCCGACCGCGTCATTCTGCTGGGACTCGATATCAAAATGTTTTACGGCGGTCCGAAAGAGGCGGTTATGCACGCCATCTACCGGCAGAACTTCGGGTTCACCGACATCATCATCGGCCGGAAACACGCCGACGCCCCCTATAAGGACGGTGCCCCGATCTGGGGGGATTTCGACGCGCAGGAGATCTTCGGCCATCTGGAGGGCGACCTTCAGGAGAAACCGCTCAAGGTCGGGTTCGCCGCATATTACGAATCGCTCGGACGGGTCGATCTGATGGAGAACCATCCCGACGAGAAGCCGGTTTTCATTTCCGGGAAAGACGTTCGCGCGACCCTCAAACGGGGCGAACACGTCGATCCGCGGATCATGCGCCCCTCAACCTCGGAGATTCTCGCCGCGGCGATGAAAGAGTAATACAAATGGGAAATCTCCTGGCGACGATTCTGGTTTCGTGCGTCGTCTTCGGACTCTTTGCGCTGGCGCTTTCGCTGGCCGCCCTGATGGGTCGGGCACGGAAGCGCCGCTGCGCGTGCGCCGAGTCGAAGGCGGTGATGAAGACCGTCCTCGACCGCGAGCGAGCCAAACGCCGCGCGCAGCAGTACCGCCCCGAAAGCGTGAACCCGAAGAGTCTGCCGATCCTTTCCCCGGAACTGGCCGAGTCGATCCCGCCCGACAAGAGGTCGGCCGAATAGCCCGCGTTTTTTTCCGGTCGTGTTTTCCTTTCCCCCGAGCCCCGTGCGCGGGGGAGTCGTTTTTTAAAAAGAGCAGAGACGTGTTGATGGCACAGGGCGAACCCTCTTCCCCGGAACCGCGGCGGCGGGTCTTTCTGCCGATCCTGATGTACGTCCTGACCTGGATTTCGACCACCTGGGTCGGTTCCCTCTACGCCGGCGGCTCGTTCCTTTCGGGACTTTGGTTTTCTGTTCCCCTTTTGATCATTTTGACCTGTCACGAGATGGGGCATTTTCTCCAGGCGCGCCGCTACGGGGTCAGATCCTCTTTCCCCTGGTTCATTCCGGTTCCGTTTCCCCCGTTCGGCACAATGGGAGCGGTGATCACCCTCGACCGCCGGATTCCGAACATCCGCGCCCTTTTCGATATAGGGATCACCGGTCCGTTGGCGGGGCTCGCGCCGACCCTCGTCTTTCTGGTGATCGGCGTTGCCTTTTCGTCGGTCGCGGAAGTGACCCCGGGACCCGGAACGCTGATCTTCGGCGAACCGCTCCTCTTCCGCTGGGTTTCGGCGCTCTTTTTCGACCGGAGCGCTCCCTCGGTCGATCTGGTTCTCCATCCGATCGGGATGGCGGCGTGGACCGGTCTGTTTATCACCTCGCTCAACCTCTTTCCGATCGGCCAGCTCGACGGCGGGCATGTTTTTTACGCTCTCCTGAAACGGCGCGCTCGTCCGGCGGTCCGGATTCTTTTCGTGCTGGTCGTCGCCGCGGTCGTTCTGACCGGCGCGTGGCAGTGGGCGCTCATGCTCGCGCTGGTTGCCCTTCTGGGAATCCACCATCCGCCGACCGCCGACGACGCGATGCCGCTCGGAAAAGGGCGGACGATCCTGGGATGGCTGACGCTGGCGTTCCTTCTGATCGGTTTTACGCCGAACCCGATTTCGGAACCGGAGATCCCGGAACAGAACCGCAAACCGCTCATTTCGGCAAATATCACCGAACCGACCCAAAACGGCGGCTTTTTCATTCGGCGTTAATCCGCAGCTCGCGGAAATAGAAACGATGCCAAACTTGCGGCTGCCGACGAGCGGCCGCGGTCGGTCCCGCCGAAAGGATTTGGGACAGAATTGCCCGCCGATACCCGCGGTCTTTTCAGGGCTTCTCTTTTCCCTTATACTTTTACATGAAGTCCGTTCTTTTCGGAACGGAACGGTGGTATTCGAAAAGCAAACGCGGGTCAGGCATGGCAATCAGGATAGGAACACGTTCAAGCGCGCTGGCGTTATGGCAGGCCGACCGGGTTCGGGCGGAACTCGAAAAAGAGTCGATCGACGTTGAAATCATCCGCATCAAAACCGCGGGGGACAGGAACCGAACCGACTCGATCCTCAACCTGGGCGCGCAGGGGGTCTTCGCCAAAGAGATTCAGCTCGCCCTTCTGGAGAACCGAATCGACCTGGCGGTACATTCCCTGAAAGACCTGCCGGTCGAGCCGGTTCCGGGTTTGGTCTTCGCCGCCACGCTCGATCGGGAAGAGGTGAGCGACGTTTTCGTGAGTGTGAAATACAAAACTCCCGGCGAACTGCCCGACGGCGCGCGGGTCGGAACGGGGAGCCTCCGCCGCCGATGTCAGCTGGCGTATCGGCTCCGCGGGAAAGACGTTCGGATCGACGACCTGCGCGGGAACGTCGAGACGCGCCTGAAAAAACTCGACGCCGGGGAATACGACGCGGTCATTCTGGCGGCGGCGGGGCTCAAGCGGCTCGGTTTCGACGGCCGGATCGACGACTCGCGGCGTCTGACACCGCCCGATTTCCTTCCCGCCCCGGGACAGGGCGCGCTCGGTCTGGAATGCCGCGCCGAGGACGGCGCGACACTCGCCGTCCTCAACAAGATCAACCGCCGTGACGTTTACGCCGCTGTCATCGCCGAACGGGCCTTTCTCGCCGCCCTGCGCGGCGGCTGCATCGCGCCGATCGGCGCGTACGCCCGGCATGAAGACGGCCGGCTCGTCCTCGACGGCCGCATCCTTTCGTTCGACGGCGCCGAGCAATACGACGTGCGTATGACGGGCGGCCCGGACGCCGACGCCGCCCGCCGTCTGGGAGAAGCCGCCGCCGAAAAGCTGACGATCCCCGAAGTGAAATCGATTCTGAACGAGGTCGCTCGTCTGCGGGAAAGGAAAGAAAAATGACGTTTCGCTCGATCTTCTTGTGCGCGGTCCTCTCCTGTGTGTTGCCAATCGCGTCCGCCGCCGCGGCGGACCGTCTCGACCGCCGTGAAATCGTCGCCCGGCACGATATCCGGTCCGAGTCGGCGGATCTGGCCGTTCCGCTCGGCAGCGGCGATTTCTGTTTCAACGCCGACGGAACCGGTCTGCAGACCTTTGCCGGTTCGATTTTCGATTACCGCGCCTGGTTCGCCGTTCCGCTTCCCGAAGGGAGAACGCCCGACGACGTTCCCGAAACCGGTACGTTTCAGGTCGGCCGCAATACGGGACCGGACGTTTTCCCCGCGGGGAAAGAAGACCTCTTCGAATGGATGAGCGACTCCCTCCATAAGATGAATCTGGGCCGAATTCGGTTCACCCACGGCGACGGGACGCCGATCGCGCGCGGCGAGATCGGCGGCCTTGAGCGGCATCTCGATCTCTGGACCGGCGTTCATCGCGCCGAATGGACCTTCCGCGGCATGCCGGTCACGGTCGAGACGGCGGTCGGCGGCGGCGCGTCGGTCGCCTTTCGTGTAACGTCCCCCGCCGTCGCCTCGGGCGATCTGGCGGTGGTGGCCGACTTTCCCTATCCCACGTCGAAAGAGGATGCCTGGGCCGGGCGGTTTGACGCCGACGGGCTGCATCGGACCGAGATCATTTCGGAGGGGGAGGATTCCCTGACCCTGGCGCGCCGGTTCGGCGAAAGCGCCTTCGGCGACTACGACTATACCGTCGGTATCGCATCCGACGCGGACGCGACCGTCACGCGCATCGGGCCGAACGCCTTTTTACTCACGTCGAAATCCGATCGGCTCGACGCCGCCGTTTCGTTCGGGAATATGGAGCCCGCCGGACGCGCCGTGTCTCCGGAAGAGAAGGAGCGTCTCTTCCGCGCCTGGCGGCCGGAACCCGCCCCATCCGGAACTCCCGGTTCCTATTTTGAAACCGTGCGCCGCGTCTCGGCCGCGCGCTGGGAAGCCTACTGGCAGAGCGGGGGAGCGATCGACCTTTCGGGAAGCGCCGATCCGCGCTGGTTCGAGCTGGAACGGCGGATCGTCCTTTCGCAATACCTGATGAAAATCAACGCCTCGGGGAGTTATCCGCCGTCGGAAGCGGGACTGTTGGCGTTGGACCCCTGGAGCGGCCGATTCCACCTGGAGATGACCTGGTGGCATCTGGCGCACTGGTTCCTCTGGGGTAGGGAAGACGAGGCGGACCGTCCCTTGACCGTCTATGACAAGTTTAAGGAACCGGCGCGCCGACTCGCCGAACAGCTCGGCATGCGCGGACTTCAGTGGCAGAAGTGTCTCGGCCCGGAAGGGCGGACCGCGCCGTGGGCGGGGAACCAGGTTCTCCTCTGGAAAGAGCCGCACCCGATCTTTTTCGCCGAATTGGATTACCGCGCCCGTCCGACACACGAAACGCTCGACCGATGGGCGGGACTGATCGACGGTACCGCCGAGTTCATGGCCGACTACGCCAGGCTCGGCGACGACGGCCGATACCACCTCTCCCCGGTGATGCCTCCGAGCGAGGTCGGCTACGCGTCCGACACCGCGTTCGACCTGGCCTACTGGCAGCTCGGGCTCCGTTGGGCGAACCGATGGCGGGAACGTCTGGGGGAAGGGCCGAACGCCGAATGGGCGAAGATCGCCCGCTCGATGGCGCCTCTGCCGAAAGGGGAGACCGGCCTGTATCTGCGCACCGCCGACTGGCCGGTCTGGAAGGCATGGGAACATCCCGACCTGATCGGTGCATTCGGTCAGTTTCCCCCTCTGGAAGGTCAGGATCCCGATGCGGCCCGCGCCACGCTCGTCGAGGTGGTCCGCCAATGGAACTGGTCCCGCTGCTGGGGGTGGGATTTTCCGTGGACCGCGATGGCGGCGGCGCGTCTGGGCCTTCCGAACCTGGCGGTCGATCTTCTTCTGAGCG
>JAGCAH010000148.1 GCA_017652805.1 Thermoguttaceae bacterium | reverse complement strand
TCGTGTTCGCTGTCATACAGCGCGTAAAGCGCATTCGAGACCTCGGTGGTCATCATCCAGAACGGCTTGTCGATCGTCACCTCGCTGCGCGGCAGCTCGTCGAGGAAGCCCTTTTCGTCGCCCATCACGAACGAGCCGGCGGGAATCTTCGCCAGTTCGATCGAGATGCCGCCGACGTCGAGTTTCTGAGTCTGGGGCGCGGCGGCCGGCGCGAAAGGCCAGCCGGCGACTTCGGGCGCGCTGCGGTCCGGCTCGGGCGCCTGCTCGGGCGGCTGGAACGCGGGACGTTCGACCCGGTCGCCGGTGTACGAGTCGGTCTCGTAGTTCAGGTCGTTGTCGGCGTAGAGCTCTTTCAGCTCGACGTAGCGGCTCGAGATCTGCTTGAGCGGGTCGGAGCCCTTCTTGCTGTTCCGCGCCTCGGCGATTTCGGTCCAGGTGCCGAAATACGGAACGTTGAAGTCAATCCAGCAGAGGAGCTTTTCCCACGACTCCTTGTCGAGCTTGACGTTGTGATGCCCCTTTTCGAGCATCGCGATCAGCTCTGAGGTCGAAGTGTGGTATTCCATCGGCTGCAGAACGTGAATGTCCGATTCCGGGCCGGGACGGCGGATATACCCGTGCAGGGCGTGATACGCGTTCGAGAAGTTTTTCGGCCCCGGCGTGGTGTCGGCGAAATTCGGCCGACCCGGCTTTTTGCCGTCGTGGCAGCCGACGCAGTAGCGGTCGAGAATCGGCTGGATTTCCCCCTCGAACGAGAAGGGGCGTTCCGGCCCGTAGAACGGCTCGATCGGGGTCGGCGCGCTCCGCTGAGCTTCGGTCTGCTTGACCGGCGAGACGTCGTTCTGGGTTTCGTGGCAGCCAATGCACGACTCGGTTTCGCCCGGCATTCCGACGAACCACGAACGCATCAGCTGGACCGCCGAACCGCCTTCGTCGAGCGGCTGTACCACGACCGGCGTGTTGGCGGGAATCTTGAACGTGGCGCTGCCGTCTTCGAAGACCGGCACCTCGCCGATCATGCGGCGGCCGTCCCAGCAGCTTTCCATTCCGAACGCGTCGTGGCCGCCGATCCCGCGGTAGCCGTAACTGATCGCGTAAAGCCGGAGCTTCTTGACGGTGCCGCGCGGGACCTGCGGAAGCCCCTGGCCGAAGTAGACGTCGGTGATGAAGACGGTCGATTCCTTTTCGCCCGGAACGGTCCGGTCGGGAATCGTCTGCGGCTCTTCCTGTTCCATCACCGGGATCGCTTCGAGGAAACTGTATTTCGGGTCGCGGCGCAGAAGGGTCATGTTCCCGGACGTGTCGACCAGGTAGATCGCCCACGGCTCGCCCCAGTCGCGAATGCGCGCCGAGACCAGGAAGTAGTCGTCGGAAAGAGGATACGGGAAGACCATCTGCGGGAAAACGCCGTCGACGAGCTGGTCTTTGATGACCGGCTCGATCGCTTCGCCCGGATGGGTGATTTTATGAACGGCGCCTTTTTCTTCCTGCCGGCCGAGCGCGGGGTCGAAGACGACCATCTCGCCCGAACGGGGAACGCCGTGGTGGCCCGAGACGATCCCGACGAACTTCGACGACTGACCCGGAATGGGACGCGCGTAAAAGAGGCTGTTCGGCCAGTAGGAGCCGCTGCCGTAATGCTCGACCTGATTGGTGCCGTCGGGGTTCATCGTAAAGAGGATACGCGAGAAGTAGTGCGGCGTGTCAATATATTCCCAGCGGAGATACATCACACGGCCGTTTTCGAGAATGACCGGGCACCAGTCGTTGTCCTGCTCGAAGGTGAGCTGGCGGACCGTCTTGCCGTCTTCCTCAACGCGGTAGACGTTCCCGACGTAGCCGCTGCCGCCGATGCAGGGAATCCCCATCATCGAGGCGTTCGAAATGAAGATGGTCGAACCGTCGGGGACGTAGCACCCTTCGTGGTTGTCGACGTCGCCCCCCATATCGGGCGTGACCTGACGCAGGGAGCCGTCTCCCATGTTGTATTCAAAGATCTGCCAGGTGTTCTTGTCCGAAAGGCCCGTCACCAGGAAGCGGTCGGCGTCCCAATGGAGGCAGATGTCGCCGACGAACGAGCCGTTCGGCCCGCGGGTCAGTTCGGTCATTTCGGAATCGGGCGATTTCGGGTCGAACTCGACGATGGCGTTGTCGTATTTCACCTTTTCGCGCGAGGCGTTCGACATCCAGTTGTTCTCGAGCGCGGGATTCGTCGTCTTGCGGGCGATGATCGTATCGAAATCTTTCAGAAGCGGCAGCGAAAGAAGGATCTCGTAACGGAGGCTGTTGAAGTTGTCGATCGCGGCGGCAAAATCGGCGGCGCCGGAATGATCGCCGAACAGACGGGCGAGCGCTTCGTCGAGACGCTCTTTATAGTCTTTCGGGTCGAACTCGTCGGGGAACCGATCGGTCATATCCTCGATCGCCTGATAGAGGTATTCGGGATGGTCGATCGCGCGGACGAGGTCATACGGGCACTTGGCGCTCGTCTGCCAGTCGAGCCGGCGGAAATTCTGCTTC
>JAGCAH010000147.1 GCA_017652805.1 Thermoguttaceae bacterium | reverse complement strand
GGTACCAGATTCCGATCCGCTTGGCGTTCGGCGGGGCGTAGGCCGAAAATCCGCTCGCGTAGACCCGGCCGCAGAGCCAGGGGCATCCCCGGTTCCCGCTGAACGAAGTTCCGGTCTCGAGCTTTTCGTCGGTGAATTTTTTCCAGTCGAAATTTTCTTTCTCGCTGTATTGCGAAAGGGTTTCCCCCGAAAGGTTTCCGACGACCGAGTAGCGGCAGACCTCCTTTTCCGGTGCGGTCGTCTGCGACGCGGTCGGCGCTAAGAGCGCCTCGGAAATGACAAGCGTGTTGCTGGTTCCGTCGGTGATCGAATCGAGCGACCGGGGAGCCAGTCCGAACAGACCGTCGTTTTTTTTGTCGTCGAGACAGTAGCCCTCGCCGACGCCCGAACCGCAGCAGAACATATAGTTCGTTCCGGCGTCGTCAACGTATTCCTGTGAGGGATCATTCGGAATTTTTTGAATCTGACGGATCCGCGGTGCGCTCTCGCTCGGACAGCCGAGGATCTCGCACGGGAAGAGAAGCTGCGGGTAGATTATCTCGTTTGGCGCCGACCCCCTCGAAAAGAGCCGGTATTTGTAGTCGGTGATATCGATCCCGGCCATAAACGCGCCCCATTCGATATACGGAAGGATCCGGGAATGGACGGAATATTCCGTTTTCACGTCCCTGACCGTTTCCGCGGTTCCGGTCGAGTCGTGATCGCACCACGAGGTGAAGAGGGGAAGCCCCCCCATCGAATCGTGATAGGTCTGAAGGGCGAGCGACCACTGCCGGAGATTATTTGTGCATTTCATCCGTCGGGCGGCCTCGCGCGCCGACTGAACCGCCGGGAGGAGGAGCCCGATCAGAATTCCGATGATGGCGATCACCACCAACAGTTCGACCAGGGTGAATCCCGACTTGGGCTTGTGATAAATCATCGGTTTCTCCGCAACGTTTTGTTTCGGAAGTGAAAACGTCCGTTCCGGGCGGTCCGTTCCGAACCGCCCGGGAATATTAACGGAGAAGAACTGTGATCTTCTTGTCTTCAAGCGGCGTGTGGCCGAATGAAAAGAGAAATCCTTTCGGAACTTCAAAATGACCGATAGCGGGGATAGCGTGAAATACGCCGAGCCGCCGCGCCAATCGGCGGAACCATTCTTCAATCGCCTCCGGCATACCGACAGCTGCCGCGAAGGGGGAGGTCGGTATCAGAATTGAGGCGAGGAACGAAACGAGCGAAAAGAGGAAGAGGAACTCGATCGAAAGGGGAATTTCGGCAGAACGCCACAGGAAGGTTTTCGGCAGGGGGGAAGGGGGAACCGAAAAGGGCGCGATCTGTTCGACCAGCGAATCGAGGGGATTCTTTTCGGCGGAAAACCTATCGATCGAAAGTTCGGGCTCCGCCGCGGCGAACTCGTCCAAGAAGAACAGCGCCTCGGAAAGATCGGGATCGTCTTCCGCGGCAAGAACTGTAAAACAATCACGCGATCCGACGTCGGTGCGAGGGGTCCAATCGGCGAAGCGCCGCATCTGCCGCTTGACCGCGGCGCGGTAGAACGGCTCGTTAAAACGAGACCCCAGAATTCGGGCGGTCTGACGTAGGTATTCCTCGGCGCCTTTCTGAAGGGACGACGCGCCACCGATGGCGAGTCGAACCGATCCGCTCGACCCCGCACGGAACAGAAAGATCCCTGCCGCGGCGAACGCCAGAACGAAAACCGTCAGTCGCGCCGCGGGAAATCTGTTTGATCCGGAACAGTTCCTATTAAAACGCATAGGAGATTCACCTCCCTTTCTCCATTCTAACGATAAGGGGGCGCGGGTCAAGAAATCGGATCGCCACCGTGAAGGGAAAAACGGGGATCGGATCGGTTTTTTCCTTCACGACCGTTTTTTTCGGCATTCTTTCGGCGAAAACCGCCGCGATTGTTAAGATGGGTATTCTCTCTCGCTTGAATTTTGTCAGAGAAATCAATAGAATGAACTTGTCATTGATTCGGTTCGTTTCAAGCGCGGAACGTGAAAAGCCGCGTCGTTTGAAACTTCTCGCAGAATGGGAAAGGGTCTCTATGCGAATACGATTTTTGGGCGCGAACGGAAATGTTACGGGGTCGAGACACTTTGTCGAAGTCGGGGATTTTCGTTTTCTGGTCGACTGCGGAATGACTCAGGGGCACGATCTTCTCAGCCGGAACTGGGATCCCTGTCCCGAACCGGCGAAAGATATTAACGCGGTTCTCCTGACGCACGCCCACTTGGATCACTGCGGTCTCTTGCCGAAACTCTTTCTGGACGGGTTCCGCGGGAAGATTTACGGCACGTCGGCCACACTCGATCTGGCAAAACTGATCATGCGCGATTCGGCGCACATCCAAGAAGAAGACGCGCTATTCAAACAGAAGCGTCACGCCAAAGAGAAGCGCGTCTCGCCTCATCCGATCCGCCCCCTTTACACGCAGGATGACGTTGAAAAGACGGTCGCGCTCTTTTCGCCGATCGATTACGACAAAGAGACGAAGATTGCGCCGGGCGTGACGATCACGCTTCGCGAGGCCGGGCATGTGCTCGGATCGAGTTTTATCGAGGTGGTCGCCGACGATGCCGGCAAGATGAAACGCCTTCTCTTTTCTGGCGATCTGGGTCGGCCGAACCGTCCGATTCTTCGCGACCCCGCGTATTTCACCGAACCGAACGCACCGGTCGACGCGCTCTTTATCGAATCGACCTACGGCGACCGGAATTCCGAGCCGATCGACGAGGTCAACGATCAGTTGGCCGTCGCGATCCGCCGGGCGTCCGAACGGCGGGGGTTGGTTTTAATGCCGGTTTTTGCCGTCGAACGCGCGCAGGAGATGATCTACCGATTCGGTACTCTCCAGGCCGAAGGACGGATGCCGAAAGACATTCCGATCTGGCTCGACAGTCCGATGGCGGTCGAGGCTTCGAAAATTTTTATGCGCCATCGGGAATGTCTCGACGATGACGCTTTGCGCCGTCTCGAAAGCCGTTCGGAAGTGAGTAACTTCCATTTCCTCACCACAAAAGAGCAGTCGATGACGCTCAACGATATCGAGGGACCGGGCGTGATTCTTTCGAGCGCGGGGATGTGTAACGCCGGTCGAATCAAGCACCACCTGGCGAACCATATCGGCTATAAACGGAATATGGTTCTCTTCTGCGGTTACCAGGCCGCGGGAACCCTGGGACGTCAGATCGTTGAAGGGAACAAGCGGGTTCGTATCAATGGGCAGTTCTTTGCAGTCAAAGCCGAAATCGCCTCCATTCGCGGCGTTTCGGGGCACGCCGACCAGCAGGAGCTTCTGAAATGGGTCGATTCGATTCCGACCCCGCCGAAAAACATCTTTGTCGTACACGGCGAGACCCGTTCGTCCGAAACGTTCCGGAATCTTCTGGCGAGCCGACTGAGCGGAAGCGAGATCATCCGCCCAGAATACGGGGACGAGGTGACGATATGAGAATTGCGCGGCGTCTTTTCCGTTTTGAAGGACGCCTCGGTTGTCTTTTCGAAAGAAAAAGCCTGTAAACGCTTCGGCGCTTACAGGCTTTTTCTACGGCCGGACCTGTCCGGGAATCTTTCAGTCGAAGATGTAGCGGTTCAGAACGTTTTCGAAAAGTTCCTGTCGACCGCTGATATTCGGTTCGATTTCTCCCTTTTCTGTGATATAGTCGAAGAGGGATTTGAAATCTTCCTTGCCGGCTTCAATCCGAGCGCCGACGCCGCCGTTCCACGAGGCGTAGCGGGCAGCGATCATCTCTTTGAGTTCGCCGGAGGCACGGAGTTTCGCCGCGATTTTGAGGCCCTTGGCGAACGCATCCATTCCGCCGATATGCGCGTAGAAAAGGTCAATCGGCTCGAAGCTTTCGCGCCGGACCTTGGCGTCGAAGTTCAGACCGCCGGTTTTGAATCCGCCGTATTTCATGATGATATACATCATTTTTGTCGTCATGTAGACGTCGGTCGGGAATTGGTCGGTATCCCAACCCAGGAGCATGTCCCCGGCGTTGGCGTCGACCGAGCCCAGGAAACCCTGACTGCCGGCGTAGTCGAGCTCATGCTCGACCGCGTGGCCCGCCAGGGTGGCGTGGTTCGTTTCGATGTTCATCTTGACGTCGTCGGCTAGACCGTAGGTACGCAGGAAGTTGATACACGCGGCACAGTCGAAGTCGTACTGGTGCTTCGTCGGTTCCTTCGGTTTCGGTTCGAAGTAGAACTGCCCCTTAAAGCCGATCTCTTTGGCGTAGTCGACCGCCATGTGCATAAACGCCGCCAGATGGTCGAGCTCGCGTTTCATATCGGTGTTCAGAAGCGACTGGTATCCTTCGCGTCCCCCCCAGAACGTGTAGCCGCGCCCTCCGAGTTCCTTCGTAACCTCGAGCATCTTCTTGACCTGGGCGGCGGCGTAGGCGAACGCGTCGGCGTTGGAACTGGTCGCCGCGCCGTGCATGTAGCGGGGATTGCCAAAGAGGTTGGCGGTCCCCCAGAGGAGGTTGATTCCGGTCCGGTCCTGTTCTTCCTTAAAGACCTTGACCACGGCGTCGAGATTGGCGCACGTCTCTTTGAACGTCGCCCCTTCGGGAGCGACGTCGCGGTCGTGGAAGCAGTAGAAGGGGAACGACATCTTTTCGAGGAATTCGAAGAAGACATGAACCCGGTTCTGCGCGTTGGCGATCGAGTCGCTTCCGTCGTCCCACGGGCGGAGCATCGTCGCCGAACCGAACGGGTCAGTCCCGTTCATCCGCATCGTGTGCCAGAACGCGCAGGCGAAATTCAAATGCTCGCGCATCGATTTTCCCTCAACCAGCTCGTTTTCGTTGTAGTAACGGAACGCCAGGGGGTTTGTCGACTCGGGACCTTCGTATTTGATTTTGGAAATGTCGGGAAACGCACTCATGATGAAACTCTCCTTAAAATGATGATGGGCGAAAACCGCGTCGCGGCGCCTTCCAATAACATTCTTCATTTTACCGAATCGGCGGGCGGGAATCAATCCCCTCGGGAAACGGTGATCACCAGGTCGCCGGAAGACTTTTCCGCCGCGCTGCCGGGGATGTTGAATCGAAAGAAGAGGGGACCGGTCACGTCGGGGGTCAGTCGGACGACGCCGTTTCTGAGCGGAACCGCCCCTTTCCAGGGATTGACCACGCGCGCTCCCGACTGGGGAACCGTCGCGGCGACCTGTCCCAGGGGCGCGCCGGCGAAGTAGCGGATCGAAATTCCCGCCGCCTCGCAGGGAAGGGCGCGGGCAAGTTCCTTTTCAAAGACCTTGAACCTTCCTTCGGCGCGCAGAAGGTAGGTCTTTCCCGCTTCGAGGCGGATTCCCGCCGACCGCCATCCGACCTCTTTCGGCGAGAGGGTCAGTTCGACCGGATCGGTCAGGGGACGCGGGGGAGGGTCGTCCCGCGCAAAGGATGAGAAATCGGCGGCGTAGTCGATCGATGCGATCCACTCGTACCAGTCGCGGTTCAGACGCGGATTCTCGTCTCCCAAGAGTTCGGTGAAAAGACGGTTCGCGTCGCTTCGCGTCATCAGATACGGCATCGCGCCGATCGCGCGGGCGTATCGGGGCGAATGAAAGAGAAGGGTCACCAGGCTCCAGCTCCAGGCGTACGAGTCGTTATCGAGAAAATCGTCCGCCTCGAAATCGAGAACGTCGTCGAGCGTCTTGCGGCTCCTTTCCCGTCCCGCCTTTTTGATCCGGTCGATCCGTCCGAATCCGGGAACCTCGTCGGGGGAATCGGGAAAGATTCCGAGCGTGAGTTTTTCCCCGTCCCACCGATGGAGCGCCAGGTAATCGGCGATCCCTTCGGAATACCAACGGGGGTTTAGGTCGCCGAACGTCCAATTCATAAAAGCGTGGGTCAACTCGTGCAGAAGGAGGAACCGGTTGTAATACGCCTGCTTCTGGTCGTAGATCCAGACGCGTGATTCGAGGGAGTAGCCGTGTTCGAAATCGGGGGCGCGTTTGAGCGCGCCGAAGATTTCGAACGGCTCGCGGTCGCTGATCAGAAACGCCTCGACGCGCCAGTTTTTGTAATCCTCGGGAGAAAGACCGAAAAAGAGCGCCAGGCCGTTAACCGCCTCATCGAGAACGACAGGGATCGAGTCGACGTCTTTCGACTCGTCCAGATCGGTGTAGAACTCGACATGTTTGCCGCGGACCAGACGGATTCCGAGCCTGCTCATCTGCGCGTATTCAAGTTCGTCGAACCCCTTCCACCCCGAGCGTCGGCGCGCCGCTTCGGCGAGGACTTCGTTTCGGTCGATGCCGTCGGGAAGGGGAGAGACGCTGTCGGCGGACTCGGCCTCCTGCGCCGGAAGGGAAGCGCCCGCCGCCGTGGCGAGAAGAAGAAGCGTCAGAACCGCCGCGATCCTCAGCCAGGTCATCGGCACGATCACCTCACTTTGCAGAGGAAAGTGAGAACGCCGTAGTCTCCCGGCTCGAGCGGGTCGGTCACTTCCAGACGGAGGAGGAGCGAGCCGGTCTCGTTATTCTTCACCAGAAATTCGGCTTTCTTCGACGAAATCGCCGAATCGTCGACGTATTGCAGACGCGCCGAAAGAGAGTCGAGGATGGTGACGTTTCCGATCACTTCGGTTCCGACATTTTCGTAGCGAATGACAAACTCGATCAGTTCTCCCGGCTTGGCCTCCTGTTTCGACGCCGATTTGAAGAGACGCAGCTGTGAGGTCTTCGTCTCGTTCGTGACTGCGTAGATTGTCGCCGCTCCCTGCAGGGTGACGTTCCCCTGGGCGGCGACCTTGTCGATCGCGACCGTCACTCCCTGGGTTTTTCCCCACGCGGCGGCGGCCGACGCTCCCTGTGCCAGGTCTAGGCGTGTTCGGTCCGAGACGGTCTCTTCGCGGAGCATACCGTTGGCCGAGGCGGTCAGGACCTTTTGTGTTTCTTCGATCAGCCCTTCTTCGGTGACGAGTTCGCCGCCCGGCTGGTTGGCGCGCATATCGCTGGTCTGCACTTCACCCCGTGTTGAGGACGTTCGTTCTTCCTGCGACCGGAAATCGACTCCTTCGGCGTTTCGCTCTTCGATTGGGACCAGGTCGGCGTCCATCGAACCGAGACGTGTATTCTGCGACTGCGAACGCGGTCCAACGATCTGACGGACCGACGCGAAGCGCGGCATGTAGATGATGAACCGGTTTGAAGGCTCAATTTTGATCTGACCGCTCACCGTATCGAACTGCGCGATCGTCTCGTCCGCTTCCAGGTTGTGTACATCCCAGTTCGGCATGGCGAACGCTTCGCTCACGGCATCGCCGCCGACGATGATATACTCGTCGTCAGGCAAGTCTTTCGGCACGCGATCGCCGATATGAAGACCCCCGAGATTCTGCCATCGGTCGGCCAGTTCCGGATCGATCTTCAGGGGTGCTTTGAGCGCGTCGGCGGTGGTGACCACCCCGGTACCGCCGCGCGGCACCGGCTCTTTTTCCGGCGCCTGGCCGCGAATGATCAGGTCCTGATTGTCGGCAAAGGAGAAGTTTACGGACCCGCTTTCGGCCGTCAGACGCTCTGCGGAGCCGATCGGCTGAAAACGAGTCCCACCTTCAAAAAAAGGTTTGAACACATTTGAGAGGAAACCTGAATCCTCTCCTTCTTTCTCATTTTTCGGCTTCGCTTCGGCGACTTTTGATTCTTCGGTTTCCGGAGCGGGTTTGAGCGGCTCAAAGACGGGGGCGATCGCCCCCATAAGGGTACTTGTCCCGTCGGTCGCTTTTGACTTTCGAAGCGCTTTCATCTTCGAGACGGACTGAGGTTCTTCCTCGTTCATCTCCGGTTCCGGGGCTGCGGTAAAGGAGTCGAGGAATCCCGAAATTCCGCCCGACTCCTTTTTTTTCGATTCTTCCTTTTTTGAATTGTCTTTCTTCGGTTCTTCTTTTTCGTCCGGAAGGAGAGCGGGTGCGGGCGTCGACGGCATCTCTTTTACTCCGCCGGGCGTGTGTTGCGCCCCGTCACGCGTGGGGGCGGGGCGTTGTTGATCGACGGCGGCGGTTTTATAGACGCGCCCTTCCAAATCGGCCCCTTTCTGAAAATTCGCTTTTTCCTCGGCAATACGTCTTTCGTACGTTTCGCTTCGGATTTCTTCCATCGTCTTGGCGCCGGCGGGCGGAGCCATCGTCCAGTGAGGCGGAGGGCTCGTCGAGACCTGGCTCCGTCCGAGTCCGAAATAGCCGAGCGGATTGGACGTCTGTTTCTGCCAGTCCCCCGAAAGGACGTCGCGGTAATACTCCTCTTCCTCTTTCGTCTTCGGAGCGTTTTCGGCGAACGGGTCGTTCGGTCCGGGGATATACCCCTTGGACTGACATGACGCGCAAAACGGGAGCGTCGTCGCCGCGAGGAGGAGGCAGACCGTCGCGGATAATCGGTTGTGAAGTGGTAATTTCAGCATTGAAGTACTCATCGACAATGAAAATCTGTGTAACGTTATTCGGTTTGAGTCGGATCCGCCTGGTCGTTCGGGTCGGCCGGAATCGGATAGCCGAGCATATACCCGCGCGGCTCGTTCGACCGTTCGGGGAAGGTGACGGCGGGATACCCATAGCAGAACGCGGCCAAATCGGTTTTCGTGTCGGGGATCCGGCTGCCGAGCCGGAGGATCGCCATCACGCGCCCGCGTGACTCGGCCAGCGCGACCGGATTGATCGACGAAGGCGCCTCGGAGGAGATTTCCCCCTGTTTCACCGTCGAGTCGACCGGAATCGCGTTGTGCGGCGGTTCCAGGTAGACGACGCGGGTGACCAGATTTCCATCAAGCGCCATTCGTATATCTTCTTCGGTCAGTTCGACCGGGATCGGAAAGTCGGTTTCATAGCCGCGCGGGGGTGTCAGCGTACTCAAAAGTTCGAGCGTCGGGTAAAGTTCCCTTCCTTCGGCGTAGGGGAGACGGGAGAACTTGAAACGGTAGACTTCCCCCTGATAGAGCCCGAAGAGGTTTGTTCCGGCCGGATTCGCCGTAAACCCGCTTTCGGCGGCGATTTCGACCAGAACCCCTTCGGGAGTCTTGATCTCGACCGGCTGCGGCACGGGGTTTTTCGGACTGACGTCAAATCCCTCGCGTCGGGCGCGCACGTCGGTCTCTTCGATGAGAACATGCCGGTCGTCATCCGCCGCGGCGAGATATGCGACTTCCGCAGTCGACGCCAAAAGGAACGCGCAGAAAAGAAGAATTCCCCCCGGTGGGAAAGAGGTTCTTAAAAACATCTTTTCTGTTTTATCTATTTTGTTCATTTTGCTCTCCATGAGCCGATTTGAAATGTCGCGGAGGGAGAATAGCAAAAAAGAGAAGATGATGGGAGAGGGATTTTTCGGTTTTTTTATCGCATGCCGAGGGAGGCTTGGCGGCGGATCCGACCTCCCGGGCCGGTTCCCGGAACGCGACCCGCCTCGATGATCTGCTCGATTGCGGTACGGTGCGTCTCTTCGGGCGATTCGGTTGTCGCCGACTTGTTCGGGTAGATTTCGTACAGGGCGCGGTATCGGGTCGGGGTCAGGTTCGGCATGACCACGTTGGCGCCGCTTTGAAGGCCGGTGACCCGTCCATGAAGTTTGTCATTGGTCGCGATCGCCGTGGTCGAGGGAATGTTCGCGTCGGGGAGGAGGAGACGCGTCAGGGCGATCACCTTAAACGCGGTCAGATTATCGGCCGGAACCGATTCGTCGGAGATCGGGTAGTCGAATCCGACTTCTGCCGTCAGACGGCGCCGCTCATCAATCGAAGCTGTCGGGTTTTTCGCCAGAACTTCCGCCGCGCGCCCCAGCGGGGTTTCGGGATGCGCCAGGTAGGGGCCGTTGCCGATCATATCGAGGTCGAGTTCGCGGAACATCAAAAGGTCGCGTGCCAAGTCGGCGTACGTCTGGCCGGGGATCCCGATCATGACGCCGCTGCCGATTTCGTAGCCGAGTTCGCGAAGGACGCGCAACGCTCCGATCCGCCCCTCGAAGCCGAGGTCGTCCTTTCCGACGGGGGGATGAATGACTTTAAAGAGATCTTTATTGCACGTCTCGAACCGGATCAGGTAGCGGTCGGCTCCCGCCTCGCGCCAGAGACGCCAGTCCGCCTCGGTTCGTTCTCCCAGACTGAGGGTGACCGCCAGGGCGTATTCTTTCTTGACCCGGCGGATCAGGTCGGCGACAAATTCCCCCTCCAGACCGAAGTCTTCCCCCGCCTGCATGACCAGAGTACCATAGCCGAATTCCGCGGCGAGACGCGCGCTCTGCATCACCTCGTCGGCGGTGAGCCGGTACCGCCCGATGGTGCTATGCCCGGCGCGTACCCCGCAGTAGAGGCAGTTCCGTCGACAGATATTCGAAAGCTCGACCAGACCGCGCAGATGAACCGCGTCGCCGACATGTTCCCGGCGGACGGTGTCGGCTTTGCGAAAGAGCTCGGCGAGCCGATCGGTGTTGTCTTCTCGAAGCGCGCTTACGATTTCGTTTTCATTCATCGGCCTTCTCCGGACCGCTCGAGCGCGGAAAGAGAAAGGTATTTTTTAAACTGAGTAATCTTCTGGGTTTACTCGGATTTATCCGCTTCTATGATGGCATATCGGGAAATCTTGTCAAGAGCGCGCTTTTGCTTTTGCCTCTTCGGGGCGGATTCTTTGGCAACCTCGTAGAAGAAACGGCTTTCGGGAGCGACGTCCCCGTTGGTGTAGAGGTCGTCGGCGGTCATCGTCTCGGGGATATTGTCGAGCCACTTGAACGCGATCCGCCGAAGACTCTTTTCCGATTTCGGAAGACGGACCGCCTTAAACGGAACGACCAGAAGAAGTTCGTTCCCTTCGACGCGGTAGTCGATCCGTCCGGTCTCTTTCCATTTCCAGAGGTCTTTTTTCTTCCCCCCGGCGTACCGTTCGAGGGAAGCGGTCACGCCGTCGTACACACGCCCGATCAGCCAGTCGCCGCCGATCCAGCCCGAGTCGGCAAGGTCGGTGTTGAGAAGGAGCGCGAGCCCGTCGGGAATGTCCGGAGTGATCGGGTCTTTTGTTTTGAGATAGAAGTAGAGCTTTTCACCGTCGCGCGCCACACGCGCCTCGATGATGTCGTTTCGACCGGTACGGTTCACATAATGCGTTCCGCCGTTCCCGTCGAAATCACGCGGGATCGTTTCGCCGACGTGGTCGCCGAAGACCGGCTCGACGTTCCGCCACTGCGCAAAACCGCCGTCCGGATCGATCGTGACCGGCTCGGAGGCTGCCGGGAGAGGGGGTGTTCCTTTAAAGCGGCGGATCCCGCTGATCATCTGCAGGTAGTAACTGTCGCCGTGCCCCCCCCTCATCATTTCGACGTCGCGGCTGTATTCCTGATCGAACTGGTCGACGAAGACGTATTTCCCCTCCTGTATCCATCGGCCGGCGATCCATTCGTTCCAGCCGGTGACCATGATATACGTCGGATCGAGTTCCAGGGCGCGGGACCACTGCTGCGAGAAGTTGAGTCCCAACTCGGGCCGCGGGGCCGTCTCGCCGTCCCCCTGGCGGAAACTCCGTCCGCGGGCCCGACCGGAACTCATCTGGACGACGGTTCCCTCCTTGCGGGAAAGGTTCTGCGCGACCGAGACGCTGACCTGTTCCGGCACGTCTTCCGCGACGTGCCAGCTGTAGGGCTGGGGATAAGTCGCTTCCCAATGCCAGGCGTCGCGGGTGTTTTTAATTTCGAACGGCCACCAGGCTTCGCGCAGGGTGAGCGCTTTGCGCAGTTTCGGGTCTTTGATCTCTTTGGGGCTCCCGATCAGAAGCGGTTTGCCGTCGACGCGAAAGAGAAGGTCGTCGTATTTTCCGGTTCCGTAGATCTGATTCCAGAGAACCTCGGCGGTCTCGGCGGCGGAGGTGTGTACCATAAAGGTCACCTGCGGAACCGTCTCTCCGGCAGCGCGCAGTTCGGCGAGCCTGTCGCAGAGGGGAAGGAACGCTTCGGGATAGGTGACCGCGTTGGTCGTGTCGAAGATCAGGAAATCGACTCCCGCATCGGCCAAAAGCTGAAGATGCCGGCGGATGACCCACGGGTCGTCGCTGCGGTAATAGCCGTAGAGGGGTTCCGCCCAGTAGTGATAGATCCCTTTCCCTCCCCAAAGAGGGGAGTCGGGATTCGAGGCGGCGTCGGGAT
The DNA here is from genome assembly GCA_017652805.1 of Thermoguttaceae bacterium. Lineage (GTDB taxonomy): Bacteria > Planctomycetota > Planctomycetia > Pirellulales > Thermoguttaceae > RUG695. The sequence goes on along the minus strand of JAGCAH010000147.1, from coordinate 2,386 downwards.
CATTTTCCAATATTTCGGAGATGTTATACGGATGGTCGGTTCCCGGCGCCTGAGTGATCGGCGTACACGGCATCATCCAGAGGAAGTAGAAAATGCCGACCTGTTTTCCTTCCCGGGGAAGACCCGCCTCGTCGGCGGCGACGGTCACGCGTCCCAGCCGGTCGAAGGCGATCCAGGGAACGCCGGCCGACTGAGCGGCCGCCGTCCGGACGACGGCCGCAAGGAAAATAATCGCCGCGATCCGGCCGAGAAGGGGACGCGGCAAAAAACGGTTTGATACTGATGTCATACAAAAGGGACGTTTGCGGTTTAGACGATTTCTTTAAAGGCCAGGATGGTGATATCGTCCGACTGCTTGGCGCCGTTTGCGAAGGAACGAATTTCGGACATCATCGACTCGACCAGTGCCTGCGCCGAATCGCCCGGTGCGAGTCCGAGATACTTTTTGAGGTTTTCTTCCCCGAAGTAGTCCCCGGAGGGGTTGGCGGCGTCGGTCACGCCGTCGGAGTAGATGAAGAAAACGCTTCCCGGGGGAAGGGGAATCGTGAAATTCTCATAGTCGACGTCATCCATAATCGCCAGGGGGAATTTTCCGTTGGCAATGTCGATCATCTGAACCGTCCCGTCGGCATGACGGATAAACGGGGGGTTGTGTCCGGCGCAGCAGACGGTGATTTCGTGCTTATTCGGGTCATACACGCCGCAGAGCGCGGTGATGAAAAGGCCCGCGTCATTGCCGGAACAGAGCTGGGGGTTGACCCAGTTGAGCGCGTGGGCGGGATTGCCGTCCCGCTGAATCGCCGAATGGATCAGGGTCTTCCCCATCGCCATGAAGAGGGAGGCCGGAACCCCTTTCCCCGAGACGTCACCAAGCCCGAAGTAGATCCGTCCGTCGTCCAGAACCTGATAGTCATACAGGTCGCCGCCGATTTCCTGAGCCGGGGTCATCTGGGCGAAAATGTCGAGCCGAGCCTCGCGCGCCGACTCGAAATCTTTCGGAACCATTCCCTGCTGAATCGAGTGGGCGATCTGAAGCTGAGAATGCATGTTCGCCTCTTTCGCCGCGCTTTCGGCAATGTCATGGACGTAGCGCTTCAAGTCGCCGCGCATGGAATCGAACGCGTCGAAGAGCTGGGGTATTTCTCCTTTCCCTTTGATTTGCGGAAGGGGGGTGTCAAAATTCCCGCGCGCCACGTTTCGCGCCGCGCCGCTGAGGGTCGAAAGGGGGCGCGCCACGCTTCGGGCGATCAGGAACGAGGGAAGGAGGAGAAGGAGGATCCCGACCAAACCCGAGACAACGATCATATTGGTGATTCGGCGAACCGGGCTGAAAACTTCTTTTTCCAGGACGAAACACCCGAGTTTCCAGGAGATTTTCGGCAATGTCGCGAAATAGAAAAAGGTTTTTTCGTCATCGTAGGGGTTGGTGAACCGGATCTCGCCCGATTTCCCCCCTTTGAGGAGTTCGAACAGGTTCGAGTACTTTTCTTTCTTTTTGTTTTTGGTCTCCACCATCGACTCGAAATCGGCGATCGCGTCGGAAAGATTGACCAGGTCCGGCTCTCTTTCCGACTCGGTTTCGGAACGGAAGATGATCTGGTCGGGGGTGATCAGAACCGGTTCCCCCGTTTTTCCGATGTCGAACGTGTCGATCAGCTGATCGAGCCATTCGAGCGAAACGTCGGCGGTCAAAACCGCTTCGATATGGTCGGGCCGGTCGTAGACCGGAACCGAATAGGTGATCATCAGAACGTTGATCTGGGGATCGTAGTACGGGGACGTCCAGGTCGGTTCTCCGAGGATGATCGGCTTGTTATACCATTCCGACGAGTAATCGGCGTCGAGATCAGTTCGGTCAACGATCTCGAACGAGCCGAGTTCCTCATCTTCGGTCTCCTGATCTTTCTTTTCGGGGGTGAGGAGCTCCTGCGAATGGCGGAACGCGTAAATCGCCGTATACCCCGCTTTTTCGATCTGCTCCGCTTCCGTTTCGGCAAAGATGATCTCCATCGCGAAGATCGAGGGGAAGTTGCTCATCGACTGTTCGAGAATCTTTATCGCTTCTTCCCGGGAATGGGGATCCTGGTCGCGAAAGAGGCTCGCGTTTCGGCGGATGACCTCTTCGATATTCGTCAGGCGGATTTCGATTTCGTCGGACGCCGCCTGGGTCATCAGCTTGAACTTTTCCATTTCGTGGTCGCGCAGAATCGTGCTGGTAAGATTCTGGTTCCCGAAGATGACGATCCCCAGTACAACCGACGACGAGATGAGGATGATCAGAAGGAGGTAGGCAAAGAGAGAGTGTCTATGAATCATAGGGCGGTCTCGAATTTGGGGCGGTTCCGGTCAGGTTTTCGGGAAAAACAACACGGGGGGACTTTCCGAT
>JAGCAH010000146.1 GCA_017652805.1 Thermoguttaceae bacterium | reverse complement strand
TCCCTCCTCCTTTCGGTGATGGCCGACGGGAGCACCCTCTATCCGAGCCCGATCCTTCGGCCGAACCCGCAGTTCGATTCGGGGGTCTTCCTGACCGAAGGGAACGACCCGGTTCGGAAAGACGCGGTCGATTACCTTCTGAGGCAGTTTGAACGGGAAAACCTTGAACTGACCCCTCTCTTCTCGTTCAACGCGCCGCTGCCGATTTTAGAGGCGGAAATCCGCGCCGCGCGCCGCGCCGAGGGGGGAAATCCCGACGCGTACTCCCTGATCGGGGTGAAAGGGGAACCGATTGAGAAAGAAGGGAACCCGGCGTATAACATCCTTCATCCGGCGGTACAGCGCGAGGTCCTCCGCGTCTTGGACGAGTTCGCTGTTCGTTACGCTGACGTGCCCGCCCTACGCGACGTGGCGCTTGACCTTTCGCCCGATACCTTCGTCCGTCTTCCCGACAACATCTACAACGGTCTGGACGACGAGACGATTCTCCGGTTCACACGTGAAACACATCTTGAAGAGCGGTGTCCCGATAATCTCCGCGCCCGCCTGAACGACTTTATCGCCGCGCGCGACGACGCGCGCTATTACCGCCGCGCCTCGATGATCCGCGATTATCTGACCGAAGACTGGATCCGCTGGCGCGCACTGACCGTGAGCCGTTTCTATCGAATGGCGGCGAAGGTTCTTCAAAGCCGTCTTCCCGCCGCGCATCTTCTCCTTCTTGCCACACGGAGCGAACCGGACAGCCCGCTCCCCTCGGCGGTCGCTTCGGATCGCGAGGCGGCGCAAGCCGAGTCGCGCGCTCTTCTTCGCCGGGGGGTCGACACGGACTTTATCGCGCGAACCGATGAACTGCGCTGGATCCGTTCTCTGCCGGTTGCCGATGCCTGGCGGAGCGCGGGGCTGGCGGCGGATTCCGCCGATCCGACGGTCGGTCTTTCGTACGCGGGCGCGGGCGCTCTTTTTTACCGCGACGTCAAGCCGCTGAACATTCCCTCGTTCGATCGGGTCAGTCCGTATCACCCGACGGTGACCCAGATTTCGGGGAGTTTTTCCGCTTCCGATTACCAGAACCTTGAACGGTGGGCCGCGCAGCTGGCGGTCAGCGATACATCCGTTTTGATGGACGGCGGCGAGACCCTTCCGATGGGAGAAGAGGAATCACAGGGACGCTGGATCGCCGCGTTCCGCGCGCTTCCCGCCGAACCGTTCGAGACGTATACCGCCGAGGCCGAGCCGGGTGAGGCGGAGGAATCCTCCGACGCCGAAGCCGCGGCGCCGGCTCCGAAGGGGGAAAGTCCGGTGGTCTTCCGGTACCGCCGCGATAAAGACGGCTTTTGGGGATACCTGGTCAGTACCGCGCCGTTCCACTGCGGTGTGACGTTGACGATGAACTGTTCTCCCCGCGCCGAGACGACGCTCTATGCCGGCGGACGGGAACTGTCCCGGCCGGAACCGAAGGACGACGGGCTCCGATGGAACTGTTCGCTCGGTCCCTACGACCTGGTCTCGTTCCGAATCGACGATCCCGAGGCGACCGTCCGTCAGTTCGACACCTCTCTGCCGATCGATATCTGCGGAGAGGGGGGGCGGCTCGAAGAAGAAGCGAAAGAGCTCGTCCTGCGCCTGCGGATCGCCTCGGACGGCGTCGAGACTCCGATCCTGAACTCCGGATTCGAGGAGTTTCTTCCCGAACCGGACTTCGACGCTGTCGAATCGGACGCGAAAGGGAGCGGCTCGATACTGGGGCTGGAACTTCCGAAGTTCACCTTCCCCCGCAGTCCGTTTGCCAACGGGAAAGAGACCGAGTCGGCCGCGCCGAGCCGTATTGCCGCCGAACCGGGGCTCCCCGTCGGCTGGCACCGGTTCGGCTCTCCCGAGTTCTTCGCCGAACTCGATACGAAAAACCGGACCGAAGGGGATTCCTCCCTGAAAATGACGTCACACGAGTCGGCCGGCGGGGTTATCGGCGAGGCGTTCCCCCTGCCAAAGACCGGTCGGCTTTACGTCGACGCCAAGTTCGGTGTTCCCGCCGACCTGCCCGACGAACTTCCCTTCTTTGTGACCCTGACCGGAAAGGAGGGGGGGGAAACGTGGCAAAAACGGCTCTACGTCGGCGCCGGCCTCCTGCGCCGCGCGCGTGAGATGAAACAAAGCGGCGAGGCGCCCGAAGGGGGGGTGATCTGGATCCGCGACTCACTCCTCTTCGACCATCTGCCGACCGAAGAGGCCGGGAGTTTTACCGTACGGTTCGACCTTCTGCCGCGAGGGACCGTATGGGTCGATGAGTTGCACCTCTATAAGCTGGCGTTCGACCGGGCCGAACAGGAATCGATCAACGAGCGGATCGACGAGATTCAGTCCGCGATTGAGCGGAATGACACCGCGCTTCTTCTGCGCCGAACAGGCTCGTCGTCGGCGGCGATGCTCGCCGCGCAGATTCCGGCCGACACGCCCGAAATGGTCCGCCTGGCGATGCTCGGCGAAGCGGGGGAGGGCGAACCGTCTTCGACCGGGTCGAGCGATGCCGACGAGCTCGAGGGAATCTCGGCCGACGCCGTTCCCCCGTCGCCGGAGAAGAACTTTTTCAAAAAACTGATTCCGTGGTAACGCGCTCCGGAAGGCGGAAAGGCGAAATAAAAAAGGGAGCGGAAAGCTCCCTTTGATTTGAACATTTCGGATGGGGGGAACGCCGGTTCAGCCGCGCGCGATCTTTCCGAGAACCCAGTTTTCCCGTTTCAGGCTCAGGAGGGTCTCGCGGACTTGAAGTTCAAGTTCCGGTTTGACGACCAGAACCAGGCCGATCCCCATGTTGAAGACGCGTTTCATCTCGTCGTCGTCGATGTTTCCGAGCTTCTGAACCCACCGGAAAACGGGGGGAACCGGCCAGGAGTTTTCGTCAATCTGGGGGGTCAGTCCCTGCGGGAGGATGCGGCTGAGGTTTTCGACCAGCCCGCCGCCGGTGATATGGGCGATTCCGCGGATTCCGACGTTCGCCTTGAACTTTTCCAGAAGAGTCAGAACCGTGCGGACGTAGATGCTTGTCGGACGAAGGAGGACGTCGGCGACTGTCTTGTTATCGAATTCGGGAAGCGGGGTCGTGACGGAGAGCCCGCCCATTTCAAAGACCGCTTTGCGGATCAGGCTGTAGCCGTTCGAGTGGAATCCGCTCGAGGCCACCCCGATGAGGATGTCGTTCTCCTGGATTGCCTTCCCGTCGATGATGTCGCCCCGTTCGGCGACCCCGACGCAGAACCCCGCCAGATCGTATTCCCCCTCGTTGTACATGTCGGGGAGAATCGCCGTCTCGCCCCCGATCAGCGCCGCGCCGCTCGATTTGCACCCTTCGGCGATCCCCGAGACGATCCGCTCCAAAAGGGTGGGGTTGTCTTTCGGCATTGCCACATAGTCGAGGAAGAAGAGGGGCGCCGCGCCGCAACAGATCGCGTCGTTGACGCTCATCGCGACCAGGTCGATCCCGACGGTGTCGTGTCGGTTTGCCGCGCAGGCGATCTTGATCTTCGTACCGACCCCGTCGGTGCAGCTGACCAGAACCGGATCGGTATATTTTTGAATCGTCCCTTCTTCGGTCGGTTTCCCGTTCAGACTGAAAAGCCCGGCGAACCCGCCGTCCAGACGCATAACGCGGGGGGTGAACGTCTTGGAGACGATTCCGGGGATCTTTTCCATCGACGCGGCATAGATCGACAGGTCAACGCCTGAGTTCTTATAGGTTGCCTTTTCTTCGGCCATAATTTCTGCTCTCCTTGATCGGGAAAAAACACTCTGATCACCCCCTTTATTCTTACACAAAAACGAAAAAAATCAATCCTTACCGCGCGGGGAGCGTTTTCGATCCGGCTTCGGGAACACGCCCCGGGGATGCGCCGCCGAAATCGATCGGGCGGCT
>JAGCAH010000145.1 GCA_017652805.1 Thermoguttaceae bacterium | reverse complement strand
GTATCCCCGGCAGAAGAAATTCCCTTCGATCTTCAAGAAGGGGCTTCGGGTCGAATACGGCGCGCCGATCACCCCGGACGACTACAGGAACATGAAAGAGGAAGAGCTCCACGACCTGGTCGAAAACCGCGTGAAGGAGATCTTTGAGCGGATTAACGCGAAATATGTGAAGTAGGTTTACCGAGGGGTTCCGGAGGCGGAGCCCCTCCTCTTCTGTGAAAAATACTCGGCACCGCTGCCACACTCGATTTGAGGCTTGAAACAAGATTGTTGAGCGTCATTTCGGGCTGTGGCTTTTTTTATGCAGATTACCGGGTGAATATCCACAGTTGGTGGTTGTTATGGACTGGAGAAGAGAGACGAGGTTTTGTGTGGTTGGCTTCGAAGGGGCGGAGTATTGGGGATTGTGATAGGTGCGGAAACGGAATTGCGGTTGACCGAGCGGCGGGGATTCAGTATGTAAGGGCAAACATGGAGGTTGCTTATGGCGAAATGTGAAGAGTTGGACGAGGGTGAGGTTGTCGCAAGAGCCAGGATTGCGCTCGGCCTGGATAAGAAGGAGAAGGACGTTAAGCAGGGCACGAGTCAAACGACGACCTTTAATATGCTGGGGTTCGGGCAGATCAAGGACAAGCCGGACGGCTGGTATATTCCGAAGAACAAGAACGCCGTGGCGATTCTGCTCGAAGCCAAGAGCAGCGACAAGGACATCAGCGCGGCAACGTGGATTAAAGAGATCAAGAAGAACTGTTCCGTCTTAATCGACGCGGGTTACAAGAAGGTTGTCGGACTCCTGCACAACGGATATGCGACGGCGGGGTTTTTCAACAATGATCCGATAGACGTTCCGGACGAAATACAGCGTAAGAGCTTTTACATCAACCTGGTGAACGATCAGAAGATCGACAAGCAGAAAATCTTTGAGACGACGAAACGGATCAATGACAATCTGCATTTCAGATTCGGGATTGACAATCTGTATCACCGGATGATTTTCACCGCATGCGCCCTGGTTGCCGAACGGTTTGGCGCCGACCTGAAAACGCTTGCTGGGAGAGACTGCGATATTCTGCGCTCTCAGGTCGTTCGGACACTCAGTGAGTCGCTGGCACCAAGCAAACTTCAAAATTCAAAACTTAAATATCTCGAAGACGTATATAAAAACATCGAACTCAATCACATTCCGAATCAGAATAACGTAAACCATTTCATTGAAGACGTGTGCCGGATTGCCGACAGCATTAACTCCAATGAATGGCGCGGTGAAGACGTGATGGGGATATTCTTTCAGGAGTTTAACCGGTATAAGAAGAAAGCCTCGGAAGGCCAGGTGTTCACTCCGGAACATATTACGTCGTTCATGTACCGTCTTATCAATGTGACGCAAAATGATTATGTCGGCGACTTCTGCTGCGGGTCGGGCGGATTCCTGGTGAAGAGCATGGCCAACATGATGAAGGAGGCCGGAGGGTATGGCACGTCCAAAGCGAAACGGATCCGTCAGGATCATTTGTTCGGGATTGAAAAGCACAAGGAGATATACGCCCTTGCCTGCGCGAACATGCTCATCCATAAGGACGGGAAAACCAATCTTGAACATCTGGACATGACAAGTCCGGAAGCCTGCGCATGGGTCAGGTCGAAACCGATCACCAAGGTGCTGATGAATCCGCCTTACGAGCGCGCCAGCAGATGCATGGATATTGTCGAGAACGTGCTTGACAGCGTGAAATCCGGGACGGACTGCGCGTTTATTCTGCCGGACAAGAAGCTGGAGAAAACCTCCGCCAAACAGATCAGGCGCCTGTTGTCGAATCACCGGATTGTGATGATCGTCAAGCTGCCGGAGCCGCTGTTTTTCGGGATCGGCGTGACGACTTCCGTTTTTGTGTTCAAGGCCGGGGAACCGCAAAACAATCAGGAAATTTTCGGATGCTATATCGAAAAAGACGGTCTCGAAACGGTAAAGAACCAGGGACGGCAGGATATTCGGCAGAAGTGGCAGGCGATTGAGGATTACTGGGTTGACAGTATCACGAAGCGCCGCGACCGAAAATATCATACCGACCAATGGATCAGGCCGGATGAACACCTGTCCTATCAGATGCCTGAAAAGCCGTTTGAGATTTCAGAGGAGGATTTCCGGAAGACGGCTGTGGATTACATCTGTTTCAAGCGCGGGATCGACACCAAACTTTTCGGCGAGAGGCTGACGGAGGCGGTGCTGTACAGGAGCGAAGTCACTGACGAAGACAACGGCGTAAACATCAGCATCGGAAAGGAGGACGGTTCGGATGATTGATATCAGCGGGTGGGGAGAGTTTCGGATCGGCGATTTGTTTCATGTCTTGAAAGGCAAGCGCCTGACGAAAATGCAAATGCGCGACGGAGAAATTCCGTTTATCGGTTCGTCGGCGGTGAACAACGGTGTGACGGCTTCTATTGCCAATGACGAAAATATCGTTCAGCCGCCGGCCCTGACCGTTTGCTATAACGGTTCTGTGGGGTCAGCCTTTTTTCAGGACAAGCCTTTTGCTGCGTCCGACGACGTGAACGTGCTCACGTTAAAAGACAGACTGCTTACCAGAGAAACCGCTTTGTTCCTCGCGCCGATTTTCCGGATTTACGGCAGAAAGTATGCTTATGCGGACAAGTGGCGAAAAGAAATAATGGAACAGGATATGATTAAGCTTCCTGTTACATTACTTGGCGAGCCTGACTGGGACTATATGGAATCTTATATGAAGCAGATTATGGATCGATCGGAATGTGCGGTGTCTGCGCTGCTGCGTGTGGTGTAGTCAAAATTTTAAAAAACTTTTTTGTGTTTGACGAAGCCCCAGCGGTGAGCTGGGGCTTTTTTTTGTTTTTTCGGAAAATTTTACCTAAATTGCCTAATTGACCTTGGGTCTCCCTACGATTTATATGGTGACGTTTGGATGATAGTCCGGAGGATTTTGATATGGACGAGAAAAAGGGGATTACGCTGTCGGGGAATCAGCTCGCCGTTTGGGCTGGCTGTGGTTCGAGATTCGTAACTGGTAGCATTATAAGGTTATTGTCTACGGGAAAAACTACTCCGATACCCTGCAAGAAAGAGACTCCGAAACGACGTGCCGGAACACGCTTTTTCGGAGTCTCGCTTTTTCTTTACCGTTTGCGGATTAACGGAATTCCCGCCGCGCGCGGATCATTCGGTTTCGGCGGGCGCCTGTTCGTCCGCTTCGGCCGGGGGCAGATTGTCCGCTCCCTGCGGAGGCATACCGAACGGTCCCTGCGGTCTGGGCGGCGCAAACGCTTTCAGTTCCTCTTCGGTGAGGAGGCCGTCGCCGTTGCTGTCGGCGGTCTGCAGAAATTCAATCTGCGCCTGACGGACTTCCGCCGTCAGCTCGTCGAGTTTGATTTCGCCGCCGTCTTCGGTTCGTACCTTTTCAATGGCGCTGAACACCACGCCCATCGGGCCGAACGGGCCGCGCGGGCCGGCATTGCCGCCGCCGTTCGGGCCCCGGCGCGGACCGCGCCCTTCACGATTCCCCGCCCGGTTGCCCGGTCTTCCTTCGCCGCGGTCGGCCCGGTTCCGCCGGTTGAACATCGTCGCCTGCTCGTCGGCGTCCAGAAGCCCGTTCCCGTCGGTGTCGGCTTCCTTGAACCGGTTCCGGGCCTCTTCCGGCATTCTTTCCGGCAGTTTCGACAGGTCGATCTGCCCGTCTTCGGTTCGGGCGTCGGCCAGCGGATCGAACGTCGGGCCTCGGTCGCCCCGGTCGCCGCGGCGGGGACCCCGATTATCGCGATCGCCGTCGGCGTTACGCCGGCCGCCGCGCCGTCCCGAGCGCCCTTCCGGACCGCGGGGACCGCCGGGTCCCGGCCGGCCGAAGAAACGGATCGATTCGATTTCCTCTTTCGTGACGGTGCCGTCGTTGTCCTTGTCGGCGTCTTTCAGCATCTTAACGAGGTCTTCCGCCATCAGGTCGGCGGCTTTTTCGATTTGAACGTCACCGTTCTCGTTTTTCGATTTCTCGAAATTCTCGCGGATACGCTCCATCGGGTTGGCCGGTCGCTCGGGCGCGGCGGGAGCGGATTCGGCGGTGGCCGGAGCTTCGGGTTTGTCGGCGTCCGAAGGTTTCACGGCACGCTGGGCGAATGAAGCCGGGACGACAGCCAGGGCCGTTACGGCAAACAGCGTAAATAGAACTTTTTTCATCGTCAATCGCTCCTTTCTGAGGGTTAGTAAACTGAACGACATTGTATCAAAGCAAATAAAAATAATCAAGTTATGGAAGAGGACAAAATTTAAGGGGCACCGTTTCCCCAAAAAAAAGTTTCGGCCGTGAGCCACGGCGGGCGATTTTTTCCGTCGTTAGATGACGTCGGCCGGACTCCTCGATTAGCGGCGATTGAGAACAGGCTGATTCCATAAGCCGGAACCTAACCTGAGGAATAAAGCGACCAGCGGGAGGGGACAACTCCGCCGAAAAATGGCGGAAATAATCGGCCATCGCAATCTGCCACCGAACGAGTCCCGGTAGGAGCGTGTTACTAACGATCTGTCGGCGTTTCCGCCGCGTCGAGAAAGGTTTCGTATTTGTAGATCAGGACCAGCGGGACGCGGCTGAGATCCCACGGGGTGTTTTTCAGGAGTTTCGGCGTTTGCCACATACCGGCGGTTTTGTACCAGACCGGCCTGTGTGTCCGCAGTAATTTCCGGTCGACCGGCGCCAGGCCCGAGGCGCGGTTCTGGAGAATGTAATAGCCGAACGGCGTTTCGGAAAGACGCCGCCGCGCATCGGGGAGTCCGGAGAACGAAGCGATCGTTTCGGAACGGGCGGGAACCAGGTCCCAGGCGGTCCAGCGGCGGAGCGTAGCGGGAGACGCCGCGCCGAAGAGAACGGGCCTCGCCGCCTCGCCCGCGGTTCCCCGGTTCAGAAAACCGCCGACTTCGCGGTCGAGCCCGTCCCAGTAGTAGGCGGCTTCCATGCCGGCACGCGCCGCGCCCGGAAGACCGCCGATCAGAAGGTTGTAATACGAAAGACCCTGGGGGAAATAGAGGACGAAGGAGCTCGCCGACCCGCACAAGACAAGAAGCGCGGCGGCTCGGAGGGCGATCCCTTTTGACATCCAGAGCCGGGCGAGTCCCAGACCGCCCAGGATGGCAAGGAAGGGGAACGCCGCGGCGAAAAGACGTACGCCGTCGTGGACCGGCAGGCCGGGAAAGGCGCGGACCGCGACCGGGAGAATCCAGTTCCAGAAGAGGAGCCCGATTTCGCCGCGACGGAGGCCGGTGAAAAACGAACCGTTCTCCGGCGCGTTTTCACGGCGGCGAACCGATTGGACTGCCGCCGCGGCAAGAAACGCCAGCGCCGAGACGAGGATTCCGACCGGAACGGTGACCGCGGTCCAGAAGAGGGAATTCCACCAGGGAAGGGGGCGGCTGAGCGAGTAGATTCGGCCCAGAAAGAATATTCCTATGTCATACGCCCCGCGGTGGGTGTTGAGATAGAAATATTTCGCCAGGCCCGAGGCGGGCGCGTGCCAGATCGGCGGATTAAGAAGCCAGAAGGTGAAACACGCCGCCGCGGCGCCCAGCGCCAGACGGGAGAGAAGGGCGCGGCGTTCGTTTCGGCAGAGAGACCAGATCAGAAACGGGAAGAAGGCGATCGCGCCTGTAAATTTCGCCGCGGCGGTCAGTCCCAGGAAGACCCCCCACAGAAGCCAGCGGGAAGGGCCTGCCTTTCCGCGGGGGAAAAACGCCCACGACAGAAGCCAGCCGGAGATCAGAGGCGAGTCGCCGAACGCGATCTGGGCGTGGGTGAAGACGCGGGGAAGGAGGACGATCGAAAGGACCGCGAAACACGCCGCCGAACCGGAAAACTCCCGCTCGACGCGGTAGAAAACCGCGCCCAGCGCGGCGGAAAAGAGGAAGATCGCGCCGAAACGGTAGGCGGCCTTTTCGGAAAGGAGCTTTCCTCCGCCCGCCAGACGGGTGCGGGTCAGAAACGCCTTTCCCGCGGCCGAAAGAACGACGTAGCCCGCCGGATGTCCCTCGCGCGAAACGGTGCAGGGAAAGGCGTGCCGCAGTTCCGACGCGGACCAGAGCGATTTTTCGGCGCGGCGGAGGGAGAGAGCTTTTTTCGACCAGGCGAGAACCGTATCGGTCCGCGCGGCGGTGTCCCCCTCGTCCCAGGTCGGGGGGAGCTCCTCGCTTGCCGCCAGAACGAGAACGAGCGCTGCCGCACCGACGAGAAACGCCCGGACGAGCGCCCCGGCGCGCGGCGGGTTTTCAAAAGAGGGGAACGCCTCGGCGGGGGCTCGGTTTGAATCGATCGAACGCTCCACGCCGCACGCGCCTTTCTTGATTATGGTTGATATGCGTTTTTCGGAAAAGAGCGGCGCGTTACCTGCGCCGCATCATCGACATGCGCAGACCCTTTTCGGTGTCCGCCTTTTTCTTCGACTCGCGCTTGTCGAACTCCTGTTTCCCCTTGCAGAGACCGACCAGGAGTTTCGCGCGGCCGCGGCTGAAATAGAGTTTGAGCGGAACGAGGGTGAACCCCTTTTCAAACGCCTTTTCGGCGAACCGGCGCATCTCGCTTTTGTGAAGAAGGAGTTTGCGGTCCCGTTTCGGCTTGTGGTTGAACCGGTTCGCTTCCAGGTATTCGGGGATGTCGCACCCGATGAACCAGAGTTCCCCGTTTTTGACCTTGGCGTACGAGTCGGCGATTGACACACGCCCGTTGCGCAGGCTCTTGACCTCGCTGCCGGTCAGGACGATCCCGCACTCCAGCGTGTCGAGAATGTGGTAATCGTGCCGAGCCCGGCGGTTTTCGCTGACCACCTTTTCGGACGATTCGGAGACGGATTTGTTTTTGCCGCTCTTTGCCACGGGGAACCTTTCGGATGGGGCGAAGTCTGCCGGGGACGAACCGCCGCCTCGCCGATTATTCGACCATGATCGTCTGCTCGCGGCTCGGGCCGACCGAGACCATCGAGATCGGTTTACCGATGATTTCGGAAATACGAGCCACGTATTTCTTGGCGTTTTCGGGGAGGTCGGCGAACTTGCGGACCTTGGTGATATCTTCGGGCCAGCCGGGATGCGTTTCGAGAACCGGCCTGACTTTCCGCAGGTCTTCGGCGTTGGCGGGGAAATGGGTCGTTGTCTTTCCGTCGATTTCGTAGGCGGTGCAGATGCAGATCTCGTCGAACGTCGAAAGGACGTCGAGGAGCATCAGCGAGATTTCGGTCACGCCGGAAAGACGCGACGTGTAGCGGGCGGCGACGGCGTCGAACCAGCCGCAGCGGCGCGGACGCTTGGTGACCGTGCCGTACTCGTTGCCCCGGTCGCGAATCTTCTGGCCGATCTCGTTGTCGAGTTCGGTCGGGAAGGGGCCGCCCCCCACACGGGTGGTGTACGCTTTGACGATCCCGATCAGGCGGTCGATGTAACGCGCGGGAACGCCGGAACCGGCCGAGATGCCGACTCCCGAGGAATTGCTCGAGGTGACGTACGGGAATGTGCCGTAGTCGATGTCCAGAAGCGCGCCCTGCGCCCCCTCGAACAGGATCTTCTTGCCGGCGTCGACCGCGTCGAGCAGATAGCCCGTCACGTCGGCGACGAAGGGACGGAGCTTTTCGGCATATTCGGCGTACTGACGGTAGATTTCGTCGGCGTCCATCACCTTGACCTGCGCCGCGGCTTCGGCGCTGGGCGCCAGGCCGGGAAGGGAGCGGTTCTTGATCGCCGCGATCTTTTCGATTTTCTCTTTCAGGTCGGGACGGAACAGGTCTCCGAACCGGATCGCCGAGGAGCGGCCGATCTTGTCGCGGTAGCAGGGGCCGATCCCGCGCATGGTGGTCCCGATCGCCTCTTTGCCGACCCCCATGTCGTTCATCAGGCGGTCTTCCTCTTTGTGCCAGGGGAAGATGACGTGGGCGCGGTCGCTGATCATCAGGTTCGAGTCGATGGCCACTCCGCGCGAGGTGAGCGATTCGATTTCTTTGAGGATCGACGCCGGGTCGATCACCACACCGTTGGCGACGACGCTTTGCACGTTGTGACGGAAAATCCCGCTGGGGATCAGCGAGAGTTTGAACTTCTGCCCGTCGAAGACGACGGTATGCCCGGCGTTGGCGCCCCCCTGATAGCGGACGACAATGTCATGTTCTTTGGTGAGAAGATCAACGATCTTCCCTTTCGCCTCGTCACCCCACTGCAAACCGATAACGGCTGTCGCTCCCATTTCTTTCTCCTTCGTCAGCTCTTCGGGCGCGTCCGGAAAAGACGCCCCTCTGCGGGAGATCCTCGGACCGAGGGCGGGAGAGCCCCAAACGGTGCCGGATCCCCATAAAAATACCAGCGATATTTTACCAGATTGCCGCGTTTGGAGAAGACGCTTGATTGCAAGAATTAAAAAGCGGCGCTATAATCGCGGCAGCCCATTCTTCTTCGACTACGAGAGTGCCGATGCCCGTTTCCGAATCTCCACCACCCGCCGAACCGAATCCGAGTTTCCGCCCCGGAACCCGCCTGGGGGACTACGTCATCATTCGGCGGATCGGTTTGGGAGGGATGGCGAGCGTCTGGCTGGCGCGGCATCTCCCTCTCAGCCGACTGGTGGCGCTGAAAATCCTCCGCGCCGATTTCGCCTCCGACCCGAGCGCGCTTCGGCGTTTCAATCGGGAAGCGTGTTCCGCCGCCCGGCTCGATTCGCCCGCGATCGTCCGAATTTACGAGGTCGGGGAGTTCGGCGGTCGGCATCCTCTTCTTTCACGCCTCCTCTTTTGGAAATCGGCCCAAAGCCGTCTGCCGATCCCTTTCATCGCCGAAGAGTACGTTCCGGGGACGAATCTGGCCGATCATCTCCATCGCCGGGGGAGGCTCTCAGTGCGGCAGACCCTGACCGTTCTGGGGGTTGTGGCCCGGGCGCTCGACGCGGCGCACCGGGCGGGGATCGTCCATCGGGATATCAAGCCGGAAAATATTCTTCTGGGCGAACGGGGCCAGGTCAAGGTCGCCGATTTCGGTCTCGCCTCCTACCTCGAAGAGGGGGCTTCCAATGATCTTTCGCTGACCCGCACGGGGGTCGTTCTCGGAACTCCGCTCTACATGAGTCCCGAACAGGCAGAGGGGAAACCGATCGACGTGCGGAGCGATCTTTACTCTCTGGGCGCGGCCGCGTTCCGCATGCTGACGGGACGCCCTCCCTACGAGGGAGGAACGCCGATGTCGGTTCTCGTGCGCCATACAAGCGCCGATGTGCCGGATCCCCGTCGTTTCCGCGCCGACATTCCCGATGAGGTTGCCGAACTCCTTATGCGCCTGATGGCGAAAAGGCCGGAAGATCGATTCGCCACGGCGGCGGAACTCCTAAGCGAGACGGCGCGGATCAAAGAAGCGCTCTTCGGAGTGCGAACCGCGCCCGAGTCGGACACGGAAGCGTCGGACGAGATCCTTTTTGACGGGCAGGACGAGCTGCTCGGTTTTACCCGGGAACTCGGCGAGCTCAACGCCACACGTCAGCTTCAGGATTCTCTCCTTGAAATCAGGCGTTCCAAAAGCGCCTCGCGGGGGACGAAAGGGTGGATACGGCGGGGCGCGGCGCTCCTGCTGGTTCTTATCGCCTCGGTTCTGGCGGGGGGGATTTGGAACTTTGTGAAAGACGCCTGGATCAAAACCGATCGGTTCAATACGGTTGAGGAACAGTGGGTCTATGCCCTGAACGTCGATTCCCCGGCGGCATGGGAGAGCGTTCTGAAATACTATCCCAGCTCGTTTACCTGGACGCCCCTTGTGAAAAAGCGCGAGGCGATCGCCTTTGTGAACGAGGGGAACGCGGTCGAGGCCGAAAAGATTTTCACAGAGTTCAGTCAGGATGCCAAGGACAATTCGAACGTTCTGTTCGGCCGGGCGGGACTGGCGTGGGTCCGTGCCGCCGAGGGGAACGCCGGGGAAGCGCGGGAATTCCTCTCGGAAGCGGAAAGAGAGAGAGAGGAATTCGATCCGCTGACCGAAGACCTGATCGAAAAGGCAAAACAGCGGATTCGGGATCCGAAGAACTGAATGCCGGGTCTTTTTCCACCGCTTTTTTGCGGCGTTCTTTTCTCCTTTGCGCGGAATCTTGAATCGGCGTTTCGTCTCGGATAGAATGGGGAAAAGCCGTTTCCGCAAAACTCTCCGCTTGAAATTTACGAGGTCAACCTATGCGTATCCGTCGATTGTTGCTTCTCCTTTTCGCCGTCTCGGCGCTGGCCGCCGCCCCTTTTTCGGGGATCAATTACGATCAGTGGATGTATATCGGGAATTACGCGAGCAAACCGACCGCCGAGATGAACGAACATCACGTCGGCGTCTCGGAAGGGATCTACGTGACCGGCTATCGGTCGGCATGGGGGATCGTCGAGCCGAATCCGCGCCTGGCGGCCGAGATTTCCTCGCCGAACTTCTTTGCCGTCTCGCCGGATAAAAAAGTCCTCTACACCTGCACGACCGGCTGTGAGATCGACGCGTTTGCCGTCGACGCCCGGACGGGGAACCTGACCCTCGTCAATAAAGCGCGAGGGAACGAAGGGGCGCTCGGCTACTGCCATGTGGCGGTCTCTCCCGACGGACGGATTCTGGCGGCGGCCGACTATCCCGCCGGGCTTTACGATTTTTTTAAATTGAACGCCGACGGTTCGATCGGCGAGCAGTTCGCCCGGTTCGACAAGTTCGGCAGCGGACCCGATAAAATCCGCCAGGAACACCCCTACGGGCATTCGTCCTACTTCATCGACGACGGCAGCGGCCCCATTTACGCCCTTCTGGTCGATTTGGGGAGCGACCGCGTTTCGATCGTCTCGTTTGACCGCGACACCCTCGCCATGACGCAGGATCCCGACTATCCCGAGATGAGAGTCCCCGCCGGCGCGGGATGCCGCCATTTGGCCTGGCGCCGATTGGCCGACGGGTCTTACGACTTCTTTGTCAATAACGAACTCGGCTCGAGCGTGACCTGGTTCCGCGTCCGTTTCGGGGACGGGAAAGGGACGAAAACCGTCGGCGAGACGATCGGCACCTGGTCGACTCTCCCCCCGGAATTTGACGGAAAAGCCAATTGGAATCAGGCCGAAGTCGACGCTTCGGACGACCTGACGCTGATGAACTCGACTGCCGAAGCCGCAGTCAGGGAAGGGGAAAACGGCGGTCCGGCGACCCTTTACGTCTCGAACCGCGGCCATGATTCGATCGCGGTCTTCCAGATTCTCGATTCCGCCCAGCCGAAAGAGCTCAAGGCGATCCAGTTCATGACCACGTTCGGCCGATCTCCCCGCTATTTTGCGATCGACAAGACCGGAAAGCACATGATTGTCTGCAATAAAAGATCCGGTTCGATCCGAATGTTCACGATCGAAGAGGGGGGAAATTTAAAGCCCTCAATCCTCCCTCCCGTCTGGACGCCCTGGCCTCTGGCTCTCGAATTCATCGATAAAGCCGATTCCCCGAAATAATCCTCATAATCGGAAAAATCTGATTATTTTAACAAAACCCGCTGATTTTATTTAACCGGAAGAACCGATACAGCCGATAAAACTGATAAAGGCTCTCTCCCTACGGAGGGGCCTCCCCGGGGCGCGGCAAAGGAGTGCCGCCGCTCGGAGGGGACTGAAAAAGGACTTTCAGACCGTTTTACGGCAACGTCATTACCATGGGAAGGTTGTTAGTGATGAAATCGAGTTTTTCCGCGAAGAGTCAGATCCCGTCTCGCTCGTTCGGCCGCCGACTCCTTGTGATCGGCGCGGGCCTGGCCGCCGTCTGTTTTCTGAGCAGTTCTCCCGCGCCGCTGGAGGCCAAAGAATCGGGACGGATCAGTATCCCCTCTCCAATTTCCCGCAGCGCGCAGGACGAGTCGGACACCGGGAATGCCGTTACGCAGAAAAATGAGCAGGCGCGCGAGGGAACCTCCTCGCTCCTCGACGGAATTCAGTTCCTGTTCAAGAAGGACGCGAAGGAGAGTGAGAAAAGCGCCGATTCCGAAGCGGATCCGAAGATCATCAAGCGCCGTCCTCTCGCCGAACGCCTCGAAAGCGAGACTCCGAACGGGGCGCCGGGGGCTGGCAACGAAACCCTCCGTTCCCTTTCGGCCGACGAACTCCGGCAGAAGGGGGACGCCGAATTCGAAGCGAATCGATACGACGAGGCCGAGAAGTACTATCGCGAGCTGATCGGGCGGAACGGTTCCGCCGACGGGGTCGATACGGCGCTCGTTTCGGCGTATCACCATATGGGGATCATCAACCGCGATCGAAAAGATTATGCCGAAGCTCAGCGGTACCTCGTCCTGGCCGTCAAGAGCGATCCGAATAAAAGCGCGATGATCACCTTCGATTACGCCAAGCTCCTTTACGATATCGAAAAATATGACCGGGCCGAAAAACTCTTCACCTATCTCGAAGAGAAGAAACCGGAAGTGACCCAGGCGCGCTATTACAAGGGACTCTGCCTTCTGAACACCGATCCGGCCAATGGCGAGATCCTCGCCTATCTGGAAGGGGAGATCGGTCGTGAAAAGGCGTGCGAGATGATTGCCGAAAAGTGCGAGGCGGCCGGCGCAACCGAGCGGGCCGAAGAGATGAAGGGGATCCTCGAGTCGATTCACGCCGCCGCGGATTCCCGCGTGCCCGCCGAAGAGGCGGTCGGCCAACTCGCCTCGACCGAGGAGATCCAAGAGGAAGAGCCTGCCGAAACGAGCCTCTTTGACGACTCGAACACCGTCTATCTGGGGAGCAGCGCTCTGGCGTCCGCCTCGAGTGAGTCGGTTAGCCTGACCTCGCTGACCGAAGAGACGGCCCCTTCCGATGGCGCCGACCAGATGCGGATCGACGGTCTGAGTCAGGATCAGACGACGCGGATGAGTTCTCCCATGATCAACATCGAGACCCTCGGTCCGAAACAGACGATGGTCGGCCGGGAATCGGAATATAAAATTTCCGTCGAAAACCGCGGGTCGCAGAGCGCGGCGAATCTGATCGTGCGGACCGACATTCCCGACGACGTCGATATCACCAACGTCAACACGTCG
Source organism: Thermoguttaceae bacterium (assembly GCA_017652805.1). Classification (GTDB taxonomy): domain Bacteria; phylum Planctomycetota; class Planctomycetia; order Pirellulales; family Thermoguttaceae; genus RUG695. Next base: position 5,324 of record JAGCAH010000145.1, on the reverse strand, counting down.
ACCGGCTCGTCGCACATCAGCGCCGATGAAGACGGGCAGCTGGTCTGCCTCTGGAATCTGGGGAACTTCAATCCCGAACAGAAGGAGATGCTCACCTTCAAGTTCACCCCCCGCGTCCGGAACAACATCAACTTCGTGACGGTCTGCGACTACGACAAGACGATCCTCTCTTCGGGGATTTCGGTGACCCAGCCGATCCTCGACCTCGCGATCGAGGGGAGCGACACGATCCAGTGGGGGAGCGAAGAACGCTACCGTGTCAAGATCTCGAACAGCGGCGACGGCGCGGCGCAGAATATCCGCCTGACCGTTTCGACCGGCGACAACGACAACGCCACGCGGATTCTTTCGTCCCTCGAACCGGGAGAAGAGAAACAGCTTGAAGTGAATATGAAGACCGTTCTCGACGGGGTTCTCGATATCACCGCGAAGGCCGAAGCCGATTACGGCTTTACCGCCTCGGCCGAAAAAGAGGTCGATATTCTCCGCGGCCAGCTTGATCTTTTCGTCGAGGTTCCCGAAGTTCAGTTCGTCAACGAGAACGCCGACTACGTGATTCACGTCTGCAATACGGGCCGCGCGGTACTCCGAGACGTTGAAGTCGTCGCCGCCGTGCCGACCTCGATCGAAATCGTTTCGACCACCGGCAACCCGACTCAGAACAGGTCGACCGACCAGCTGGTCTGGACGATCGGCGCGATCAAGCCTGAAGAGGAGATCGTCTATCAGGTCAACGCCAAGATGCTCCGTCCCGGCGGAAGCCGGATCGACGTGACTGCGGCCGACCGAACCGGCGTCTCGAGTTTCGGCAATGCCGAAATTCAGGTCGAGGCGATCGCCGCGCTCGAAATGAAGATCGGCAAGCCGACCGGCGCGATTGCGACCGGGAAGGAGGTGGTCTACGACGTGGTGATCAGCAACAGCGGGACGAAAGCCGCCGAAAAGATCGATGCCGGTTTCTTCCTTCCCACCGAGATGAATCCCGTCGCGGTCGAAGGGGGCGGGAAGGTCATTCCCGAAGAGAAGAAGGTTCTCTTCAACAAGATCAACTTCCTCGGACCGGGTCAGAGCGTGACCTATCGAGTCCACGCCGTCGCCCAGGAGCGGGGGAACCATAAGGTTCAGGCGGTTCTCGAATCGAAGAGCGACAATGTCCAGCTGGTCAGTGAAGAGATGAACTTCTTCTACGACAAGAAGCCGATGCTGGCGCAGCATTCCGGCGCCGAACGGGAGAAAAATCTCGCTTCCGCCGAAAAATCGGACGCCTCGGAGATGCCGGTTCGCCTCGCCTCCCGCACGACCGAAGAAGATCAGCCGGAGGCCGAGCCGGAACCGATGATTCTGACCGACCCGCTCGACGGAGATCCGATTCCGTCCCTGTGATCGCTTCTTTTCCCAGCGGGGAAACGACCCATTCGCCGTTCCTCCGGCGCGAAAAGCGCCGGAGGAACGGCCTCGTTTTGGACGGTTTTTACGCTTTCGTCGAAGGGCGCGGACCCTTGACAGTTTTCTTTTAGGCTCTAAAATTTAAGCGATTGTCGCTTACGTCGGCGGCAGCCCTTTTTAGGGGGCTATAGCTCAGCTGGGAGAGCATCGCGTTTGCAACGCGGGGGTCGTCGGTTCAAGTCCGTCTAGCTCCATTTTTCACCGTCCGTTCGCCGGTTCCGAACGGGAAGCGGTTTTTATCCGGAACCGAACCAATTTTGCGATCTGCCTCGAACCCGTACGCTCCCCGGAGCGACCGGTGTTTTCGCGTTCTTCACGAAGATGGGGGCAGCCGCTGAAAGGAAATCCTTCTATGTCCGAAGCCGAAGTTGTCCAGGCTGAACCCCTTTCCGTCAAGTCTCTCATCGATGCCGGTCTCCATTTCGGTCACCGCGCCAGTCATTGGAATCCGAAGATGCGTCCGTATGTCTACGGCCGCTGCAAGCTGATTCACATCATCGACGTTCGTGAGACGGTTCGCGGTCTTCTCCGCGCCAAGAAGTACCTCCGTCAGGTCGCCGCAAGCGGCGGGCTGGTTCTCTTCGTCGGAACCAAACGTCAGGCGTCCGAAACGATCCAGCAACAGGCCGAACGCTGCGGGATGCCGTACGTTTCGGAACGTTGGCTCGGCGGCACGCTGACCAACTTCTCGACGATCCGCAGTCGTCTTTCCCGTCTCGAAGAGCTCGAAGAGATCGTCAACGGCGACAAACTCGCCACCTACTCGAAAAAGATGCAGTCTTCGCTCCAGCGTGAGTATAAGAAGATGTATCGTAACCTCAACGGCATCCGCACGATGGACTCCTATCCGAACGCGATGGTCGTGATCGACCCGCGCAAAGAAAAGAACGCGGTTCGCGAAGCGCGGAAATACAACGTTGTTTCGATCGCCCTGATCGATACCGATTCCGATCCCGACGAAGTCGATCTTCCGATCCCGGGGAACGACGATTCGATCCGTTCGATCGAGCTGATCCTCACCCATCTGGCCGACGCGATCATCGAAGGGACCAAAGAAAAGGAAGCGAAGAAATTCGAAGGGGCCGAAGGGCCGGTCGAAGCCGCCGAGTGATCACGGCTTGTTCCCTATCACAGACAGACGATTCAGACACCAACAGATTTTAGGAGACAACATCAATGGCTGAAATTACCGCCGCAATGGTTAAAGAGTTCCGCAACAAGACCGGTCTTCCGATGATGGAATGCAAGAAAGCGCTCGTCGAAGCCGACGGTGATCAGGAGAAGGCGATCGAAATCATCCGAAAAGCGGGTAAAAAAACGATGGAAAAGCGCGCCGACCGCGAAACCGAAGCCGGCCGCATCGCGATTTATAAAGGTGCCAACGGCGTGACCTCGATGGTCGAAGTCCTCTGCGAGAGCGCCCCGGTGACGAAGAACGCCGAGTTCATCGAGATGATCGAAGGGATCGCCAAGCAGCTGGCCGAAGGGCCGGGCGCCGCCACCGTCGAAGAACTGATGGCTCAGAACTTCCCCGGCAAAGACACCCCCATTCAGGTCGTTTTCGACGATCTGGTCAACAAAATCCGTGAGGTCTTCCGCTTCACGCGCCTTCTGCGCGTCGAGGGGAACGTTGGCACCTACGTCCATCACGACAACGCGATCGGCGTCGTTCTCGAAGTCGAAGGGGACAACGCCGAACTGGCGAACAACATCTGCATGCATATCGCCTCGATGAGTCCCAAGGCGCTCAACAAAGGCGAACTCTCGCCCGAACTGGTCGCCAAAGAGCGCGAAATCGCGACGGAACAGACGAAAGCCGCCAACTCCGGCAAACCCGAAAACATCATCGCGAAGATCGTCGAAGGGCGCGTCAACGCCACGCTGGCCGAGATTTGCCTCGAAGATCAGCCCTTCGTGATGGATTCTTCCAAGAAGGTCGGCCAGGCGGCGAAAGACGGCGGTCTGACCCTCAAGAAGATGCACCTCTGGCACCTCGGCAAGTGATCGGCCCGAGACCGTCTCAAACGTCAATCGCGCGCGGCAATCCAGAACGGTTTGCCGCGCGCATTGTTTTTTTTCGGACGGACAGGCACGATACACGCCTTCCCCGCCGCGCCGAGGCAAACGCGTCTTGACGCGGCGCTCTTTTTTGATACGATAGGTCTGGCGCCGCCCGCGGGGCGCGCGTTTCTGAAATTTTCCCCCTGAGAGGAGTTCGGTGTTTTTATGGAAGAAAAGTCTGCTGTCGGGACGCCCCGCCGTCGTATTGTTCTGAAAATTTCCGGGGAAGGGTTCTGTCCCGCGCATGAACGGGGGATCGTCATGGATTCGGTCAACCGGCTGGCATCGCAGATCGCCGAAGTCGCCGCAAACGGCGTCGAGGTGGCGATCGTGATGGGGGGCGGGAACATTCTCCGCGGCGCGGCGTTCAAGGCCGCCAACTCCTCGATTCAGGAGGCGACCGCCCACTACATGGGGATGCTCGCCACGCTGATCAACGGTCTGGCGCTGCAAGACGCGATCGAGGCGCTCGGACGGCCGACCCGCCTGATGACGACGGTCAAGGCCGATACGGTCGCCGAACCTTATATCCGCCGCCGCGCCGACCACCACCTCGAAAAGGGGCGCGTGGTGATCATCGCCGGGGGGACGGGGCTTCCGTTTGTGACGACCGATACCGCCGCGGCTCAGCGCGCCCTGGAACTCCGCGCCGACATTCTCCTCAAGGCGACGAAGGTCGACGGCGTTTACAGCGACGACCCGGTCAAGAATCCCGAGGCGGTCTTCTACGACCATCTTTCGTACGACGAGGTGAGTCACCAGCACCTGAAGGTGATGGATCAGGAAGCGATCGCCAAGTGCGCCGAGCACTCGATGCCGGTGATGGTCTTCAACTTCCGAACCGAGGGGAACCTTCTGCGCGCCGCCCGGGGGGAGCATATCGGCACCATCATCTCGGACCGCGCTTCCGGGGAGTGAAAAGTGCCTCTTTTCATTCGGCCGCCAAACCGATAGAATAAACATACCGAGAGAACGCCGCCGACCGGGTCGGAACGAACAATCATAAGGAACGAAACAATGACGACTGAAGAAATTCTGTTTGATGTCGAAGACCGTATGGAAAAGTCGATCGCCAAGCTCAAGCGGGAGCTGGCGGGCATTCGCACCGGTCGGGCGAACCCCGGTCTGGTCGATTCGGTGAAAGTGATCGCCTACGGCGTTGAGGTCCCCCTCAAGCAGGTCGCGACGGTTGCCTGTCCCGAGCCGACCCAGATCCTGATCCGTCCGTTCGACGCCTCGACCCTGAAAGACATCGAAAAGGGGATCATGAACTCCGAACTCGGATATGCCCCGAACAACGACGGCAAAGTGATCCGTCTAAACATTCCGCCCCTTTCGCGCGAAGTCCGGCAGAAGATGGTCACCACGATCCGTAAGATGGCCGAAGAGGCGAAGATCGCGATCCGCAACGTCCGCCGCGACGGGAACAAGATGGTCGAGACTGAAGAGAAAGCGAAGACGATCTCCGAGGATCAGCGCGATAAGGCGAAGGCCGACATTCAGGACCTGACCAAAAAGTTCGAAGACAGCGCCACCGAACTGGCCAAGGCGCGCGAACAGGAAGTGATGGAAGACTAACTCTTCTTCATTTCCGACGTCGATTGATATTCCCACTGATTGACATTCCCCCGATCGTTGCCGAAATAGACCAGGTTGCCGTCGGGGGAAACTTGTATGGCTGTAATTTTCCGACCCTCTTTTGCCGGGTCGTTGTAGGTGCGCAGGAGACGCCCTTTTCGGACATCCCAGATGAGGAGCCGTCCGACATTTTCTCCCGTGCCGACGACCAGTTTTGTGTTATTCGGCGTAAACTGGAG
>JAGCAH010000144.1 GCA_017652805.1 Thermoguttaceae bacterium | reverse complement strand
CGTTTTTTCGATCTGGCGGATGGTGACCGCGCCGAACTCCGGGCCCGCCGAACAGCTCGCCTCGCAGAGCGCCGGACAGATCCTGCTGGTGAATTCGGGGAACGGACTCGTTTCCGAGAGAATGTCCCAGGCCAGGTGCAGGTCGCCCGTTCGGACGGCGCGGTTAAAGTCGGGGATCCGGTTGCCGAAAGGACAGCCGCTCCCGTGGCAGTAGGGAATCCCGCAGTTGATACACCGCGCGGTCTGCCGATGAATCGTCTCCCGATCGAGCCGCCGCTCGACTTCGCTCCAGTCGGCGAGACGCTCTTCGACCGGCCGGTAAACCGAGCCCGCGCGTTCGATTTCCAAAAAACTTTTGGGGGAATCTTCTTTAAGGATTGTCATGACGCACCCCTCTTTCGGTCAGTGTTCCGTCTTTGGGATATTTTGTTTTTGATTGGAGATCTGATATTCTGCCCGCCGGAAATTTTTTCGGGCGGTGTGTGACAGAAATTTTAACGGCCGAGGAAACGCCGGTATTCGATCGGAATGACGCGGACGAATCGGCTCCGCTCCTCTTCCCAGTCGGCCAGAAGACGCGCCGCCAGGGGACTGCCGGTCGCCCGGGCGTGGCGGCGGATCAGGTCGAGGAGTTCGGCCTCTTCCGGAGTCCCTTCGACCACCGTTTCGAGGTCGACGGTGTCTGTATTGCAGCGCAGGTCGAAGTCGTTCCGGCCGTCGTAGACGTAGGCGATCCCGCCGGTCATTCCCGCGGCGAAGTTGACCCCCGTCGGGCCGAGGATGACGACCCTGCCGCCGGTCATGTATTCGCACCCGTGGTCTCCCACCCCTTCGACGACCGCGGTGAACCCACTGTTGCGGATGGCGAAGCGTTCTCCCGCCTGGCCGTTTAAGAAGATTTCGCCCGACGTGCCGCCGTAGCCGATGACGTTGCCGGCGATCACGTTTTCGCTCGGATCGAATCGGCTTTCCCGCGGCGGGCGGACGACGATCCGCCCTCCGGAAATCCCTTTTCCGACGTAGTCGTTCGCTTCCCCTTCCAGTTCGAGGGTGACGCCGCGGGCGAGGAACGCGCCGAAACTCTGGCCGGCGACTCCGCGCAGGCGTATCCGCACCGTGTCGTCGGGAAGGCCTTCCGGCCCGAACTTTCGGACGAGGAGGGACGAAAGACGCGTTCCGACCGTGCGGTGAACGTTCTGAATCGGAAGTTCAAGTTCGGCGGGAGCGCCCGTCTCGAGCGTCTGCGTCAGACGGGGAAGGATCTGTTTCTCGTCGAATGTTTCGGGGATTTCCCGTTTGCCGCTCCAGCGGCACGCGCCGCCCTGCGCCGGGGTGAAGATTTTGGAAAAATCGAGGCGCTTCGCCTTGTAGAAGTCGACCGCGTCTTTCGTTCGGAGAAGGTCGGCGCGGCCGACCGCCTCGTCGATCGAATGAAGGCCGAGCTGCGCGAGGTAGCCGCGCACTTCTTCGGCGAGCATGCGGAGGAAGTTTTCGATGTATTCCGGCTTGCCGCGGAACCGCTTGCGGAGTTCCGGATCTTGGGTCGCCACCCCCGCCGGACAGCAGTTTTCGTGGCATTTGCGGATCATCACGCAGCCGAGACAGACCAGAATCGTGGTCGCGAACCCGAACTCCTCGGCGCCCAGCAGCGCGGCGATCACCACGTCGCGGCCGGTCTTGAGCTGACCGTCGACCTGCAGGCGGATCCGGTCGCGCAGTCCGTTCAGAACGAGGGTCTGCTGCGTTTCGGCAAGGCCGAGTTCCCAGGGGAGCCCGGCGTGCTTGATACTCGTCAGGGGCGAGGCGCCGGTGCCGCCGTCGTGCCCGCTGATCAGGACCAGGTCGGCGTGTCCTTTCGCGACGCCGGCGGCGATCGTGCCGACCCCGGCTTCCGAGACGAGCTTGACCGAAACCGCCGCTTCGCGGTTGGCGTTTTTCAGATCGAAGATCAGCTGCGCCAGGTCTTCGATCGAGTAGATGTCGTGGTGCGGCGGCGGGGAGATGAGCGTGACGTGCGGCGTCGAATGGCGGACCCGCGCGATATGCTCGTCGACCTTATGCCCCGGAAGCTGTCCGCCTTCCCCCGGCTTGGCTCCCTGCGCCATTTTGATCTGGATCTCTTTCGCGCCCGCCAGGTAGTCGATCGTCACGCCGAATCGGCCGCTGGCCACCTGCCGCGTCGCGCTGCGCCGGTCTTCCCCGCCGGGACCGGGCTTTTCGCGGTCGGGGTCTTCCCCCCCTTCGCCGCAGTTGCTCCGCCCGCCCAGACGGTTCATGGCGATGGCGATCGCCTCGTGCGCCTCGGGACTGAGCGAGCCGAGACTCATCGCGCCCGAGACGAATCGGCGCAGAATCTTTTCGGCCGGTTCAACCTCGCTGAGCGGGATCGGGTCGGTCGGCGCAAAGTCGAACAGACCGCGCAGCGTGCAGAGCCGGCCCGCCTGGTCGTTGATACACTTGGCGTACGCCTTGTAAATCTCCGGGTCGTTTTCCTGAACCGCTTTTCGGAAGAGGCTCAGCGAAGCCGGAGTCCAAAGATGGTTTTCGCCGCCGCGCCGGTAGCGGTAGTCCCCGCCGGGGGGAAGGACGCGCAGCGGGACGGTCGGCGCCGGATTGTCGGCGTAGCGGCGCCGGATCTCCTCGGCCAGATCGTCGATCGTCATTCCGCCGATCCGCGACCGCGTTTTCGGGAAATACGCCTCGACGAGTTCGTCGGCCAGGCCGACCGCCTCGAAGATCCGCGCCCCGCGGTAGCTTCGGAGGGTCGAAATTCCCATCTTCGACATGATTTTCAAAAGCCCCTTGTCGACCGCGGCGATGTAGTTTTCCGCCGCCTGCGAGGGAACGAGGCCGATCTGACCGCTTTCGGAGAGCTGAGAGACCGTCTCCAGCGCCAGGTAGGGGGAGACGGCCGTGGCGCCGAATCCGAGCAGAAGCGCGAAATGGGCGACCTCGCGTATTTCACCCGACTCGACGATCAGACCGACCGACGGACGAAGCCCGGCGTCGGAAAGGGCGGTGTTGACCGCCGAGACCGCTAGGAGGGAAGGTATCGGCATTTCGCCCACCGGAAGAAGACGGTCGGAAAGGATCAAAATCTGCCGGCCGGCGCGAACCTGCCGAACCGCCTCTTCCTGCAGAGCGCGGACGGCGGCGTCGAGGCTGCCGGTCCATCCCAGGGGGAGCGTCGCCGACGAAAGACCCCGCTGATGAACCGACGCCAGACGGCGTAAATCTTCCTCGGTCAGGATCGGCCGGGGAAGCCGGATGATCGGACGGCACTGCGCGTCGTCGGCAAGGATGTTCCCGTCGTTCCCGATATAGGTGGTCAGGCTCATCACGAGCCGTTCGCGGATCGGGTCGATCGGCGGGTTGGTGACCTGGGCGAACATCTGCTTGAAATACGCGAAAAGGGGACGCGGCTTGTCGGAAAGGACCGCCAGGGCCGCGTCGTTCCCCATCGAGCCGACCGGCTCTTTTCCGTCCCGCGCCATCGGGGTCAGGATCATTTCGACGTCTTCTTCGGTCCAGCCGAAGAAGTTCTGACGCTGAAGAAGGTTTTGGGGCACTTCGGACGGGGAGACCGAATCGAAAAGCCCGTGTATGCTGATTCGGTTCTCTTCGGCCCAGCGGCGGTACGGCTTCCGCCGGGCGATGGTGTTTTTGATTTCGGTGTCGTAGAGGAGCCGCTTCTTCGGCAGGTCGGCCCAGATGATCTCGCCGGGACGCAGACGCCCTTTCTTTACGACCTCCTCGGGCGGAATGTCAATGACGCCCGTCTCGGAAGCGAGAACGAAAAGACCGTCGGCGGCGAGCGTGTAGCGCGCCGGACGGAGTCCGTTCCGGTCGATGATGGCGCCGACGCCGCGCCCGTCCGAAAAGGCGATCGCCGCCGGCCCGTCCCACGGTTCGGTCTGGACGGAATGGTAGTCGAAAAAGCCGCGGACGTCGCGCCCGAGATGATAGTTCGCCCCCCACGCCTGCGGAACGAGCATCATCATGACGTGCGGCAGCGAGCGGCCCGCCGCGGTCAGGAGCTCGACCATGTTGTCGAGACAGGCCGAATCGCTGCGCGACTCGTCGATGAGGGGAAGAATCTTTTCCAGGTCGTCGCCGAAAAGCGGAGAGGCGAAAAACGGCTCGCGCCCCCGGTTCTGGTTCAGGTTGCCGCGCAGCGTGTTGATCTCGCCGTTGTGCGCGATCATCCGGAACGGGTGCGCCAGGGACCAGGTCGGGAACGTGTTGGTCGAGTAGCGCTGATGGACGACCGCCAGAGGGCTTTTGAAGTCGGGGTCGCTCAGGTCGGCGTAGAATCGGTCGATCTGGTCGGCCAGGAGGAGCCCCTTATAGACGATGGTGCGGGACGAAAAACTCGGAATGTAAATCTCGGGGAACGACTTTTCGATCAGCCGGCGCATGACGAAGACTTTCCGCTCGAACGCGTCGGGCGAATCGAAGCCGGACCCGTCGACGAAAAGCTGGCGGATTTCGGGCGCCTGACGCCGCGCGGCCTCGCCGATCTGATCGGGGAAGGTCGGAACCTCGCGGATCCCGAGGACCCTGCCCCCTTCGGACGCGACGATTTTACACAGAGGGGAAAGGTCGCCGCCGCCGAAAATCATCGCCACGGCATAGCGGCCCGCCGGGGGGAGATCGAATCCGGCCGCGCGGCGGAAGAAGTCGTCGGGAATGACGGTCAGGATTCCCGCGCCGTCGCCGGTCAGGGGGTCGTTCCCCGCCGCGCCGCGGTGCTTGAGGCGCTTGAGGATCGAAATTCCCTTCTCGACGATTCGGTGCTGCGGCACGTTGTTGATGTCGGCGATCAGGCCGACTCCGCAGGCGTCGTGCTCGTTTTCGGAATGGTAAAGCCCGGTCGGCCGGGGGAAGGCCGGGTCGGAAAGCGGGAGGCGGTTCTGACTGTTGTTCATCACGTCAGCTTAATCTTTCTTCATCTGTCGGTGGGAGGATCGGGTTCGGCCGGTCGACGCTTTGCGCCGTTTCGGTTGAGGAGTGAATAAAGCAAATCAGATTCCAATTGAAAGATTTTTAATATTTTTTTAAAAAGCGGTTCGCCGCCGCCGCCCGCCGGTGAGTGTATACCCCCTGTTTATACGTTGTTTTCAGGCCTGTCGACACAGGACTTTTCTTTTCGGGTTCGCCAGATGCCGTTTCGGCGCGTTTCGGCAGGACGGGAGAGCGACGGGACAATTTCGAAAAGCCATTACAAAAATGTAATACCGCACGCCGAAGTTTTACAATTTTGTAATGGCTGCGCCTCCGCGGGTGACGGCCTTCGGGAGAGCGGCTTTTCGGCGCGCCGCGCGCCGACGTTCTTTTTAGGCGTTTCGGAAGGAGCTCGCTCTGCCGCCCGCGGCGGAATCGGAAAATTTTCGTTTTGGCATACGATTTGCTTTTCCGGAAAACGTGTGTTCAGAAACGAGAGCCGATATCGGTTTTCAACATCATTCCTTGAAACCAGAGGAGGAACAGCGAAATGGGGAATTGCAGCCGAATCAGCGCCATTGACAAGATCGCCTCGTATACCGAGGAGCTTCCGAGCGACGAGTCGCTCAGGCAGCCCGACGAGTTCGGAAAGTACGTCTTTAACGAGACGGCGATCAAACGGTATCTTCCGCACAAGGTCGCCGAAAAGCTTCTGGCGACGATCCACGACCGCCGACCGCTCGATCCGACAATCGCCGACGACGTCGCCAACGCGATGAAGGAGTGGGCGATCGGACTGGGTGCGACCCATTTCACCCACTGGTTTCAGCCGCTTACCGGCGGGACCGCCGAAAAGCACGACGCGTTCCTTGACGTGAACGGTTCGGGCGAGGCGCT
>JAGCAH010000143.1 GCA_017652805.1 Thermoguttaceae bacterium | reverse complement strand
GTAGTAGTGGTCGGCGCGCTTGCGCCAGTTTTCGGGAAGTCGGTCTCGGTACTTTTTGTAGACTTCAAACGGTACGTCGCGCAGTCTCGTGTCGCCGAAACTGCCGTAGTCCATGCCCGACCACCCCTTCAGAGCGTAGGCGGCGGCTTTCAGCTCGTCGACCCGTATGTTAAACGCCGAACCTGCCAGCGAACGCTCGATTCCGCTGAAAAAGACCGCGATTTCAAACGGCGGCATGTTTTCCGGTTTCGGGATCAGGTCGTAGGATCGGTCGCGGGTGTCGAGAAAAAGGAGTTTGCCCTTCTGCGCGTAGACTTCGCAGCTCTGGTCGAGTATGCCGACCTGAACCCCGACGTATTCCGTTTCCGCTTCGAATGCCACGTCGATTAGCTCTCGCGGGTCGAGCGTTAAATCGTTCGCTCGGCATAGCGCGGTGAGGAATGAGATGATAAGCGCCGCTGACGACGAAAGACCGCCGACGGGAAGGGAACCTTCGAAAATGCCCGTGACGCACTTTTTCAACTCGTACCGCGCGGCAAGCGAACGTACCGCGCCGCGAAGATAGTCGCCCCAGTTCCCCTGGCGCGGGGGGACGTGGGAGAGGGAGAATTTCATCGTGCCGGGGAAGTTAAGACTTTCGAGCCGGAACTTTTCGGAGGGGTCGTAGTAAAAGGTGATTCCCTTGTTGAGCGCGAAACCGGTGATCAGCCCGTGCTGGTGGTCGACGTGCGCGCCGAGTGGGCATACACGATGCGGGCAGAAGCTCCTGAGTTCAAAGTCGGTTGGGGTTAGCATTGGGGAACGTACCTCGGTTCCGGAAGACGTTGCGATGATTCTCCCGATCGGGGAGACGCTCCCATTATAACCGAAATGCGTCGAAAGGGAGACTGGACAATCGATTTTTCCGATACTATAATCTTGTTTTGAGCGGCTTCGGGATGCCGAACGCCCTTTTAACGTTGATTTTTTGAACATCGAGTTTTAACGAAGATATTATCAATGCGTTATCTTGTGACCGGTACCGCCGGGTTTATCGGGTTTCATCTGGCGAAACTCCTTTTGGAACGCGGCGACGAAGTTTTCGGCTTCGACAGCGTTAATGATTACTATAACCCGCGGCTGAAAGAGGCGCGGCTTGCCGTCTTGGGGACGTATCCGAACTATCGGTTCGAACGGAAGAATCTCACGGATGCCGAGTCGGTTAACGCGGCGTTTAAAGAGTTTCAGCCGGAAGTGACGGTGAACCTGGCGGCTCAGGCGGGGGTGCGGTATTCGCTGGAAAATCCGCAGGCTTATATCGATTCGAATATTACCGGGTTTCTCAATATTCTGGAGGCGTGTCGGCATTTTCCGGTGAAGCATCTGGTTTACGCGTCGAGTTCGTCGGTCTATGGGAATCGGGAGAATACTCCGTTTTCCGAATCGGATTCGGTTGACGAGCCGATCTCGCTCTACGCCGCGACGAAAAAGTCGAATGAGCTGATGGCGCATACCTACGCCCATCTGTTCGGCGTCGCGGCGACGGGACTGCGGTTCTTCTCGGTCTACGGTCCGTGGGGCCGGCCTGATATGGCGGCGTATATCTTCGCGAAACGGATCTGGGCTGGCGAGACGATCCCCGTCTTTAACAGGGGAAACCTGTATCGCGATTTCACCTATGTCGACGATATCGTTAACGGCGTGGTTAGCGTTCTGAATACGCCGCCCCAGCCGAACGCGAAAGGTGTTCGGCATAAGGTCTATAATATCGGGAATCATCGGCCGGAAATTCTGTCCCGGTTTATCGAGGTCCTCGAAGAGAAACTCGGTAAGAAGGCGGTGATCGAGTATCTGCCGCTTCAGCCGGGGGACGTGCTGCGTACCTGCGCCGATATTACCGAAATTAACCGAGATTTCGGGTTCGTGCCGAAAACGCCGATCGATGTCGGATTGGAGAAGTTCGCCGAGTGGTTTAAGGCGGAAGGGTTTAGGTATTGATAGCGGAGGGATGACTCAAAAACCCCGGCGGGCAGGAGCGCGAAGCTCCTGCCCGCCGGGGGTTTTTGTGTGTCGGGC
>JAGCAH010000142.1 GCA_017652805.1 Thermoguttaceae bacterium | reverse complement strand
TAGACGTTCACCGGGCGATGACCGAACCCGACTACTGCGAAAAGAAACGCGCCCAGCTCAAAAAATACAACCTCGACTGCTGGGCGCTCAGCAACCATTGCCTGGGGCAGGTCGTTCTCGACCAGCTCGACGAGCGCCACAAGGCGATCGTTCCCGAATACGTCTGGGGAGACGGCGATCCTGAAGGCGTCTGGCGCCGCGCCGCCGAAGAGATGAAAGACACCGCCCGCGCCGCGAAGAAGTTCGGCGCGCAGATCGTGACCGGGTTCACCGGCTCGTCGATTTGGCCTTATCTCTACTCCTTCCCGCCGGTTCCGCAGAAATGGATCGACGACGGGTTCAAACTTCTGAAAGAACGCTGGACCCCGATCCTCGACGTCTTCCAGGAGGAGGGAGTGAAGTTCGCGCTCGAAGTCCATCCGACCGAAATCGCGTTCGACATCCACTCGGCGCGGATGGCGTTGGACGCGCTCGACAACCATCCGGCATTCGGTTTCAACTTTGACCCGAGCCACCTGATCTGGCAGGGGATGAAACCGGAAAAATTCATCTACGCTTTCCCGGACCGGATCTTCCACGTCCACATGAAAGACGCCGCCCTCCAGCTCGACGGCGAAAGCGGGGTTCTCTGCAGCCACATTAACTTCGGCGATGCCCGGCGCGGTTGGGATTTCCGTTCACTGGGGCACGGGAGCGTCAACTTCGAGGAGATCATCCGCGCGCTCAACCACATCGACTACCAGGGACCCCTCTCCGTCGAATGGGAAGATTCCGGCATGGACCGTGTCTTCGGTGCGACCGAAGCGTTCGAGTTTGTCAAGAAGATCAACTTCTCGCCGAGCAAGATCGCCTTCGACGGTCAGTTCGATACCGCGGTCAAGAATCAGGCCAACGCCTGATATTCGTTCAGGCTTCCCCCGCCGCATTCGCGGCGGGGGGGCGCTTTGCCGATCCCGCCTACGACCCCCCGATAAGCCTCGCTTGGCCCGATTGAGTGATTTTTCGTCTTTCCCGCGCCCGTTTTCGGCGCCCTCCAACGTAAAACTGTCCGTTTGTAGAGATGCCTGAAGAGAGTTCCCGCCACCACCACCATCACCATTCTTCCGGATCGCATAGGCGTAGCGGCTCCTCGCACCGTCATTCGTACCGCCGTTCCCGGCACCGCGGAGTTACCGCGACACACGAGATGAAGCGGGAGCGCGTCGACGAAATTGTCACCCAAAATATCGGCATGCTCCGGAGCGGCCTCCATCGAAAGGTCTTTCTTCTGACGGTCGTCGGGTTGGTCGTGGCCTTTTCGATCTTTTTCCTGGGATGGAGCCATCATCACGAGGGGTCTCTTCTCCGCGCGTTGATTACCTCGGTTACCTACCTCGCCTTCTGGCTTGCCGTGGTTGCGGCGATCCGGATCCACGTCTCGTCGATCATCGACATGAAAGAGCTCATTCAGTTCCAGGAGGGTCGGATTGACGGCCACAAAGTTTCCATCGCTCGGCAGGAGAAGACGATTCAGGAGATGGAAGCACGCCTGCGCGAAATCGAACCGGAGAAAGGCGGAAGCGGAGATTCGGGGGAACAGGATTACCGAAAACTCTCGGGGCTCTCCTGAACCTTTTGACAAAACAACCCAGACGCCGCGTCCTTTTCAGGGCTGCGGCGTTTTTTAATACGCTGAAGCCTCGGGACGCGTCAGACGGAAAAACGGCTTGGGAAGGACCGTCACCCGTTCTCCCGCCATGGCGAAGAGAGCGGTCTCTTCGGGGGTCGGTGCGAATATGTATATCACAAACTCACTGTTCGAAAAGCGCGCCGTCATTTCTTTCAGGCGCGGGAGGAATTCTTTCGCCTCGACCGTCAGATCAATGAGAATCCGCTGCGGCGGCGCGTTGAGATGAAAGAGATCGTCGACGGACGCCAGCGTATCGGTCGGCGCCTCGTCCGATGCGAAGTCAGCCAAAAGCTCCCGCATTGCCGGGTCGGCCGCGGCGACGGCGTTTCGGTTCGGCTCGGTTCGGGGAAGGGGGACCGTCTCGCGGGGAGGGCGTTCGAACGAGGCCTCCCGCCAGAAATCCTCTTCGTTCGTGGTGGCCGGAAGTGCCAGACGGCTCGGCTCATGTCTGAAAAACTTCGCCAGTTCCCGCAGGAGCGCCGTCTCGAACTCGTAGAAGTAAAAGCGAGTTACACCCGCAGGAAGACGCCCGGTTCGACCCTCACCCTGACAGAGGGGGCCGGCAAGGAGAACAAGAGGAGCGCCGGGGACGAGTTGACGAAACCGCGCGACTCCCTTCGGAGGAAATTCCCCGGGACGGCTTTCGAGCAGAAAAACCAGCCGCGCCCCCTCTCCTTTTTCCCGTTCTGCCTCGCTCAATGCCGTGTGATAGCGGCAGACGGCGCCGAACTCCCCTCCCAGGGCGACCAGACGCCGGGTGAACGGCTCAAATTCGGGGCGATCGTTCTCGCCGATCAGGAGGATCGTATTGCGGTTCATCACTTTGGCCTGTTAATTTAGAAAAAGTCCGCAAAATGCGCAACAATCCTAATTTTACCTGAAACGACGGGGTCGAGAAAGAGGGGGAGCGCCGTCTCGTGGATTGAAAGAACCTCCCCGCGTGATATAATCGATCACGATCCGTTTTCACTCTCCGTCCGCTTTCAGGAGGTCTTTGTGTCCGAACATACCGCCGATTCCGCCCCTTGGGAAGATCCTCTTTCCCCTCCCGACGCTGAACTTTCCTCTGCCGATACGGCCGACTTGATTCCTCCCGAGAAAGCGCCTCTGATCAACGAGATCGCGCTCGAGTTTATCGGATTCTGGAATCGCCTGGTCAGTCAGACGAACTGGGAAAAGGGGAAGGTCATCTATTCGTGGCGAACCCGTCTTATCGAGGCGGGGCTCCCCCGGAGCGTCTATTCCGACGAGACGATTGCCCAGCGGATCGGAGGGATTTCGAGCCAGCATGTCGGGCGCCTGCGTCGTGTGTACGAAAAGTTCGGCGCTGCGGACGCCCCCTGCCGCGGCGAGGCGTATCCGTCGCTCTATTGGAGTCATTTCCAGGCGGCGCTCGACTGGGATGACGCTTCCCGATGGCTTGAAAAAGCTTCCGTCGAGGGGCTTTCGGTCGCGCAGATGCGGATCGCCCGTTGGGAGGAATACGGCGCTCCGGCCGATAGGAAACCGAAGGAGTCGGATATTGTCGCCTCCGAGCCGGACGAGGACGTAAATCCCCGGAACGATTCGGACGCCGAGTTCCTCGACACTCTTCCGGTCGCCCTTTCCGAGGATAAAGACGAAAATGAGAAGAGCGGCGCTGCCGAAGGCGCCTCCGCTCAGGAAGACGAGAAGCCGGAAAACACGGAGATCCTCGGGGCAAAAGGTTCCGATGAGCCGTGGACCTCTCCCGTCGCGCCGACCGGCGAGATCCTCCGCGCGATGGGGGAATTTCCCGTGCTTCCCGACGATCTGGCCCGCCCGATCGACGATCTGAAAGAGGCGATCCTCAACCACAAAGTTTCCGGCTGGACCGAAGTCTCCCGGGATGACCTCGTCGTTTGGCTCGGGGCGCTTCGCGGTCTGGTCCTTTCGCGCGAATGAAGAATCACCCCGATTACGCCGCGATCTTAAACCGTTATACAAACCAAACCGAGCGGGACGACATTCCTCCGCTCGGCGATCCTCCTCTGCCGCTCCTTGTCACCGGAATCACCGGGGTCGCCGGGTATAACGCGCTGGCCTATTTTCAGTCCCGTTTTCCGGGACGCGTCTTCGGAGTTCTCCCTCCCGACGTCGTCGGGTTCACCGCACCGGACGTTTTTTACCTTCCGGTCGAGGATTTTCGCGCGCTGGAGAAGCTGTTCGAAAGGTATCGATTCGCCTCGGTTCTCGACTGTGCCGGAAACTGCGCGCTGAAAGCGTGCCAACTCGAACCGAAGATCGCCTGGACCCTCAACGTTGATGTGGTACACAACCTTGCCCGACTGACCCGCCTCTACGCTGTCCGTCTGGTACACCTTTCGGTCGATATGGTCTACGGCGGCCGACCGGGAGGAGATTGGCGCGAAGAAGAACCGCCTACTCCGGTCAACGTCTACGGCGAGACGATGGTGCAGGGGGAAGAGTG
>JAGCAH010000141.1 GCA_017652805.1 Thermoguttaceae bacterium | reverse complement strand
TCGGCATCGCCGTACGACGGCCGGGCCCAGGGGGCGGGAAAAAAATTCTTCCCGAGCCGGCGCATCAGAAGCCGAGCCGGTTCGTCTTCGAGCCCGGCAAGTTCCTGAGCCAATACCAGCCGCGCCGACTCGAGTTCCGCCTCCGGAAACCACGGACGGCGCACGATGTCGGCCGTCAGGGCCAGAGAATCCTCCAGTCGGTCGGCGAGCATCGCCGCGCTGAACGACGTGGTACTCTGAGAAACCGACTCGGACGCGTCAATTCCGAAATTCTCGAAAGCGTAGACCAGCTCCTGATTGTTATACTTCCCCGCGCCTCGGACGATCATCTCGACGATCATCCCCGCCAATCCCTGACGGTCCGCCGGATCGTCGATCGTTCCGAACGGAACGCGCAGGACATAAGACGCCGCTTCACTTTCGGGAATCGACTCGGTCAGAAGGACAAGCCCGTTGTCCAGAATATCGGTTTTCAGTTTCTCGGTCATACCGGCGACTATTAAGGTTAATGAACGTAGACCTCCTTATAGAGGGTCTGATACAGTCGAAATCCGCTCGTCTCGTAGAGGCGGATCGCGGGCGTATTGCCGCTGGTTGCCTCTAAGGTCACTTTTCTGACCCCCGCCCGACGAAAACCGTCGAGCGCTTTCATCAGAAGAGCGCGGCCGAGCCCGCGTCCGCGAAATTCGGGACGAACCGCGACATTCTGTATTCCGGCAATCTGCGGCGCAGTTCGGATTCCCTGGATCGTGGCGACGTAATCAAGGTGTTCCGTCTCCGGTTTGTGGGAGCGGAGCGGGTATTCGTTCCGTTCGTTCACCGGTATCGGCAGGGTCGAGCCGGCCGATCGGCAGGCGATCATCCAGGTCGCCTGGGAGACGAACCCGGAATGAGCGGCAATCGAACGCATCAGTCCGATACACGCCTGACGCGACCGGAACGTCGGAAAGACGTCGGCGTCGAACGAATGATGAAACGCCAGAAATTTCACCTCGCCGTGCGTATCGGTCAGGCAGGGATGCCACGGAAGCCAGACGAACCCGTCGGGAAGTCGGGGGATGTTTTTCTCGGTCTGATCGGGAAGCTCAAGCGACATCCGAAGCCGCTTGACATAGCGGACCGTCGGGAACCGATACGAGTCTTCGTTCTTTGCCATCACGCACCGACCAGGTTCAGAGGAAACAAAACACCTCAAAGGAAGTATCGACGGCGGAAGCGCCGCCGCCTCTTTCGGTATAGAACTCCCCGCGAAGCAGAGAGTTCCGTCTATTATACACCAGACCCCGAGGGTATCAAGCGCATCCGACCCGTCGGACCGTCCCATTTGCGCCGCGTCCCTTCCGGCTTTTGCGCGCCTGAAAAAACCTGTTATAATGGGCGAAAACAGACCGTTCCAGCAGCAAAGGAGTCTTTATGCGGATTGTGACATTCGGCGAGACGATGCTCCGTCTCAAAACACCGGGCGCCGAACGTTTTTTTCAGTCCCCTTCCCTCGAAGCGACCTTCGGGGGGAGCGAGTCGAACGTGGCGGTCTCCCTCTCCCTTTTCGGAGAAAACGCCTCGTTCGCAACCGTCTTCCCCGACAATGCGCTGGCCGACGCCGCCGTCGCTCAGCTGCGCGGATTTGGGGTCGACACGAGCGGGATCGTCCGGACCTCGGGCCGGATGGGACTCTATTTCGTCGAATCGGGCGCCTGTCAGCGCGCCGGACGCGTCATCTACGACCGCGCCGACTCGGCTCTGGCGCTCGCCCCTCCCGACACGATCGACTGGCCGAAACTCTTAGACGGCGCCGATCTCCTCCATCTGACGGGAATCACGCCGTCGATTTCGGCCCGCGCCGCCGACGCCGCGATCCTGGCGGCCGCCACCGCGAAAGAGATGGGAATTCAGGTCTCTTTCGACTTCAATCTGCGGATGAATCTCTGGAAATACGGTAAACTCCCGATCGAGGTGATCCCGATCCTTCTGATGTACGCCGATATCTGCGTTGCCAACGAAGGGCAGATCGCGATCGCCCTGGGTATGGAACTCGAGGGTGGGGCGCAAACGCACGGCGCCCCCGATCCGCAACGTTTCGCCCGGCTCACCGAAAAGATTTCCGGGATCTACCCGAACATCCGCGTTTTCGCCACCACACTGCGCGAGACGATCTCGGCCGACCACAACCGTCTCTCCGCGGCGCTTCGCACACGCTCGGGATTCTACACCGCCCGAACACACGATATTACCGGCATCGTCGACCGAATCGGCGCCGGCGACGCGTTCGA
>JAGCAH010000140.1 GCA_017652805.1 Thermoguttaceae bacterium | reverse complement strand
CGGCCAGACCTGGTCCGAGCCGATCACGCTCTGGCATATCGACGACATGGGGCACGATTTCGGCTATCCCGCCTCGGTTCAGCTCAGCGACGGCACGATTCAGACGGTCTGGTACGAAGTGATCAAGGGAACCTGGATCGCTGTGATCCGCCAGGCGCACTGGCGTCTGGTCTAGTGTTTCAGGCGCCTGACACGCGCACCCAAAAAACGGGCGACGCCGCACCGGGGGAGAGAACCGCCAAGACGGGTTCCCCTCGGTGCCGCGGGTTCGTTCGGCGTGGCGTGCAATGGGGCAGGCGCCGCCGAAAATCCCCAACGGGAAGTTTTTTGTCCTTTCGGATAACGTCCCTTACCAAGATATTTTCTCTGCCCGGAGATCCGTGATGAGCAATACAGTCAGCGCCCGCAAACTCCGACTTGAATCGCTCGAAGAACGCACCCTTTTGGCCGTAACCGCCGGCGGAATGGAACGGGCGGCGGCAGCGCCCACCGGGGGACAGACCTGGATTGTGAATACACTGGAAGATCCGGCCGAATGGGATACGTCGGACAGTATAGTTTCCCTGCGTGAAGCGATCCATGCCGCGGCGGATGGCGACACAATCGTGTTCGCTTCGGAATTGACCGGAGGTAAGATCGCTCTGAACGGGAAACAGCTCGAAGTCGGCAAGGCGATTACCGTCGACGCCTCGCCCGCCGGCGGAATTACGATAGACGCCGACGGCCGGAGCCGGATCTTTCATATCAGGGGGGGAACCCCGGACGCTCCGGTAACGCTGATCGGCCTGACGATTACCGACGGGGACGAATTCAACGGCGGGGGAATCTACTTTACCGGAACCCTTGACCTCATCGGCTGTACGGTCACAAGAAACTACGCGTTCGGAAAAGGAGGGGGCATTTACAACTCTTTCGGAACCCTGACCCTGACCGATACAACCGTAATCCGCAACTACGCCAACACCTGCGGGAATATCTACGACGCCTGCCGCGACGCCGACGCAGAATTCGACATCGGCAACCTCAGCAGTAAACCGGATTCCCTCTATACGATTTATCTTGATTTCGACGGACATGTCACTACAAATACCAACTGGAACTGGGGCGCCCACCCGGTCATCGAATCGCCCAGGTTCACCCTGGACGGAGACACCGAAAAGACGGAATTTTCGGCAAGTGAGAAAGCCGCGATCTACGACATCTGGCTCCGTGTTGCCGAAGATTTCATGCCGTTCGACGTCAACGTGACCACCGTAGAACCCTCGAGCGTCTCTTTCGCCGAAGGACGGTCGCAGCGGGTGGTGATCGGCGGACGGAACACCGACTGGTACGGCAGTGGGGTGCTGGGAATCTCTCTCCGAAGCTCGTTCACCAAGAAGAGCGACACCCCCAACTTCGTCTTTTCGGAATCGATCGGGTATGACATCAACGGAATCGCCGTAACGGTTTCGCATGAAGTCGGTCATACGCTCGGCTTGGGCCACAAAGGAAAAGGGAAACGGTCGTATTTCAACGGACTGAACGGATGGGGGCCGATCATGGGGAATCCCCTGAGTATGGAACTGACCCAGTGGTCGAAAGGGGAATACGCCGAAGCCACGGATACGGTCGACGAACTCCTGACCATTACCACGAAAAACGGTTTCGGGTACCGCGAAGACGATTACGCCGATACCTTCGACGGCGCCGAGGTCCTTACGATCACCGACGGAGTCGGGGAAATCACCGGAATCATCGAACGGAACACCGACGTCGACTGTTTCGTTTTTGAATCGGACGGCTCGGCGCTCGATTTCTTCGTCGGAGGAATTTCGTGGGTGACCAACCTGGACGTGCTGGTGAAACTCTACTCCGAAGATTACGAGCTGATCCGGACGTACGACCCCTCGGATCGGCTTGACGTCGAATTCGTTTTCACCGAAGCCGCGGGGATCTATTTCCTGACGGTTGAGGGGACAGGATGCGAAACCGGTTCGCCGGGGATCTATTCCGACTACGGGAGCCTGGGCTCCTATACCGTTCGGGCGGGGAGTACGAAAAGGCTCGTCGTGACCACTCTTGAAGACTCCTTCGACAGTGACGGGTTCCTCTCACTGCGCGAGGCGCTTCTCCTCGCCGAGGACCGCGCCGTGATTACGTTCGACCCTTCGCTTGCCGGCGGAACGGTCCAGCTCGCGGATAAGGAGATTGTGATCGACCGGCGGGTGACCGTCGACGCGTCGCCCGCCGGCGGAATCACGGTTTGCGGGAGCGGAACGAACCGCGTTTTCAGGGTGTACGGCGGGAGCACCGATGCGCCGGTCACTCTGATCGGACTCACGATCACGGGCGGCGGTTTCGGCTACGGCGCCGGGATATACAATGTGGGCTGGCTGAAACTGGTGAACTGCGTCGTTACGGGGAATGCCGCGAGTAGCAACGGCGGCGGGATTTACAGCACCAAAGAAATAACGCTTGTCAGTTCGACCGTCTCGGGAAATACCGCCCCCAAAGGCGGCGGACTTTCGGTTTCCTCCGGCAAGGCCGAACTGACGAATACCATCGTCGCGCTGAACGACGCCGCCGATAACGCCGATTTTGCCGGCACCTGGACCGGAACCAACAACATCGTCGGTGCCGATCCCGGTTTCGTTACCGCGCCGATCTTTGAAGACGGCGTTCTCGTCAACGGCGGCTCGCTTGACCTTTCGCTCGCCGAAGGGAGCGCCGCGATCGATGCGGGGCTGACTTCCGCGGTAACGGCGGAAACCGATATCGCCGGCAATCCACGCGTCATTAACGGGATCGTCGATATCGGCGCGTATGAATACGGCGCGGCTCCGGTTCCCGTGATCCTCGACGCGCCGACCATCTCAACCGGAAGCCGCGGCGTCTACGCCTCCTACGGCGCGAACCGGCATCGGATTGCCTGGAACGCGGTCGACAACGCGTCGGGCTACGAACTGCAGTATTCCGCCGACGGGGTCCGCTGGACGGCCGTTTCCACGGCCGAAACCGCCGCGGTTGTCACGGGGCTGACCTACGGGCAGGGTGTCCAATACCGCGTCCGCGCCCTGGGAACCGGCGCCTATACCGATTCGGACTGGAGCGAAGTAAAAACCTTCAGTGTCTGCCCGATGGACGTGAACAACGACGGCGACATTGCCACAGGCGACCGCGCGATTCTTGCCCAATCCTGGTTAAGCGCCGAGGGAGACGAGGATTATATTCCCGCCGCCGATATCAACGCCGACGGAGACGTGTCCCCCAGCGACTTGGTATATCTTTCGAACAACTGGCTCGCCGGGGCGGGCGACGGCGGCCTGGCCTACCCCAAACCGGTGGCCGCCGCCGACATCACCTTCGCCGCCTACGGATCCGGCGAACTTGAAGCGGACCCGGTCATGTTCTGACGGGAACGCATCTTTTCGCGGGACGGATACCGGCAAACGTAAATTTGTAAAAGACACCTAACATTACCGGAGGTTTTACCGATGAAACGATTCATGACCGGATTCTCTTTGGCGGCGCTCGTCCTCTCCGCCGCCCTCGCCGCGAAGGGGGACGCGCCGGACGCCGGGAGCACCGAAACGTGGGACGAAAACGCAACCGCCGAATCCCTCGGCCTGGAACCGCTTGAACTTCAGGACGGCTTCTTCCCCCTCTTCCCTTGGGGCGGATTCGAGGGCAGCGATGCTATGATCGGGTCAATGTCCGAATGTGGCTTCAATATGCCCGGATTCATTTCGGCCGACGCCCTTCCGATCGCCAAAAAATATTCCATGAAGGCGATTGTCCGTTTTCCCGCGCCGCTCTATGCCGAAGGCGAGGACGTGGAGGCATACGGGGAAAAAGTGAAAGAGGCAGTCGCCTCGACGAAAGACGATCCGGAGGTGATCGGCTACAACCTGATCGACGAGCCGGGGGCGGACAAGTTCCCGGCCCTCGCCGTCACGGTCGCGGCGATTAAGAAACACGCGCCCGGAAAGCTGGCGTATATCAACCTCTTCCCCGGCTACGCCACCACCCTCGGCGCCGACGCCGTCTCGCAGCTCGGAACGTGGACCTACACCGAGTATCTCGAACGATACGTCCAGGAGGTCCGGCCGCAGTTCATCAGTTACGACAATTACATGGTCGAGTATTCCGAGGACATGATGAACACCGAACGCGCGTCCTCCTACTGG